>NZ_JADYUH010000159.1 GCF_021531665.1 Prevotellamassilia timonensis
CTTTTATGTCTTTCCCTTTCTGCCCGGGCTCATGACGCAGAGGTAGATGGAATCTTCTACAATCTGGATGCAGCCAACAAGACGGCTACGGTCACTTATGATGGAGAGTATAATAATGCATACTCCGGCGACGTAGTGATTCCTGAAACAGTGACCTATGATGGCATCACATATTCCGTCACGAGTTTGGGAAGTTTCTGCTTCTATGGTTGCAGCAGTTTGACCTCCATCACCATTCCCAACTCCGTCACGAGTTTGGGAGTTGACTGCTTCCGGGATTGCAGCAGTTTGACCGCCATCACCATTCCCAACTCCGTCACGAGTTTGGGAGTTGACTGCTTCTTTAGTTGCAGCAGTTTGACCTCCATCACCATTCCCAACTCCGTCACAAGTTTGGGAGATTACTGCTTCCGTGATTG
>NZ_JADYUH010000160.1 GCF_021531665.1 Prevotellamassilia timonensis
TTTGCCTTCTTCAAATTTTTCTTTCCCTTCCTCAAATTTTTCTTTCCCTTCCTCAAATTTTTCTTAGCCTTCCTCAAATTTTAATTTGCCTTCCTCAAATTTTTCTTTCCCTTCTTCAAATTTTTCTTAGCCTTCCCCTAAGTAAAACTGCACGCCGAGTAGGCAAAACTTTTCTCAGCGATGCAGGTTCAAAGAGCAAAAATGTAGGATGAAAACCGCGTTTTTGCATATTTCCACCCAACCTTACATTTATATTTTTTGCTTCACCACAACCCTACACACTCCGCCGCGCAACCCTACACGATGAAGGGTTTTGTGTAGAATTTGCAGACCAAACCCTACACACCTAACCCCTATGATTATCAGAATTTAAACCCGAACTGTGTAGGGTTTGAAGGAAATGCATGTACCCTTGAAAA
>NZ_JADYUH010000161.1 GCF_021531665.1 Prevotellamassilia timonensis
CGGGAAAAATTAGGGGAAGGCAAAGAAAAATTAGGGGAAGGCAAAGTAAAATTTGAGGAAGGCAAAGAAAAACTGTGCGCCGAGAAGGCAAAATTGGGAGGCGGAAAGTGTTCTCGAAAGTTAAAAATGTTAATGTCGAATCGCTGAAAAATGGCTCAAAATTGTTGGATTTTTTCGGCTCGCTCCTTCCTCTTTCCTCTCCATCAATGCTCATGAATGGGTTCATCAAAGCAGCTTTCGTTTTTTGGGGGCACGAATTGTTTTTGTTGGGGAGACACGAATTGATTTTGTTTGAATTCGAATTGTTCACGAATTGTTCAGAATTAACGAGACAGTTAATGGGAATTAATGGAGAAACATTTCTTGCTGGGAGCGCACCTAAGAAAAACTGGGAGCGCACCTAAGAAAAACTAGGAG
>NZ_JADYUH010000162.1 GCF_021531665.1 Prevotellamassilia timonensis
GGCGTACTGAAGAAGCGCACCGCGAAGGGCGTGTTCTACTGTGTCAGCCGGAAGCAGGTGGAGACGGTTTGAACGAGAAGGACCGCCTTTCTGAACCACCTTTTTGAAACATTAATGTTCATGAATTATTCACGCACCCTTTTTGAAACATTAATGTTCATGAATTGATTCATTAAAAGCCATTAATTTGTTTTGGAACACGAAGCGCGCGAAATGTTCAGAAATTAATGGGGCATTTAATGAGACAATTAATGGGCATTAATGGAGAAAAATCTTGTTTTTGGAACACGAATTGTTCAGAAATTGAACGAATGAATGAAAGACAAAAACCGGAAAAACCCTTGCGCTTGATGCAAACGGCTCTGACGAGCCTTTGATGCTGTGCCGGCTGGAAATTCCCGAGCAAGCTCC
>NZ_JADYUH010000163.1 GCF_021531665.1 Prevotellamassilia timonensis
GCTCCCAGGAAAAATTAGGAGCGCACCCGGTTAAAATTTGCCTTCTTCTAATTTTAATTAGAGGAAGGCAAAGAAAAATTATGCGCCGAGTAGGCAAAATTGGGAGGAGGAAAGTGTTCCGATAAGTTAAAAATGTTAATATCAAATCGCTGAAAAATGACTCAAAATTGTTGGATTTTTGGAGCGGCGGAAGCCTACCCCAACCCCTCCCTAAAGGGAAGGGCTTTTCAAACTTCGACATAAGGTTATATATGAGGGTTTATATAACACCCCCGTGGAAGTGCTTTGGACGCCGTTGTGTAGGGTTTGTGTTCCGCTTCGTGTATAGTTTTGCGTACGCTCGCTGTGTAGGGTTTGAAACGCCTCAATGTATGGTTCAATGTATAGTTTGTGTATAGTTTGCGC
>NZ_JADYUH010000164.1 GCF_021531665.1 Prevotellamassilia timonensis
AATCTTTCCTTGCAGCCTACTAACCCCGGGCTGCAGCCCGAGGTTACTCACAGTATAGCCTTCCAGGCTAAGAAACTTTTGCTGTCAACGGGCTGGAAGGCTATTTTTAACCGGGTGCGCTCCTAGTTTTTCTTAGGTGCGCTCCTAGTTTTAACCGGGTGCGCTCCCAGTTTTTCTTAGGTGCGCTCCTAGTTGTAACCGGGTGCGCTCCTAGCAAGAAAAGTTTCTCCATTAATGCCCATTAATTGGCTCGTTAATCAAAAAGACTAAGAGACTAAGAGAGGAAGAGACAAAGTGATAAAAAGGGGCAAAGACAAACCAAGAAAACCCCTTGAAGAGTATGACGGCTGCGCCGCTGCTGTGATGCTTCCGTTTTGGTCTTATAAGAG
>NZ_JADYUH010000165.1 GCF_021531665.1 Prevotellamassilia timonensis
CGAAGAAGTCGGGGTTCTGCCACTCGTATTTCTTTCTCATCGGGAGGGGACCCTTCGCCATCAACGCGCAGAGGTCCCCAAGATTTGCGAAGATGTCCTTGACTAATCTTTTCGCCAAAAGGATCTTCAAACTTTTGTTTTTCATAAATATGTAATTTTGAGCTTGTTACAGAACTGAAAGGTTCGGAGTAGTATGTGGAAACCGTCCGAGAAAGGCGTTCGGAAACCGTCCGAGAAGGCGTTCAGAAAGACGTTCAGAAAAGGTAATACCTCACCCTGTCTTGACCGAAGCGTCAAGATGAATCCTTTGGAGTTACAAGCCTATTGGAACGGAGATTCATACTACCCGAACCCGTTTGCAAATATACGTTCCGAAAAAGGCGAATGC
>NZ_JADYUH010000166.1 GCF_021531665.1 Prevotellamassilia timonensis
CAGATAAACGTCCAGTGTGATTGCTGGTTAAGTAACTTGTTTTGTCACTTTTTAGACTTTACAGACTACTAGGGGAAGGCTAAGAGAAATTAGGGGAAGGCAAATTTTTCTTAGGTGCGCTCCTAATTTTTCCCAGGTGCGCTCCTAGTTTTTCTTAGGTGCGCTCCTAGTTTTTCCCAGGTGCGCTCCTAGTTTTTCTTAGGTGCGCTCCTAGTTTTTCCCAGGTGCGCTCCTAGAAAGAAATGTTTCTCCATTAATGACCATTAATTGTCTCGTTAATCGAAGAGACGAAGAGAGGAAGAGGGGAAGAGACAAAGTGATAAAAAGAAAAAGGGGCAAAGACAAACCAAGAAAACCCCTTGAAGAGTATGGCGGCTGCGCCGCTGC
>NZ_JADYUH010000167.1 GCF_021531665.1 Prevotellamassilia timonensis
TAATTTTAATTTGCCTTCCTCAAATTTTTCTTTCCCTTCCTCTAAGTAAAACTAAGCGCCGAGTAGGCAAAATTACGAGGCGATAAGTGTTCCCGAAGGTTAAAAATGTTAATGTCGAATCGCCGAAAAAACGCTCAAAATTGTTGTTTTTTTCGGCGCGCTTCTTCCTCTTTCCTCTCCAAGTATGCTCGTGAATGGTTTCATCAAAGCGGCTTTCATTTTGTTTTGGGAACTCGAATTGTTTTCTGGAACACGAATTGATTTTGTTTGGAACACGAATTGATTGTTTGAACAAGGATTGAACAAGGATTAAACAAGGATTGAACAAGGATTGAACAAGAATTGTTCATGAATTGTTCACGATTTGTTCAGAAATTAATGAGAC
>NZ_JADYUH010000016.1 GCF_021531665.1 Prevotellamassilia timonensis
TTTTATTAGTTATATATCGTTAATGCAACTCATTGAATTTTAGACGATTAAATGTATAATTAACTAAGTATTGTTATACAGTTTCTTGTAGAAAACTTAGATAAAGGTGGGAAGTGGATTTATGAACACCAGAAAGGAAATGTTTTTTTAGATTATAAACAACCAGTCGTTTGTATAATTTTCTTTTAATCTAATAAATATTATTGTAGGAAAAGCATTTATAAGAGCCGTTTTATCCTTTATATATTCAAAAATAACCATCCAAGTGAAGACTTTTAATGCATCTTTACCTATTTATTCTTGGAAAATGTGTATTTTTGTAGTGTATATACCCACGCTGTGCCAACCAAGAAGGATGACAAATCTTGTTAAGGGTGGTGGGCATCTGACAGAGGTCAGACTATATGGGAAGGACACTACATAATGTAAAAGCGTCATCGATGCTTTGTCTATTGGTTAGATGAAACGTAGGAAATTTCAAGTAAATGATCAATGGCAATGTCAGAAGTGGATACCCACCTTTTTATTATTGTAGTCATACCTTAAACTAATAACCAATTGCCTTATTGGGTATCTGTAGGCTCATAATAACAAGTGACGCACGCACTTTCATTACAATTACACAATCTTTGTATCTATCCCATCAATCCTAACCTGCGCAGATTTGGGAAGTGATGTGTATAAGTCCTTTAAAAACGTTTACAAAATTACAATTTATTATGAAAACTTTTAAGATTACACTTTTCACAATCTCTGCTTTGTTCATCGCTTCCTGTGGTGGCAATGGCAACAATAATCAATCGCTTGCAGAAGGTGCAAGCGGAAACATGGATGAGTATGTAAATGGTGATGTGAATGCCATCCAGCAGGCATTGCCACAGATTATGGTGATTCCTGCAGACCAGACGTTGAAGAACTTCGGTGCATTGAAGGAAACAACTATCGAGGGCAAAAAGTTTATCGTTCGCGATTACAAGAAGTATCTGCTTGCCGATGACCGTTTCCCTCGTCTGGCATCGTTCATTCAGGATGCTTTCAACAAGCAGAACTACCCACTTGCCGACTTTGAGCAGACACTCAAGCAGCTTGACACTCAGGCAGCTACCGACATGGCTGATGGTTTGAAGCAGGATGCCAAGACGCAGCTCTTGCAGACAGCACAGCCAGACATCATCCTGGAGATGAACTACTACAAGTCATCTTCACTCACAAGCCATGACTACAAGAACAAGAACGTGAGTTACACTCTCACTGCACTTGATGCCTATACCAACAAGAGCATCGCAACGGTAACAACAAGCAACATCAAGGGCGAATCAACTACAGAGATTATCCAAAATAACCTCAGCGAGAAACTCCCTGGCCTGATGAGCGATATTCAGAAGTATTTCTCTGACATTCTCACTCGTGGTCGCGAGGTGACTGTACGCATTGTTGTAGATGAGGAAAGCAACGTGAGCCTACAGGACCAGAGCATAGAGGGTGATACATACAGCGACTGGGTGATGGATTTCATCAAGGCTAAGACTGTGAAGGGTGCCTGCAAGATGCAGCGCAACACAAACAACGAACTCTACTTCGTCAATGTTCGCATTCCTCTGCTTCAGGAGGATGGTACACAGTATGGTGTGTATGACTTTACTCGCGAACTTCAGAAGTACCTTCGCAAGAATCTTGGTCTTCAGAGTACAAACAACTCTCAGGGACTTGGCGAAGTAGTATTAACAGTTAAAGGCATCTAAGATATGAAATACACATATTTATATATAATAGCAACAGCAATCGCCCTCTCATCTTGTGGCGGAAGTGGTAACAACGAAAAGAGTACTGGTACGAAGTTCGCACCAAAAGAGCGCACCTCTTCGCTGAGTGAAGATGAACGCGAAGAGGCCATAGCACAGAAGCACAACGAGCTGGCACAGGAGATTAACATCGACAGCATCCTCAGCAATCATGGTGTTGCATTCAGCGTGCTTCCTCCAGCCATCAACACAAACCTGCCTCAGGCTGCTAGCGACAAACTTGGTACAAGGATGATACAGATTGCCAGCCAACACGGCATCAGCGGTCTTTGTAAGAATCCTGTGCTGGCTATGGTGAGCCGAGTGGATTGCGTACAGCGTGAGCTTACGGGTTCTGCACCGCAGAAGGCTATCGTGAAGTATGAGGTTACGATGTACTGTGGCAACTTCATCACCAATGACATCTACGCATCGTCCTCACAGACAATAACAGGCGTTGGCTCAACCTTCGATGATGCAGCAAGCAAGGCTATGAACGAACTGAAGAATACTGCCGACATGCAGAAGATGCTCTCTACTGCCAGCGAGCGTGCCATCAAGTGGTATAGCAGCACAGCAAACGTAAAGAAGATTGTAGATGAGGCTGTTGGCAACCGCAACTACGCCCTCGCTATGGCTCTTCTTTCTTCCGTTCCTTCACAGGCTTCAGCTACATACGCATATGCCGAGAAGCGTAACAAGGAGGTCAGCGATATGTTCTTTGAGGAGAAGGCTGCCGAACTGCTTGGCGAACTGGAGGGTGCCATTGCCGAGGCTGGCGAGGAATACGTTCCTGGTCTTGGCGCATACCTCAAGGTTATTCCAGTTCGCAGCAGTTCCTACGCTCGTGCAAAGAAAGTCTATGATGACTACCTCAAGCACGTTGCAGATGTAAAGAAGGAGGAGCGTGATAAGGCTCATCAACTCGCAATGGAAGAACTTCAGGTAGAGAAGATAAAGGCTCCTTATGAGGCACAAGCAACTATCGAGCGCATCAAGGCAGATGCCCGCGTAAGCGTTGCTCAGGCGAATGCCGAGGGCAAGAAGAACGCCAACACTGGCGGTTTCCTCGGTTTAGGCAAACTCTGGGACGGTGGTTTCGGTCTAGCAAACAGAGTGATGGACCATTTTCTGGGGAAGTAAGGAAGATTAGTGAATGAAATATAGTAAATATAGTAAACGAACAAACAAAAAAGTAAAGACATGAAAAAGATTTTTCTGATTATCATACTTTGTGCAATTGGTTTTGCAATTGCAAGAAGTTGTGGAGGTGGCTCGACTACGGAAAATTACACTACGGAAAATTACAAAGAGGCTTGTGAGCAGCACGAGTTTCAAAAGGCTTATTCTTTCGTTAATGAACTAAAGAAGGAAATGCAGGAATATCAGAACCAAAACGGAACTGCAATTAAATTTGATTGTGGAGACGAAACAGCCCAATATAACAATCTTAAGAATAACTACGAAGAAGCAGAACATTATGTCGTGTTACAAGAAGCGACATACATTCTTGAGTCTCAAGGACTTGATGGTCTTGTGAAAATTTCTATGGTTGTAAAAGAGCACGATGCACAGTGGGTATATGCCGACTTAATTGACATCGCCGTAGCAATGGGCAATGAGGAATTGGAGAATCGTCTCCAAAAACTTGCAGGTACATCTGTGGACGATGATTCTAACGAAGAGGAATAATCTGAGTCCAAAATATGGGAGAAATAAGGAACATACATCGAAAGTTTGTATATAAATACATGAATCATAAGCACGCCATCCAAATGATACAGGATTGTATGCTATGGTTCTCTTTACCTGAAGCATGGGATGATTCCTTTGAGAGCCTTGTGACAACAAGTGTATATAATGTGGATGGAGAGCAATTTGACTATCCATTACGAAAGAAACTTGTTGCTACATGCTTTGCCCAAAGGTATGCTTGCGAAGCGCAGTGGAAGGTATATTCAAGAAATCCAGAAGATTTTCTTGTTCAGGTGAAATTTGATTACGATAAACTTCTACAGCTGATGAAACTTTCTGATTGCGACTTCTACGTGTCTGAAATAAAATATCAGTCTTATGCGGATACATACCACAATATCAGGAAATGTATTGAATCGCAAAGCTTCAGAGATGCTTTCGTGAGAAGTGAAAAACAATGTACTTGTTCCCCAGAAGACATTACAAGACTGATTAAGCCTTTATCATACAAATACAACGCTTTTGAATACGAGGGAGAGCTGCGCTTCTTTGCTGTCAATAATGAAGATATAACAGAAAATGGTGTCTCTATTAAGATACCCAATATACACGAAGCAATAGAGTCTATTTGTATAGATCCCCAAATAAGAAAGGAAGAAGACAGGGGCACTAAGATTGCTCAAATAAAAGATTCATTAAAGCAGGAGTACTCAAACATTGCAGTGGGTGATGTCAATATTGAAGATAATGATTTAGACATACACTTATCGAGTTTGTATAGAACTCCCAAGGGAAAACGCAAGTTTGTCTTGTCCAACAAGAATAATCAACATTAAAAGTCAAGACTAAATATGAAAAAGATTTATCAGATTATCATACTTTGTGCAATGAGTATTGCAATTGCAAGTTGTGGAAATTCCACACCTTCCTGGAATAATTATAAAGGAGATTACAGGACAGCTGTACAAAATGGTGACTATGAAGCTGCTCATAAAATCATTAAACAACTGGGAATGGATTTTGAGGAAGAAAGAGCTGAACAATTGGCAAAGGGTAAAGAATTTCTGGAAGATGAGCGTATGTCCGTTGAATCCAAAGCGCAAACCTATTTTGAGGCAATAAAAGATATCTATTGTTCTGAGGTTATGTATTTGATGTCAGATAACAATTCAGAGGTTGACACAAAAATAATTTTCATACTAAATGAACTACCTAATCTGGGTATAAAATACCAAGAAGGCAAAGAACTTTATTTTATTGATGGAAATGCAGAATCTCAAAGAGAGTGTTTGAATTACTTCCTATATTCAGAATCAGTAAGATGTAACAATACAGTTTGTGATAAGATACTGAGTATTGCGATTGCAATGAAAAATGACAAAATGGCCAAGCTTGCATTGTCACAATTCAAAGACGAATGTATGACGGATGAAGAGTCCTGTGTTCGATACAATTCTAACACAAAAGACGAAGCACAAAGAAAATACCATGAGGCTGTGCAGAACGGAGTTTTTGATTAATTATATGGAGGAGCAAGAAAACATTCATTGGGCTCACGGTTTATAAATAAATTAGATACATCATATAATGTCCCCAAACACAATGAGCAGATACGCGCAAATATTGGGAGCGTTTAAATTATATCTTGATAACAGATAATGATGAAAACATTTATATCGTCATATTGGACTAAATTGGCTAATAGATATTCTTTACCCAATGTGGTAGATCCTTCTATCCCCATACTATGGTTTGGGGATATGAAGGCTTATGAGGAATCTGAACTTAAAATCGTGACTGTAGGCTTGAATCCTTCATGCTGGGAATTTAAGGACAATAAGAACGCACCATACGATATAACTTTACGCTTTCCCAAAGCAACGCAACTCTGGAATTATCAAACATTAACCGCCAAGGATGTTTCAGCTTATTCCGATGCGATGAATGATTATTTCAAACATCGGCCTTACTCAAAATGGTTCAAGCATAACGAACGTGTCTTGAATGAATTATGTGCAAGCTATAATGTTCAAGCTCCTGACAAATTGATATCAGAGAACAAAAATGATATACTCAAACATACAGCCATCCACGTTGATATCTATGCTCCTCTTGCCACGGATCCCGTGTGGGGAGGTATGAAGAAAAGAGAAAGAAGCGTATTGTGCTCTGCATGTAGCGGTATGTTTGATGATTTAATGAATATCCTCAATCCTGATATTATTATTATCGCTGTGAATCAAACAGAGATTGCCAAACATTTTGTTAATGCCAAAGGAAATAAGTGTACAAGACATAATGCTGATTTTGACAGTACTAATTCACCACATGATTACTTGAGAGGCTTTAATCTTGATAATGGAAAGAAACTTATTTGGGGAACAAATAGTAATGGGCAACCATTTAGTAGCGTAAAGGATTTGTCTCTCCGTATGACAAGTTTGAAACAACAGCTAAATATTCTATAGATAATAAATTAGAAACATAATCAAAATGAAGAAGATTTATCAGATTGTAATGCTGTGTGCAATGGGTATTGCATTGGCAAGTTGCGGTGACAATGCGGAAAAGAAGAGCGCAGAGTTAGAGCAAGAGTATAGAGAGGCTTGTGAGAACAAGGAATTTGCAAAGGCCTATGGCGTAGTGTCGCAACTGCGAGACATATATACAAAAGCGAGCACTCAATGCCCACCAGAATCGAAAGGGAAAGATTCTTTTGAAGAGTATGCAAATTTTGAGATGAGAGTACGACATGCACACGACAATTATCTGAATGCAGAAAAATATGTTGTAATTCAAGAGGCACTTACAGCACTTGAGACAAACGGGAAGAATGGTTTGGGACGAGTTGCTATTATTGTTAAGGAACACCCAATGCACGGTGATTGCTTCTTATGTGAAGATAAAATAGATAGAGAACATCGATGGCTATATGATACTCTGCTGGAATATGCAACTTCTGCAGATGATGAAGAACTTCAAGAAAAAATTCAGAATATAATTGAAAAAAACTAATCCAACAGAAAGCGAATAATACACTATGTCCCCAGAACGTGAGGCGCAGATACGCGCAAAGATAGAGGCGCTGGACAAGCGCATGGCAGAGATAGATGCCTTGACAAAAACGATGGCTGACGATGATCCTCGTTGGCATGAACTGATCAGTGAGTGCAACAGCATCACCGTACAGACAAACCGCTATCTCCGCTTCCTCGGCGAAGCAGACAGCGGATATGCTGATTAAACATTAAACCTATGACGCGCAAACAGATTTACCAGATAATAGAGAAAGATGATGGCTCCAGCTTTTGGAGCCACATCTATGATGTATTCATGCTCTGTATGATAATACAGAGCGTGGTGCCGTTGATGTTCTGGGAGGAATACCCTGTCTTCAAATACATAGAGACTATCACCACGGCAGTGTTCATCATTGACTACCTGTTGCGATGGGCTACGGCGGATGTAAGGCAGGGAAAGGGTACGGCAGCATTCATCAAGTATCCTTTTACCTTCTGGGCTATCATAGACCTGCTGAGCATACTGCCAAGCTTCAACATCCTGGGCGAGACATTCAAGGTGGCAAGGACAGCACGACTGCTGAAGATGTTCCGTCTGCTGAAGGCTTTGCGCTACTCTTCGCAGATGCTGGTGTTCTTCAACGTACTGAAGAAGGAACGTAAGGTGCTTGGCTCTGTATTGCTATTTGCAGTATGCTACATCTTTATCACTGCATTGGTGATGTTCAATGTCGAACCGCAATATAATCCGGAGACAGGCGACACCACATTCACTACATTCTTCGATGCCCTGTATTGGTCGGCAGTGACACTGACAACGGTAGGCTATGGCGATATGTGTCCTGCAACAGATGCGGGAAGGATAATAAGCATGCTCTCGGCAATGTTCGGCATCGCCATCATTGCCCTGCCATCGGGCATCATCACCGCAAGCTACATAGATGAGCTGAAAGCATTGAAGAGCGAGAAGATGACAGAGCGTTTGAGAAAATCATTCCGCAGGACACTTTCGCGCGAGACGAGTTTTCATCAAAAGTATTGGGTCGTACCAAGGAAGGTGCCTGTGGTAAACATACAGGTGAAGCAGGGTATGACGATGGACGAGATAATCCAGAACGTGGAGAACTTGCCAGAGTTCCGCCTGCGTAACATGGCTACTACAATCCCAGAATCAGAGAAGCCCGAAGACAGAATCGTTGTAGAACACTTCATGGTGAACCGCCCCTATGGTTGTTGTATAGACCGTGGCTCACGCATAACGATTGCCAGTCCGTGCAGCTACAGCGAGGCAGGTATGGGATCGTTCAGCTACTACCTCGCGTTGATAGGTGGATTCAACTACATCAGCAAAGAGATAGAGACTGACAGAGACGAGCCAACGAGCTTCTACAACATTGGCGGTGATGCTAATGACCAGAACCTGACGCTGTTCCTCGAAGACCTCAAGACATTGACTTCAAAGGCTGACGCATGGTGTGTATTCCCACTATCATGCACGAGTAAGAAGAGCAGCGCCCTGCATTTCATACACGGCAGGATGAAAGGCGATGACACGCTGGATTCCGCTGATGATACGATAAGAGACAAGGGTACGTTCACATCTCTCTACGGTGAGATAAAGGAGATGATGGATAAGCATTTCGGTCTGAAGGTCTGTCAGCACGACGACTACTGTCTCCCCAAAAGTAATATAGCCTATCACCTGGGTAAGGTAGTAAACAGTTTCTCGCTGCGTGTGTCATATACCCTCACATGCTGGAACGACGGCAGGTTTGACAAGCTCCAGATCATTGCCGACACACTGAACAGACATATTGCCAAAACTGAGAATGCACCTGTTTCGGAGGACTTGCTGACTAAAGGCTATGGCTACTGATCCGGGAAAAGAAACGATGGTTATTAAGGTTAATAATAAAGAACATGAATATTAAAAATCATTTCAAGGGAATACAGTTCTTCTGGAAAGGACTGAAGGCAGCGAAGGCTGATATGTGGGCCTCGTTGCAGGTTTTGGTTATTGCCACTTTTGTGCTTGGCACTGTTCTCTACTTCGTTGAGCATACAGCACAACCCGATGTGTATGCCAACTGGTATGACCCCTACGTATGGGGCGTAATGAGTTACCTCGGCAATCCGGGAAAGTTCTCGCCGGGTGAGCCTATCACTATTTTGGGCCGCTTCGTCGCCATCATCATTTCTATCATCAAGATTCTCATCTTTGCCGTTCCTGCCGGTTTGGTGGCAAATGGCTTCCGCAAAGCTATGGCCGATGACAAGAAAGCAAAGGAGGACAAGGAGAATGCTGACAAGATAATACGCTCCATGCATACTCATTGCTCTCTGCTGAAGGGGGTAAGATTCTGGCCAAGACGGTGGTATCGCTTCACAGAGATTATGGTTAACCTTGACATAAACCAGAATGACATAATCAGCGCAGTGAGAAGTTGCCCTAACCTCAGACTTCGTGATCTTTCCACATGGCTTACCACAACAGGAGGCATAAAGCCGGAGATGATGGCGGTGGAGTCGTGTTATGGTGAAGAAAGTAGCTATGGCTATACCAACCTTAGCGACAACGACTGTAAGGGTGCGAAAGGAAGCACTGTTACAATAGTAGCTCCTACGGCTGCCGTTGAGGCTGGATTGGGCTATTTCGCCTATCATCTTGCTCGTATTGGTGGTTTCAAGGTAGTAATAAACGAACACTTGTCTTCAAATGCAGACAAGGATGAGAATAGGTGTATCGTGTTGGGCATTCGCGATAATCAGTATAACGATAAGGAAAACTACCCCAAGTTGCATCAGTTTGTTGACGACATCAAGGCTTGTGCTGATTGCAAGGACAACTGGGTCATTCTCCTTATGACTGCCAAGACACCCAATGAGGAAGCAACAAAACATCGGAAGATACGAGTGGTAATGGAGGTTGATGACACCGAAAGGGAGAACACGATATGTGATTGCACGGGCTGCGATGACCATGATACCCTGCAAGCATTCTATGACGACTTGTGCACAACCATGAAGAAGGAACATGACATCGAACCCTATATTGAATACAGAAAAGGAAAGGATACGGTGCTACGAAAATATATTCGCAACCGGTTCGACTCTCACCCTAATGTCATAGGTATTGATCTTGCGGACGATTATCGTGTCTTTGGAACAGACGTTAAAGCGCAATGGACATCCATTTACACCTTGGCCTGCCTGATTCACAAGCATTTTGACAAGGACAATCAGCAATGCACCTGTACAGAATGGACAAAAGATGATGTGAAACAACATCGAGATGATTTGATTCCTAGACATAAAGAATTATAAGAAGTTATATGAAGGTTCTTAAACCAATATTCTCCTGACTTCATCACTTTTTTGCGCCATCAAATAGCGCACATTGAAAATCAATGGATTATGCTATTTAAATGGGTGAATCAGGGTGACGCAAGCATATTTTCTATTACCTTTATACCATGTTCGTACGTAAGAAAATCAACCGCTCAGGTACGATAAGTGTCGTGGTGGTAAGCAAGGCGCATGGAAAGTTCACAGAAGTGAAGAAGTTTGGAGTAGCAAAGTATGCTGAAGAAACTGACGAGTTATTCCAGCAAGCACATTCATGGTTACGGACGCATGATGGTCAACTTGAACTGGACTTTGATAATCGTCGCGGAAAAGAACTTGAAGAAACGGAGAGAGTTCTTGCCAATATGGATTCGGTTCTTATTAACGGCACACAGCTTTTGCTAAATCAGGTTTATGACAGTATAGGATTTAATAGTATTCCTGATGATATACTGCGCCATCTTGTGATAGCAAGAGTGTCACAACCAAGGAGCAAACTTGCCACAGTAGAGTACTTGAAATCATACTATAATGAGGATGTTGACCTCAATCGCATCTATCGTTATATGGACAAGATCTATAATACGCAGATGAAACTGGTGCAGCAAATCAGCGTTGAGCATTTAAGTCTATTACCCATACTTTCGAATGTAAAAAAGACATTTTTCCTTCAGTAAGGAGAAGGTATAAAAAAGAGCGACCGAAGCCGCTCTTTATGTAGTATCAATATGTAGATTTACTTAGCGAGGTATGTTTCAACCAGTGTATGCAGTTGTTCTATCGAGAGGTTGGAAGTACCTGTTTCTTCAATCTCTGCATACGCTGCTTTGTTTTTTGATATAACAAACTTACGCTCTTTTCCTTGTATCTCGCAAAGAAGATGGAAATTGCCTTTGTAAGTTTGTTCTACACGTACATTCTCATATAGAATGCCATCAATATCAAATGATGGTGAACTGCCATCAGGCAAGAAGCCCCAATTTGCCAAATGGTTGTTCAAGCAAGTTTCAACAGCAGCTATCCATTGCTGACCTACACCACATTCTTCTGCGTATTTACGGAACTTACAGATAGCAGAAGCAACCTCTTTGATAATGGTTTCTGCCTTTCTGATACCATTATCTTTGGCGAGAGCAAGAGCATCTTCAAGGGTTTGACCTTGCAACTTTCCTTGCATCATAAGGCAGTGCATAGTCTCTGGAAGGAAACCTCCGACATTGAAAATATAGGTCATGTCATATGCTGGCGATAACTGCCAATGACCGTTTTCGTCCATTAGGAAAGAAAAGTTCTTATTGTGGTCATCGGTGTTGTTGGCAAGGATGTTGAACACCATCCTGCGAAATACCTCTTCCTGTGTGGATTCAGGAAGTCGCATCTTACGACATACCATCAGCAGTTTCTCGTAGCTGTCTGCTTCGGGGTATAAGGCAGCCAGTGTCTGCATGTGAAGTTTACGTTCCTCATCACGATCGAAACGATGCGTTATGAAGTGATTCTGTCCCTCAACTTCAATAAGTTCACATGGCATCATGTTGATACCGGCAGCTGTAGCCATTTTGTAATAAGCCAATTCAAGTTCAGCAGAAGAACGTGAAGGATCACCAAACTTAAGAATACAGTATTCAAACCCTTTTTGCCCAGCTATCTGTCCGCTTCTTATCTCACCAGTCTTTGGATTTATGGCAATGATGGCTTTAGGCTGTCTGCCACCTGCAGAGGTGCCAACAGCTATCAAGGATTGCATCGTCAAAGACTCATCTGGCATTATCTTTACGTTCTCACGCTCAGTGAATATCTTTTGAGCCAAGTCCGTCAAGGCTTTAAGATTGAGTTGTTCGGACTTCTTAATGCCAGATGATTCAGGGATAAATTCCAATGCTCCCATTCCTCGCTTGCCAATGAAAGAGAGAATTTCAAGAGGAGTGATTTCCTGATTTCGGATGCCGTTCTGTATTCTCCAACATTCAAAGACTTGATTTCCCCAAGCATCAGGAAGCGAATCAGCAAGAAAAGGAGGCAACTTACGGTAAAGTTTCATTTCCTTATCTCCCATGATAGGACGACGGCTTGCAGGTGACTTGGTAGAAGCAATAAGAGGGAAAGGATTTAGTTCGCCACCGATAACAGCAGGATTGAACTCGAAGTACGAAATTCCTTTCCTGCCATCCCATGACAAACGACCGATTTCCTTGTCCCAGAGCATTATTTTAAGGGAGCTTGTTATCATGATTTCTTATGTCTAATTCGTTGAACCTTCTTTTCTGACTTGATGAGATATGCAGAATCTGGAAGTTCCGGCATCAGTTCGTCTAGAGCATTTATCTGGCCGATAGCCTTCATCAGCAATAGGAACGTACCAAGCGACATATTGCCTGACGTTCCGTTCTCAAACTTGTGAATGGTAGTAATGGTGATACCAGATTGCTCAGAGACATCCTTCTGCGTCATCTTACTGCGCAGACGATAGTCTTTGAATCTCGCTCCAAGCAGCTTTATCAATTCTGGTATGGAATATTCGTAATAGTCAGCCATAATGTCAAAATTTTATTTTATACCTTGCTATAATTTATAGATTGTTTTATCGTTTATTTTATATTGCGCTTATATTTACGACCGCAAAATTACGCATATTTTGAAATAAATGCATGACGGACGAAACTTACAAAAGGGCGCGCTAAGAAGCAATTTTCTCAAATTACTCATAAAGACTGTGCATCCAAAACGTAAGCGCTTCCTTTTGAACACATCCAAAACGTAAGCGCTTCCTTTTGAACACTTTTTATTTCATAATTTGTAGAGAACTCCTATTGTCTTTGCGAAATCCTCTCAAGCCGCTCCTTCAACAACTCGTCATATTTTACCTTTAATTCATCACTGATGAAAGAGTTTTGAATGACAGCCTCAAACTTAGGCAATAGTTTGATATACTTATTTATCAGTCGTTCAACAATCACATTCTCTATACCCAGCGTGGCTGCTGCCCTAACAAAATCTTCTCTTTGAAGTTTTTTCTTCCGACCATTCAAGGTTAATGCCAACTCTTCATCATCCTTGGGATTGATGATAGCCGCATTTAGCAAATCGTAAGCAGGGGTTAAACGTATCATGTCCGCCACCTCATACAAAGAGAAGTTTTTCAAGTGCATATCGTTATTTCCTGTCAACCAAGAGAAAAACACCACCTCAAAGAAATTGGTGACATCCATTTTAGGTATTGACGAGTATCTCAAAACAGCCTTGCCGATACGCTCATAACTACTTTTGTATTTATGCTCTGTTTGTCTTTCTGTCAGTTGGCACATATCTTCCATCGCAATCTTCTCTCCGGCAGAAGTCCTGTCAATTCGGCGGGTGAGATAGCATAGCGTGTTATCTGCCATCCGCATCAGTGTGTGAGGGACTACCTCAATACGTGCCACCTCTGCAAGGTGCATGGTTAAATCCTCAACCTCAGGCATCATTTCATATTGCGAGGTCTGCGGCTTACAAATATAACCGCCCCATAGCCCGACAATAGTCAATCGTTTGCTGCCCTCATGCTCATTCAAGTGCAAGGATAATTTCGGTTGAACTCCGGTCAAAGAGGTTTGGTCTTGAATGATTTGCAGAGCAAGCCGATCAAGTTGTTCCGTCGTATAATCAAGAGCCGGCAATGTGGTTGTCCCGAAGAACTTCTTTATGCAAGCCGTGTGCATATCCTTTTCCCCCTTTAGGAGCGGACGATAACAATATAAGCACTTACACATGGCTTCCCTCCTTTTCTTCCAAAGGAATAACACTAACTGCTCCGACACAATCCTTGCAGCATGTCAGCAACAGAGACATCCGGTCAAGAATACTGATGTCTGTATTCCGCAATGCAACATCCAACAACCATCCTTCAGGAATCAAACCGTCGAAAAATGGGAATAGGACAGGACTTATATATGCTTCCTCTTGTAAAGGTAATGTGATGCTGACTGCCTTTGCTTTTTCAAGAGAGAGATATTCCGGCAAATAGCGGAACTCATACCCGGCATCGTTTTCTGTCAGAATACCTGCCAATTGGTTTTTATAAAATATATGGGCTTGTCTCATTGATTATCGTCTTTTTGAGTGGCAACCATTTCATAATTGAAAAAGTCAAGAAGTTGATTCACTTTATCAAGACGTAGTGTTTCCTTGCCTTGTTCAAGGTCTCGCACAAAGCGCAATCCTACTCCCGATTTCAACGAAAGTTCTTCTTGGGTCAGATTATATTGCTTTCGCAACATCTTGACCGTAATCGAAAGATGATTCATACCATTTTTACTTTATGGGGCGTTCTAAAAATTAGGTTGAGTCGGATTTCTTAGAGATGAACTATTGTCAGTGGACGAAGGAGCATAGCGGGCTATGTGACGGACGAAACTTACAAAAGGGCGCGCTAAGAAACGAATTACTCATAAACACTCTGCTACCAAAACGTAAGTACTTTCTTTTGAATGTTCCTTATCCAGTAATTTATAGTACGCTCCTATACCTTTTCGGGTACAAATATAACACTAATATTTGATGTTATATCAGTAAGGGTATAATTTGTTGTTTTATCTCTGCAATTATATCAGACGGGGTATAATTCAAGAAAGATTAAGGCTAAACAAGTACAACCCTTTGCTGGCTATGTGACTGACGAAACTTACAAAAGGGCGCGCTAAGAAACCGACCAAAACGTAAGCACTTTCTTTAGAACGTTCCTTATCCCGTAATTTATAGAACACCCCTTAAAAACTAAGGACAGAAATATAGATGAATAAATTATGCTTTTGCCCTTGCAGGGCGTGAAACGTGATATGGTCGCCTACCCAGGGTGTCGTTCGCTTCGCTCACTTGCCCTGGGCTGGTCGCAAACCCTCCTTTGTCGGGTTGGATTGGGCTTTCAGCCCGTCGCATCCACGCAGCGTGCGCCTTCGGCGCGGCGGCTCCCGCCGCCATCTTCGCGGGCGTACAGCCCTCCAGGCTGATACTAAGGGAGTTGCCGATATCCGAGGGCGTTGCCCTCGGTTACTCACAGTACAGCCTTCCAGGCTGGATAGTCTTGCTTGCCTTATTCTCCCCTAAAGGAACCACACTTGCAAGTGTTCCCCCGGCACAGTACAGCCTTCTAGGCTGGATAGTCTTGCTTGCCTTATTCTCCCCCTAAGGAACCACACTTGCAAGTGTTCCCCCGGCACAGCACAGCCTTCCAGGCTGGATAGTCTTGCTTGCCTTTTTCTCCCCTAAAGGAACCACACTTGCAAGTGTTCCCCCGGCACAGTACAGCCTTCCAGGCTGGATAGTCTTGCTTGCCTTATTCTCCCCCTAAGTAACCACACTTGCAAGTGTTCCCCCCGGCACAGCACAGCCTTCCAGGCGAAGTTCCTCCTTCCGTCTCTTAGTCTCTTTCACTCTTTGACTTTTAGTCCCTTAGTCCCTTAGTCTCTTAGTCCCTTAGTCTCTTCCTCTCTTTGTCTCTTAGTCTTTTAGTCTTTTCTCCCGTTATCACCTGTGCAGCAAGACTATCTTAGCCTGGAAGGCTATACTGTGATTAACCCCGGGCAACGCCCGGGGATAGTAGGAGGCAAGAAAAAATTAGCCTGGAGGGCTATACGCCCGCGAAGATGGCGGCGGTAGCCGCAGCGCTGAAGGCGCACTACTTCCTCCGCAAACGGGCGGAAAGAGCAGCATACCACAGCCCCCCGCTCGTAAGACTTTCAGCACGTCAGCAGCAAAGGTGTCTTAGCCTTTAAGGCTAAGATCCTCCCTCCGTCTCTTCCTCTCTTTGTCTCTTTGTCTTTTAGTCTTTTAGTCTCTTTGTCTCTTTCTCTCTTCCACTCTTTGACTTTTAGTCTCTTAGTCCTTTAGTCTCTCAGTTCGTTTTTTGAGGCAATGAAGTAGCCTTGTGAGGGCTTTTTGTCACGAGCGCTTTGCAGAGTGTTGGGCAAGTCGTGAAATTTTAGCAACAGCCCGGTGTTTTTCCGTGAAAAGGCTGGCGATTCGGTGAGGATGGCACTATCTTTGCTTCACGATAACTAAAAGACTATACGAAAAGACTAAACAAAAAAAGATGTGTAACCGGGCGGTGTGTCATAAAAGCCAATCTGCTGCGTGGCTATCGGAATTGATCATATACTTCACTTCCTGCGCCCTCATCCTCGGCGTTCGGCTTTTGACCATTCTGACGCACCTTTGAAGCGAAACCAAAATCGTCATCTTGACACACCCCACAAAGACGAAAAGAAAATGGACACACAGAAAACGAATGAAAAGACCCGCTTGATGTTCACCCTGCAATACAGTCTCGAACGCTATCAAGCCATGGGCAACGGACCCAAATGCCAAGAAATTCAACGCGAACTCAACGCTCTGAAACGGGGCACCAAGAACGCGTGAACACTTGAGGGGGCTTCTATAAATTAGAACACCCCTTGAAAGATGCTGATAGCGTGGGACTCTTCGGAGAGGAGTTACACTTTCAGTACTCTAAAATCACTAAGAACGAATCATTTCCCTATTTTTTCATACGACCGCTTCGTTTTGAGGTTTTCCCAGAACGAAGCGGTCAGTGTTTCATGGCGTCTAACCGCTTCCTTGTTTCTTTCCGATTCCAAGATTTTGGGGAACTCCCCGTAAATGTGGTTCCTTTGAGGGAAAACTCAAAAAACACCGTTTTCATCGGAAGAAATGGCAACAATACGAGGGGAGAGCGTTTTCAAACCGAAAAACCGCCCTTTTGAACTCTTCTTGGCGCTTGATTTTCCCTCTTCCCAATGTGAAGGATTCGCGCGCGACGCGCGTTTCCGCTTTACATACCTATACGTTTTTCAAGGCCTATCTACATTCTTTGCAAATCCTACACAAAACGTACTTAACATTTGAAAATCAGTGTAGTTAGGTGTGTAGGGTTTGGTGCATGAATCCTACACAAAACCCTACATTGTGTAGGATTGTGCTGCCGGCTGTGTAGGGTTTCTCAGTCGCCTGTGTAGGGCTGTTTGGCGGGCTGTGTAGGGATGTGAGTGGTGTGCATGTAGGTTGGGGCGTAAATACGCAAAAAATGCCGTTTCCATCGATGAAAACGGCATTTTTTGCCCGGAGAAGAGGTTCCCGCTGATGAAGCGCATAAAATGCTGAGAAAACAAACCAAGACGCCCCCTTGAAAAGGATGGCGGCTACAGAAAGAAAACGTTCCTCTGCACCACAACGGGGACGCCACCTGTGGCACCTTACTTCGGCCCTTTCGCTGCAGCAATAAAGTGCGCCTTCGGCGCTGCGGCTCCCGCCGCCATCTTCGCGGGCGTATAGCCCTCCAGGCTAAGAAACTTTTGCTGTCAACGGGCTGAAAGGCTAATTTTAACTGGGTGCGCTCCTAGTTTTCCTTAGGTGCGCTCCTAGTTTTAACCGGGTGCGCTCCTAGTTTTAACCGGGTGCGCTCCTAGTTTTTCTTAGGTGCGCTCCCAGTTTTTCTTAGGTGCGCTCCTAGCAAGAACTGTTTTTCCATTAATGCCCATTAATTGGCTCGTTAATCAAAAAGACTAAGAGACTAAGAGAGGAAGAGAGGAAGAGAGGAAGAGAAGAAGAGAAGAAGAGACGAAGAGAGGAAGAGACAAAGTGATAAAAAGGGGCAAAGACAACCAAGAAAACCCCTTGAAGAGTATGACGGCTGCGCCGCTGCTGTGATGCTTCCGTTTTGGTCTTATAAGAGCAAGCTCTTAACGCCCAACCGACAGCATCCCCCGTGCCTTCTTTCAGAAGGCTGCCATTCTCTTCAAGGCGATAAACAGAAATAAACCGTTCAATGGTAGTGCGATGAATTCGCCACCTACTCCGCCTTACTGCGGCTTAGTCGCTGCGGCTTTGCACTTGATGAATTCACAGATAAGATGCGGTTCCTGCCGGGAAAAGGTTTTGTTTATCGCCTTGCGATGGATGCAACCCGACAGGGAGATGATGTGGCAGACTGAAAATTCAGAGCTTGCTCGGGAATTTCCAGCCGGCACAGCATCAAAGGCTCGTCAGAGCCGTTTGCATCAAGCGCAAGGGGTTTTTCCGGTTTTTGTCTTTCATTCATTCGTTCAATTTCTGAAGATTTCGCGCGTTTCGTGTTCCAAAACAAATTAATGGCTTTTTAATGAATCAAATTCATGAACATTAATGTTTCAAAAGGGGTTCAAAAAGGGTGCGCTCCAAGCAAGAAATGTTTCTCCATTAATGCCCATTAATTGTCTCATTAATTCTGAACAATTCTTGTTCTATCCTTGTTCAATCCTTGTTCAATCCTTGTTCAAACAATCAATTCGTGCCCCCCAAAAATGAAAGCCGCTTTGATGAACCCATTCATGAGCATTCTTGGAGAGGAAAGAGGAAAGAGCACGCCGAAAAAACCAACAATTTTGAGCGTTTTTTCAGCGATTAGGCATTAACATTTTTAACCTTCGGGAACACTTTCCGCCTCCAAATTTTGCCTACTCGGTGCTTAGTTTTACTTAGAGGAAGGGAAAGAAAAATTTGAGGAAGGCAAATCAAAATTAGAGGAAGGCAAATTTTTCCCGGATGCGCTCCTAAAATCCCCGTTTTTAAAGGGAAAATGACGAAAAAAGGGAGAAGCCGAGGCTCCTCCCATATCTCTGTACAAATATAATACATTTCGTCGCCAAAAGCAAGAAGTGTTAAAACCGAAAAACCGCCTTGGGTGTGGAAAAGGTTTTCTCTTAGAAAGGCATCTCTAAGAGCTCAAAAATCAACTCAACCTAATTTTTAGAACACCCCTCAAGCCTAATGACGGATTCAGGCAATGGGTCAATCATTCCGATTTTATGTTCATGCCCATGCTGTTGGCTGCTTCCGCGACAAGGAAACGCTACGGGCAGAAACTCTACGACCAATTGCTGCAACCGGTGATGAGATATTTGCTGGCATGAAGGGAAGCCTTTTGAGTTCTGAAACGACGGCGAGGCTGAAGGCGAGGGAGCAAGTTGAGTTTGTCAGCGCACTTTGAGAACAAGATCCGCACAAGAGGCGGCGCGGGAGGCGGCATTTTCTCCTCGGTGCAAATTTCGGAGATTGGTGATGTTCAGTGTTCCGTTTTTGAAGGTGAAGGGCAGTTTCTCGCCGGAGGTGAGAACCGTGACAGACTTTGGTCTTTTGGCGAGAGGGATGCCTGTGACGGCGTCCACGTTCTCAGAGAGGAGATGGATGAAAAGCGCATCGGCGTTTTTCGTACAAACAACGGTGTCGCCGGCAACCCAGTCGCAGCCCTCCGTGGCATAAATCGCCTCCCCGTTGGCTCGCAACCACTCCCCCATTTCTTTCAGTCTTGAAAGTGCCGTTTCGGGCAGGCTTCCGTCCGGTTGCGGTCCAACGTTGAGGAGGAGGTTCGCGCCCTTGGCAGCGGTGCGTGCCAAAAGGCGAATGAGTTGCGCGGAGGATTTGTAGTTTGTGTCGCTCACCTTGTAGCCCCACATTCCGTTCATCGTTTGGCAGGTTTCAAGAGGGAGGCGGCTGATTTCCTGTCCGGAAAGCCCCGCTTTGTTTTCACCCGGCACGTCGCGCTCAAAGAGTTGGATGTCTTCGCCGGGGAAGGGCGTCAGGTGGTGGTTGTTGCCAATCAGACAAGCCGGCTGGAGGCGATGGATGAGGGAATATTGCTGCGCGAGTTGCCAATCAAAAGGCACGGAGTCCCGGTCGTGGTCCCACATTCCGTCAAACCAAATGGCATCGACCTTGCCATAGCGCGTCAGTAACTCCGTCAGTTGGTTGTTCATGAAGCGAAAGTAACTGTTCCAGTCCGCCTGTCCCTTGCGTCCCGTGCCGCGTCCCGTGCGCCCAATCGGATAGTCCTCTCGCGTCCAGTCGAGGTGAGAATAGTAGAGATGAAAGCCCATGTCGTTTTCATGACAAGCGTCGGCGAGCCGGGCGATGATGTCCTTGCCGTAGGGCGTGTTACCGATGTGGTAGTCCGAGCAGTCGGTTTTCCACATAGAGAAGCCATCGTGGTGGCGGGAGGTGAAGCAGACATATTTCGCTCCGGCATCGCGGAAGGCGGCAATCCACTGCTCGGCGTTGAAGCGGTGCGGATAGAACGCCTGCGCCGCCTTGGCATATTCTCGGCAGTTGATGTTGGCGTTGGTCATGAACCACTCGCCCTGTGCGAAGAGGCTGTAGATTCCCCAGTGGATGAAGATGCCGAAGCGTCGCTCGGCAAAAAGTTTTCGGGCTTCGAGGTTTTCGGGCGAGGGGACGTAGGTCTCCTGTGCGACGGTGCGGACGGGGAGCAACGGGAGAAGGAGGAAGAGCGCGAGTAGGCGGAGGAAGTGGAACGAAATGTTTTTCATGGTGGAGGAATTTTCTTGGAACATCCCTTTAGGAAACGCTAAAGAGGAATGTTTTCTTGGAATATTTAGGAATTACAAAAAGCGAAAAGAGTTGCGCCGGAGCCGAAACGCCGGAGCAACTCTTTGTGATGGGTGTTCTTGAAGGGGGCGGCACTTCCCGCTTCGGTCATTCGGAAGAATCAGACGATGCCTTTGCCGTGGCAGTTTTTGAATTTCTTTCCACTACCGCAGGGGCAGGGATCGTTTCTTCCGGGGAGGTTGTCCTTGATGATGGGTCTGCGTTCCTGCTGGCGGGTGTCGCGCTGCGCAGCCTCGCGCGCTTCGGGGTCTCCGGCGTTGTCGAGCGAGTCATGGGAAGTGGTGAGGTTGTCTTGGCGAGTGCGCTGTTCGGGTGCAGCCTCCTTGACTTCCTCGGGTGCCTGGACGGGAATCTGTCCTCGCATCAGCGTGGAGACGGTCTCGTTGTTGATGCGGTTCACCATGGCGTCGAAGAGTTTCACGCTCTCGAGTTTGAAAATCACGAGCGGGTCTTTTTGTTCGTAGGAAGCATTCTGCACGGACTTCTTCAAGTCGTCGAGTTCGCGAAGGTTCTCTTTCCAAGCATCGTCGATGTTGTGGAGCAGGATGGCTTTTTCAAAGTCCTTCACGACTTCCTTGGCTTCGCTCTCGTATGCCTTTTTGAGATTCGTGCGAATCTGATACATGAGTCTTCCGTCGGTGATGGGCACCATGATGTTCTCATAGACATTTCCCTGCGTTTCGAAAACCTGCTTGATGACGGGGTTGGCAATTTCGGCGAGGCGGTCGGTTTTGCGTTTGAAGTGGGCGACAGCCGCCTGGAAGGTCTTTTCGTAGAGTTCTTCGCGTTTCGTTCCGTTGAATTCCTCTTCCGTGAAGGGCACTTCCATGGCGAAAATCTCAATGAACTCCTCGCGGCAGCCGACATAGTCGTTGCGGTCGATGATGTTGATGACGCGGTCCCAAATCATGTTGGCAATGTCCATGCCGACGCGTTCGCCCATGAGGGCGTGGCGGCGTTTGGCATAGATAAGCGTACGCTGTTTGTTCATGACATCGTCATATTCCAACAAGCGTTTACGAATGCCGAAGTTGTTTTCTTCCACTTTGCGCTGGGCACGTTCGATGCTGTTGTTAATCATCTTGTGCTCAATCATCTCTCCGTCCTTGAAGCCAAGTTTGTCCATGAATTTGGCGATGCGCTCGGAAGCAAAGAGACGCATGAGGTTGTCCTCGAGAGAGACGAAGAAGACGGAGGAGCCGGGGTCTCCCTGACGTCCGGCACGTCCGCGGAGCTGACGGTCCACACGACGGCTTTCGTGGCGTTCGGTGCCGATGATGGCGAGACCGCCTGCGGCTTTGACCTCGTCGGAGAGTTTGATGTCCGTACCACGACCCGCCATGTTGGTGGCGATGGTGACGGCGCCGAGCATGCGTTCCTCTTCGTGTTTGTTGCCTTCGTTGTCGGTGAGGATGACCTTTCCGAGGGTACTCTGTCCGGCACGTGCGACGATGTCGGCTTCCTTCTGGTGGAGTTTGGCGTTGAGCACCTGATGAGGAATGTGGCGGAAGTCAAGCATGCGGCTGAGCAACTCACTCACATCGACGCTGGTGGTGCCGACGAGGACGGGGCGTCCGGCGAGGCGCATCTTCTCGATTTCTTCGATGACGGCAGCATATTTTTCACGCTTCGTCTTATAGACTCGGTCGTTCATGTCCTTGCGCTGGACGGGACGGTTGGTGGGGATTTCGACGACGTCGAGTTTATAGATGTTCCAGAACTCGCCTGCCTCGGTGCTTGCCGTACCGGTCATGCCCGCGAGTTTGTGGTACATTCTGAAATAGTTCTGCAGTGTGATGGTGGCGAAGGTTTGGGTGGCAGCTTCGACCTTGACGTGTTCTTTGGCTTCAACCGCCTGGTGGAGACCGTCGCTCCAGCGGCGTCCCTCCATGATGCGTCCCGTTTGTTCGTCCACAATCTTCACCTGTCCGTCAAGCACGACATATTCTTCGTTGATGCGGAACATGGTGTAGGCTTTGAGGAGTTGGAGGATGGTGTGAACGCGTTCCGACTTGATGGCATAGTCCTGAAGCAGGGCATCCTTTTTCGTGACTTTTTCCTCGTCGGAGAGGTGGGAGGCTTCGAGTTGGGAGAGTTCGGAGGTGATGTCGGGAAGCACGAAGAGTGCATCGTCCTTCACCTGGTCTGCGAGCCATTTGTTACCCTTGTCGGTGAGATCGACGCTGTGCATCTTCTCGTCCACGACGAAGTAGAGCGGCTCGACCGCCTCGGGCATTCGGCGGTTGTTGTTCTCCATGTAGATTTCCTCGGTCTTGAGCATGCCCGCCTTGATTCCGGTTTCGGAGAGGAACTTGATGAGTGGGTTGTTCTTGGGCAACGCCTTGTGGCTGCGGAAGAGTTGGAGGAAACCCTGTTCTTCTTTTTCTTTGTCGCCGGAGCCGATGAGTTGTTTGGCTTCTGCGAGGAGTTGTGTGGCGAGTTTGCGCTGCACTTCGACGAGTTTTTCGACGAGGGGCTGATATTGCTCAAAGAGTTGGTCGTCGCCTTTGGGCACGGGACCGGAGATGATGAGCGGCGTTCGTGCGTCGTCAATGAGCACGGAGTCCACCTCATCGACGATGGCGTAGTTGTGACGACGCTGCACGAGGTCTTTGGGGCTCATCGCCATGTTGTCGCGCAGGTAGTCGAAACCGAACTCGTTGTTCGTTCCGAAGGTGATGTCAGCCTGATAGGCGCGGCGGCGGGCGTCGGAGTTGGGCTGATGTTTGTCGATGCAATCAACGGAGAGACCGTGGAACATGTAGAGCGGTCCCATCCACTCGGAGTCACGCTTGGCAAGATAGTCGTTGACGGTGACGACGTGCACGCCGTTTCCGGTGAGCGCGTTGAGGAAGACGGGGAGGGTGGCGACGAGGGTTTTTCCTTCACCCGTTGCCATTTCCGCAATCTTTCCCTGGGTGAGGACGACGCCGCCGAAGAGTTGCACGTCATAGTGAATCATGTCCCACTTCATGTCGTTGCCGCCGGCAACCCAGTGGTTGAAATAGACGGCTTTGTCGCCTTCGATGCTGACGAAGTCGTGGGAAGCGGCGAGTTCGCGGTCGAAGTCGTTGGCGGTGACTTCAATGGTTTCGTTCTTGGCGAAGCGGGCTGCGGTTTCTCTGACGATAGCATAGACCTCGGGGAGCACCTCGGTGAGGGCGTCCTCCATGCGGTCGAGCACCTGCGTTTCGAGTTTGTCGATTTGGTTGAAGATGACTTCGCGGTCTTCGATGGGTGTCTCTTCAATCTTCGCTTTGAGAGTTTCGATTTTCTCTTTCAGGTCGTTTGCCGAGGCTTGCACTTTTGCTCGGAGTTCCTGAGTTTTGGCACGCAAGGCGTCATTGTCCAACGCTTCGATGGCGGGCGACGCCGCCTTGATTTTTTCGACCCACGGCTGAATGAGTTTCATGTCGCGCGTGGATTTGTTGCCGAAAAGTTTGCTGAGTATTTTGTTAATGTCCATGAGGAGTGATTTTCTGAGTAAGGAGTCTTATATATATATAATATGGTATAGGAAAAGGATGCGATGCATCAGAAGAGCGGTGCGACGCTGCAGGCGTTGGGTGCTCGGATGCGGATGGCTTTGGAGACGGTCGGAGCGATGCAGTCGATGGTGACGGCTGTGCCGATGGTCTCGGTTTGGCATCCGGTGCCGAGGAAGATGACGGGGAAGGGAATGTAGGATTCTCGGACGAGTTTGTTCTCTCGGGTGGAGGGGTTGACGTAGTGCCAGCCCGGTGCGACTTCAATGAGGACGTCTCCGGAGAATTTGGGATGATAGGCTCCTCGCATGCGGCTGATGCCGGGCGTCCAAGCCCCTTGCATGAGGCGCGTGGAGGTATAGACGTCTTTCACTCCTGAGAGTTGTAGCAAGAAGTCCTGCACGCGCTCCAACATTTCCGCCAAGTTGATTTGCTTGTCCTCGACGAGTTTGTGGTTGAGATAGAGTTGCGTGCCAAAGGTGGCTTCCACGTAGTTCCCCTGCCCATAGACCGCCACGAGATACATGTTCAGTAAGCCCGCCGCACGCTCCATGTCGAAGGTGCCGGTTGGGATTCTGTAGGGGGTGAGGTCGGCGGTTTCCTCGTCGGTGTAGCCTGTGGACGTGACAACGAAGAGTGCGTTTCCTTTGCCGACTTTGGTCTCAACGTTTTTCATGAGACGCCCGATGGCGCGGTCGAGGCGAACGTAGGTGTCCTGGAGTTCCATCGGAGCCTGTCCGGCGGTGGCGTGTTCGAAGTTGCCGGCATAGAAAGTGACGGCAAGATAGTCCGTCACGGCGTCCGTCCCCATCATGGTGCCGTTCACGCAGGCACTGGCGGCGGCACAGACGTCTTCATTGACAAGTCCGCTGGTTTTGTATGCCACGAAGCGCCCGTCGCCCTTGAACTTGTGGGCAAAGGGTTTCTTCATGCCTCCCGAGAGGAAGTAACTAAAGTTGCCGACGAGGTCATTGTAGGGAGTCCAGACGAGCGAGGCGACTTTCTCTGCCTGCGAACTGCTGTTCAGGACATTGACCCAGGCGGGAAGCACGGAAGCATAGTAGGAAGTGGTGCACCAGCGTCCTGTTTTGTCGTCGAGCCAGACGGCGCAGTCGGCGGCGTGTCCTGCACTGAGGATGGCTGCGTCGCGATAGGGGGCAATGGAATAGACGAGTGCTTTGCCTTCCGTCGCCACCTTCAGTTCGTCGCTGACGGTGGAGACGCCGAGACAGGTTGGTGCCACGGCATCCGAGGTCTGCACGCCGGGGAAGGCGGGATCTTCGGCGCAACGCACGGGACGCAGGGTGGCACGGTCAAGGCGACGGAGTCCGACAACCCCATGATTATAGGGTGTGGTGCCTGTCGCCAGCGTCGCCGCGGCAGAAGCGCGGTCGGGATGAGCGTGAGGATATTCCGCATGCGTATATACCCTCCCCTCTTTCAGCAGTCTCACAAAACCGTCTTCGCCGTAGAGAGGGATGAAGGCGTTCATGTAGTCCGTGCGAAGTTGGTCAACGAGGATGTTGACGACAACGCGCGGCAGGTTGTCCGCGGCGGCGGCGCGACCCTCAGCCGGCGACAGCACAGTGATGGCTGTCAGCAGTGACCAGAGCAGCGGCACGGGAAGGTTCTTATGTGAAGAATTGAATGACATGGGCAAGAATCAATTCGCAAGTTTTTGCGAGAAAAGGGATTTTGAACAGAGTCCGCGGACCGTGCGCACTGTCAATGAAGCGGCAATGAACCAGATGCCGGGAGCGACATATTGATTCCCAAAGATGCCGACGCCCGCGAAGAGCAGGAGCAACACGGCTTCCATCACGCTGACCCAGGAGAAACGGCGCAGCGAGGCGTGCTTCAACAGCCAAGGCGCAGCCACCAAGGGCAACGGGTTGAAAAGGAGAATGAGCCAGTTGGAATCCACCGTCGGATGAGCCGAGAAGAAGAAGAGGAAGGCAATGACCAGTCCCACAAAACCTTGCGCCGTGAGCAGCAGAAAATCAAAGACATAGATGAAACGCTGCTTGCGCCATTCCCACACGGTTAGCCCGAGCGTGAAAACGAAGAGAAGGCAAAAGACAACGGTCGGAGTGACGGACCTTGCGGGGGGCACTAAACGCGTCGGTGGCAGCAAGGTCAGACTTGACGAAATGAGCGGACGCTCCGAACCGTCGGGGGAAACGATTTTCGCCTGCTGAAGAAAACGCTCGGCATAGAGCGGAGCGAACATCTGACGCTGCAACCCGGCGGGTTCGTCGGTCTCTGCACCCAACAGAAGGTCTTGACCGAACTCGTCCCAAGGATTCGGCGCGGAGAACTCGTGAACCAAGTCGCGCAAGGACTTCTTCTCCACGTTTTCTTCCCAAACCACTTTCCCGCTGACGGACGCTTCAATGATGCGAATGGCACGCGTGACGCAGTTGTCGTCAAAGAAACTGTAGCGATAGGTGGCATTCTGCGGCAACAGATTCTCGCTAAGCGCATCGACCAAACGTGTCGCCTCGTCGGGCGTGAGGTTCAGCCGCAGTTCCGTGATGCCGCGTCCCTCTCTGACGTAGGTGTCATAGAAGAGAGCGTAGGGGACAACGCCGAGTTCATAGTCCGTCTCGCCCAGCACGAAGCGCCAAATGAAGTTCGGCTGCTCAAAGTTGAACGTACCGTAGTTGAAGACCCAGTCGGAGTGACGTCCCGGGCGCACCTCGTGCACTCGGAGGGCGGTGTGACCGTAGAGTTCATAGATGCGAGAACCCGGCGACACGGTCAAGACACTGACGATGACCGAGTCGTTGGGAGCAACGGTTTGTGAATCTGTTTGAAGTGTGTCTATCGTCGTCCTCGGCTCCACCGGCACGGGCACGGCGCAGAGACGGGTGAAAGAGAACCCGCCAAGGAGGAAAACGAGAAGGAATATATGCAGAATGCGAAGCATAAGAATTGGCTTTGTCGTTAGCGCGCAGCAACGGCGTTTTGAGTTCCTGCACACTGCAAGAAAATGGTAAATTTTGTGATGCAGCACACGGCTGACTGTCGGAAAACGACACTTCAGCGGCTGCAAAGATACAACTAATTACTGAAAGTTAAAGTGTTCTGATATTCAATAAGGGGCGTTCAAAAGGTTCAAACGGTTGTGTGTTTGGATTTGGTTGTGGAATTTCCGTCGAAATTTCGCTTCTCAAAGTGACCGTCTGCGGTGTTGCGTCACTTCCGCGCGCCGTTCTGTCACTTCTGCGCGCCGTCTCGTCAATTCTGCAAGCCGATTTGTTACTTCTGCGTGCGCATCTCGTCACTTCTGCGTGCCGATTCGTCACTTACCGCCCGAGGGACGGCATGTTTACCGCCCGAGGAACGGCATGTTTACCGCCCGAGGGGCGGTAAGTAACGAGTCAGCGGGAAAGTGTGACGGAGACTAAGAAAAAAATGACGAAGCAGCGCTGATGCACCGCGCACGGTGTTTTTGGGGGAGAGCCTACCCCAACCCCTCCCTAAAGGGAAGGGCTTTGTCGCGGCGATGACGGAACAGGCGGGGACAGGGAAGGTATGTTTGATGGTTTGAGCAGGTTTGAACAGGGTTTGTTCAACGGTTGTTCAATGGTTGTTCAAAGGTTGTTCAATGCTTGTTCAATGCTTGTTCAATGCTTGTTCAATGCTTGTTCAATGCTTGTTCAATGCTTGTTCAATGACAAGCGAATAATATTGCTTGAAAGTTGAATCGGCACTTTTTGACTCTTTGTCTCTTTGACTCTCAATGTATGGTTTTATATATAGTTTGTGTATAGTTGGCAGCGCAAACTATACACTGAAGTGGCGCGCAGGAGTGAATTGATGCCAACTCAAAGCAGCTTCCGCCGCCATCTTCGCGGGCGTATAGCCTTCCAGGCTAATCTTTCCTTGCCTCCAGCTATCCCCGGGCGTTGCCCGGGGTTATTCACGGTATAGCCTTCCAGGCTAAGATGCTTCCTCCATCTCTTTGACTCTTAGTCTCTTTGTCTCTCCCTCTCTTTGACTTTTTGACTCTTTGTCTCTTCCTCTCTTAGTCTCTTTGTCTCTTTGTCTCTTTGTCTCTTTGACTCTTAGTCTCTTTGTCTCTTTGACTCTTTGTCTTTTTGACTCTTTGTCTCTTCCTCTCTTTGACTCTTTGTCTCTCAATGTAGGGTTTGTGTATAGTTTGTGCATAGTTTGAAGCACAAACCTTACATTTCGTAACGCGCGGAAAGTCAGAAAGATGTAGGGTTTGTGTGGCGATTTGTGTATAGTTTGTATAGTTTTTTCTTTCCCCTTTAATTTACGTATAGTGTAGTATTGAAACGAGGTTACAATGAACCCTACATAGCTACGGTGTCGGTGTCGCAACTGTGTAGGGTTCGTGTGGTTTTTCAAACTATTGGTGTCCTCTCAGACGGCAATGGTATCAACGGCTCGAAAGAGATTTTCATCAACCGCAAGGGGGCGTGCGTGTCGAAGAAACTTAGCCTCCTTGTCAAAAAGTATTCTCAAAAGAACTCAACGGAGAAGCCGCCGGTCCAGTCACTGCCGGGCGCTGCTTTCTGAACGAAAGGACGGGAGGAGAAGTCACCGGCATAGTGTTCATAGTCACAAAGACCATACCACGGTTCGGGGCAGACGAACGGGGCATTCTCTCCCACGGGGCGCCAGAAAAGCCAAACGGGAGCCGTGCTCTCGACACGTGCCACGGGACTCTTGTCCACACGCAGCAAGGTGGCTGCCTTCACTTGACCTTCGTCAAAAATCAAGGCTTCCCGGGCGAAACGCGAAACGGTGAGCGGCACGAGACCCTCGGACATTTCTCCCAACGGCAGTTTTTCGTCTCTGACACAACCTTGCTCGCCAACCAAACGGAAGTGAGTGAGGTCACCTTCCAACTGAACAAAACCGGCACACTCGCGATCTTCGGCGCAGTCAGGCAAAGCGAGCGCGGGATGACCGCCGAACTGGAAGAGCAACTCGCCACTGCCGGTGTTGATGACGCGGAAGCGTGCTTCCAAACGACGAGCGGAGAGAACATAGGTCACCTCCAACGTCCACGAGAAGGGGAAGACGGTGAAGTCGGCGACGGTGCCGATGCGACGATAGGTCACCTGCGTTTCGCTCTGTTCGACCAAGGTCCACTCCACCTTGCGCACCACACCGTGCTTGGGAATCTGAGTGGTGGTGCGACCGAAGCGGGCGGTGTCGTCCCAAAGGCGACCGACCACGGGGAAAAGCAGAGGCGAACGACCACTCCAAAAGCGAGCGTCGCCGTTCCACCAATATTCCTGACCTGTGCGCACGTCGCGGACGGACTGAATCTCCGCACCGAGGGCACTGATGCTGACTGAAAGTTCTTGATTGCTGATGGTTTCCATGGTATGTGAGGTGTTAGATGATTTTTGAAATTTTCTGCTGACAAAGAATCGGCGCGTCGCCCGGAAAGAAAACAGTGAAGGTGGCAAGTTGCCTAAAGCAACCAACCACCTTCAAACTTTGTCGGGATGACTGGATTCGAACCAGCGACCACACGCCCCCCAGACGCGTACTCTAACCGGACTGAGCTACATCCCGAATTGCGGATGCAAAAGTAGGGACTTCTTTTGAACCGACAAAGTTTTCCGCGATTTTTCTGCAATATTTTTTTGAAAAAGCTTCTTTTTCGGCGTTTCCCACGCGCTTTTCAGGAGAAGTTCGCAATCAAAGCACTCAAATTGGCTGTGAAGAGGCGAACACTGATGGCGAGAAGAATGATGCCAAAGAACTTCCTTAGAAGATAGATGGCGGCTTTGGAAATCAAGGATTCAACTTTTTCCGTGGCTTTCAACACGCAGAAAACGAAAATCATGTTCAACAAAAGACCAATCAAAATGTTGACCTGCGCAAATTCCGCACGGAGGGAAAGCAACGTGGTGAAAGAACCGGCACCGGCAATGAGAGGGAACACAACGGGAACGAGTGTCGCCTCCTTGATGGGACCTTGGTTCTTGAAAATCTCAATGTCGAGAATCATCTCCAAACTCATCAGGAAGATGACAAGACTGCCGGCAACGGCGAACGACTCAATATCTACGTTGAAAAGCCTCAACAAGATGTCGCCGGCATAGAAGAAAGTAACCAGCAACACCAAAGAAATGATCGTGGCTTTCCAAGCGTTGACGGGACGACCCTGCTGCTTGAGATTGATGAAAATCGGAGTGGAGCCCAACACATCAATGACAGCAAAGAGCACAATGAAAGCACTCATGATTTGCTGAATGCTGATGCGGGAAAAAAGATAATCGAGTGTCATGACTAAAAGAATGTGCTGAAAGAATGTCAGGAGTTCTGTAATTTTATGGGGTGTTCTATAAATTAAGGAATAGGGAACGTTCAAAAGACAGTGCTTGGAATGACTAATCTATAGAACACCCCTATGACCAATATGTCTGCTTCCATCGCGCCACTCAAAAGGCGGGGTCAAAGCGCACGCCCACGTCGGTGATGCCGGGCAGGACTTCGCGGCGCATGATGTGGAAAATCCGGATGTCGGCAGAGGAACCCGTCGGGAGATGGAGTGATTTCAGAGGAAAAGAATACTGAAAGAGACTGATGCCGTGACCGACGCTCTCTCCCTGTTCGTTGATCAGCCGACACTCAATGGTGTCGCAGAGCAAGGTGTCGGGACGGTGGAGTTGCGTGCGCATCACAAGCCAGAGCGAGGTGAAAGGATAGGGTTCAGAGACGGAAGTGCGAAGCCAAAGGCTCAAGCGATAGTCCCCACCCTGCTCCACGGAATCCACATGGAACTTGAGCGTGTCGCCGGGCTCCCAGCCTTCCACAGAAGTGGAGGAATAGGCAAAGAAAAGAGGCTTGCGCCCGCAACCGAACAAAAGCGCGGCAAGGGCAAACACTCCTATTATATATATATACGCGCGAAAGTTTCTCTGACTTCTCATTTTTGTTCCGTTCTCAAGGGACTGCGCCGAGAGGCATGCGTCCCCTCGCAATCAGGAGACGTTTTGTCTCTCAGAAGATTTTCATCGCTCTTGTTTTCTTCCGCCGCGTCCGTCACGGAAGGGACGAGACTTGCGATGACCTTGGCGCTGTCCGCCACGTTCGTTGTCTCTCGGTTCACTCTCGCGTTCTCCTTCGAGAGCTCCCTCTTCGCCACTGCGACCGCCGCCACGTTTTTTGCGTCGGTTTTTCTTCTTCGCGGTGTCGAAACGCGTCAAATCGTCCTGCACAGCGAGGTCATGGGAGCGAGACGGTGTCGGCTCATCGTCAGACTCGAGACGAAGAGGTTTCTGACCCTCGGCGTTCATCTCAATGACCTGCCAAGCGCGTTCCACGGAAATGACAACAAGATTGACTGCCATGCGGCGGTCGGTGCTGTAGGTGATGGTGCCGGCGAGGACATCCGCTTTGAAGAAATAGTAGGTAGCGTCCGCCGTCTCCAGCGTGCGACTGCGTTCGGGCAGGCGACGAGCCGCTTCCATGTAGGTGTCCACCTCATAGTTCAAACAGCACTTGAGTTTGGCACACTGTCCGGCGAGTTTTTGAGGATTGGGAGTGATGTCTTGGAAGCGGGCAGCAGCGGTGCTGACGGAACTGAAGTTCTTCATCCACGTCGCACAACACAATTCTCTGCCGCAAGGACCGATGCCGCCAATGCGACCGGCTTCCTGACGCGCACCAATCTGTTTCATTTCAATGCGAACATGGAAGGCATCGGCAAGAACCTTGATGAGTTTGCGAAAATCGACGCGACCGTCGGCAATGTAGTAGAAAATGGCTTTGTTGCCGTCGCCCTGATACTCGACATCGCCGATTTTCATCTGAAGCTCAAGGTCTTTGGCGATTTGGCGAGCACGCAGCATGGTGTCATACTCTCGCGCCTTGGTCTCGTGATACTTCTCCATGTCGGCAGGACGTGCCTTGCGATAGACACGACGAATCTCGGTGCCGGGCTTGAGATTTGCCTTCTTCATTTGCAGCAGGACGAGACTGCCGGTCAGCGTGACAACGCCGATGTCGTGACCGGGCTGCGCCTCGACAGCCACAATGTCGCCCTTGACGAGGTCAAGGTGATTATCGTTGCGATAGAACCCCTTGCGCGTGTTCTTGAACTGAACTTCAACATAGTCGGTCGCGTCCAAATTGCCGGGAACGCCTGCCAAATAGTCATAGACGTTCAGTTGGTGGTCGCTTCTGCCGCAACCGCGGGCATCAAGGGCGGAAAGATATTTGTTCCCCCAACAAACATGGGAGCAACGACAACCGGCAAGGCGCAAGCCCTCGGTGTCGTCAGACTGGACTTCTGCCGACGGGCTCTCCGAAGCGGGAAGCGGAGCAGCATTTTCCAAAGTCTCAGAAAGAGGAGCGTCGGGAGAATTATGAGGATTCTGATTCATGAAATGAAAAATATAAGCTTTTGAAGGGCAGTCAGTGCAATGAACGGACTACCGAATTAGGAGCATAATCATTTTTAGAGCAAAGTCAAAGAAGACCATGCGAGGGTTGACGTTCTGTTCAATGTCACGTTGGGCGGAAGAGATTTCGGCTGCGATGCCCATGACGTTGCGCTCGTTGATGAAACGCGCAAAACGCACACTGAAGTCAGCCTCTTTCTTGTTCTGAAAGTTCAACTCGCGACGCCCGAAATTGTAGATGAAATTCTCGCGAACCATGCGCTGCGCATATTCCAAAAATGCCTTCTGACGCTCGCGCCCCCACTGGGAAAGCTGCACGGACCACTCAAAGAGGTCTTTGACCTTGCGCATGTAGCAAAGGCGCATCAGCAACACGAACTGGTCGAAGAAACAGGCAGCATCGGCAGCATTCGTCACTTCTTCCAATGCCTTGACATAGCTGCCTGCGGCGGAACGAGCCACAGCGAGCGCATCATCGGCTTGCAAACCGTGACGCTGCATCAATGCCTCAGCCATTTCCTCTGACGGAATGGGTTTGAAGTCTATGCGTTGCGTACGGCTGAGGATGGTGGCAAGCATCTTCTCCGGGTGGTTCGTCGTGAGAATGAAAACGGTGCCGGCAGGCGGTTCCTCAAGAATCTTCAGCAGTTTGTTGGCGGTTTCTTCGTTCATTTGCTCGGCAAGCCAAACGATGACAACGCGATAGCCACCCTGACTGCTGACAGTGAAGAGCTTCGTGATGAGACTGTTTGCCTCCGCCACGCCAATGAAGGACTGTTGATTCTCAACACCCATGCGAGCGAGCCAGGTCTGACGAGAGAAATAGGGCGTCGTCGCCATCTGCTCGCGCCATTGCGGCAGAAACATGTCGCTCACCGCCGCCCCACTCTTTCCCGCAGGACGAATGACAGGAAAAACAAAATGAAGGTCGGGATGAATCAAACGCGCGCTTTGATGACACGCCTGACAGTGTCCGCAACTCTCCTCCACACCGGGACTCTTGCACAACAAACGAGAAGCAAACGCCAAAGCCATGGCAAGTTTACCACTGCCCTCGGGACCGGCAAAAAGAAGCGCATGAGGAACACGCTCCTCACGCAACATCTGCCAGAGGCGCGCCTTCACATCGGCTTGACCAATCACATCTTTGAAAAACATTTGCTCCTGAATTTTACCGACAAACGCCGGCGGAATGAGAGAACCGCCTCAATACTTCTTATATATACCTTATTATATATACGTCTAACACATCAGCTGAAAACATCACCGCTCTGAAAAAACGGAATCTTCAACCCGAAAGAGCAAGACGGTTCGGATTCTTTTCAAACTTCGCGAAGCAAAATTATGAAAAAAACGCGGGAAGACTTCGCCGTATGTCAGAAATATGTAACTTTGCTTCGCGAAGAGGGGCACTCTGAGGAGAAATGACTGCCAAAACCGCAGCTTTTCGGAAGGAATCGACTGCAAAAAGCAGTTCCTCGCTCATGCCCTCCCCCTTTTCAACATACGCCCGCACGGCAAATTGCAATTGAACATTCTTCTTAACTCATCATTCAAATAACAATCAAAAAATCAATCACTATGGCTTACGTAATTAGCGACGACTGCATCGCATGTGGCACTTGCATCGACGAATGCGCAGTAGGTGCAATCTCTGAAGGCGAAAAGTATTCAATCGACCCCGAAGTTTGCGTGGAATGCGGCACTTGTGCCGATGTGTGCCCCTCCGGCGCCATTTCTTTGGCATAAAAAAGTTCACGTTGCAACTCGCAACGTCCCACAAACTCCCGAAACGAGGCTGTGTCAGACAACAAAACGTCCGAACACAGCCTCTTTTTTTGTGACAAGCAAAAAATCAGCACAATAAAACCGCGCAACGCGCGTTTTTTTCAAAGGGTCATCACACTGCAAAATGCAACTGCCGGCGCAATGACTCGCGGAAAAAGCAAGCAACTGCCGGCGCAAAAAGTCCCCGCCCTGCGGAGTTCACCAACATTTCCTTCTCTCATGAAAAAACGTCGTTTCATTCTTCTGCTGACCTGTCTCGGCTTGACTCTCGCAAGTCACGCCCAGCAACGTCGTGTCCAGAACAAACCCTTCATCGATGAGCGACGTTTTCACTACGGTTTCTTCGTCGGCGGACACGACCTCTCCCTTGACCTGCAAAACAATGGATTCATCTCTCCCGAAACCGGAGAGCAATGGGTTGCCTCCACCGACCGAACCAACTTCGGATTCTCTGTCGGCGTACTCGGAGAATGGAAACTCACGAATCACGTGGCACTCCGACTCACCCCCTCCCTCTACTTTGGCTCAAAACACATTGAACTCCGCGAACTCGGCAGTGGCGAAACGAAAAGCGTGGATCTGAAATCATGCTACCTTGCCGTTCCCACGCACTTCAAAATTGCCGCGCCGCGCTTCAACAACTACCGCCCCTACGTCGTGGCAGGCGTCTCGCCAATGTATGACCTCACCACAGGCAAACGCACACTCATCAAAACGCGCCCCTTCACCCTCATGCTGGAAGCAGGTCTGGGCTGCGACATCTATCTGCCCTTCTTCAAATTCATTCCCGAACTGAAATTCAGCTTCGGACTCAACAACGTCCTACAAAAAACACGCAACGACCTCACCGACCCCACACAAAAAATCTACACCCAAAGCATCGACAAAGCCACACTCGGCATGGTCACCCTCAACTTCTATTTTGAATAGGGAAAACCCACCCTTCTGACACACGCTCCGACACCGCTCCGACACCGCTCCGACACCGTTCCGACACCGTTCCGACACCGAACTCTCCCCGTGCGCGGTGCGTCAGCGCCGCTCCGACACCGCTCTGACACCGAACTCTCCCCGTGCGCGGTGCGTCAGCGCCGCTCCGAAACCGCTCCGACACCGTTCCGACACCGAACTCCCCCGTGCGCGGTGCGTCAGCGCCGCAAATGAAAATCGCAAAGTCCTGAACAGCAGAAAAAATGGAGATTTGAAGGTCAATCTTGGGTTAGAACACCCCATAAACCTTCAAAAAGGGAGTGCCCCACACGGAGCACTCCCTTTTCATATCAAGATGGATTAGTAACACGCGGTGAATCACCACTCGTGTTCCCAATAGTCTTTCTTGTCGGAGCAGTATTCAAAATCACCGCTATCTCCGAAGTCTCCACTGCCGAGTGAAGAGCCTCCGTTGTCAGTGAGAGAGAGAGCGAGCATTTCAGTGACATCTACGTCGTAGAGTTGTACTGCGGGGGCAATATTTATTCACAAGCAATTACGGCGCATGTTCCGCGCTCGCATTTCAGTTCGATGTAATACTTGTTATCATCCACATAAACGAGGGGAGTGAGTTCTTCGCCCTGACGTGCTGCCACTTTATACTCTATCCTAACTCGTTTGATATTGAAGTCAGAAGGGATAAGTTCCTGAGCAATACGGATGTAGCAACAGTTGTTCATGTGGTGATTGTAATCAATGTCATCACGTGTGACCACGACAGGAGCACATACTGTTGGTTCCACTTTTGGCAGACGTACACGACGGTCACAGTATTCCATCGGATACTTCTCGTCCATGGTCAACGAGTCGATCATCTCTTGTGGCAGAGGACTCAGCTTTGCTGTCTGTAAGTCGATGAATGCCCCCATGCTGTAGCTCACGTAACATGGATCACCTTGTTCATCACGGATGATGTCATTACGGAATCCAAAGAGTGGCTTGCACTCATAGATACTTGTGGATATTGTCAGCTTCTCGCGGAGTTCCGGCACTCGGATGATGTCAACCTGACGTGCAGCCAATAGCTGGGCACGATGCTCCTTCTCAAAGACCTCTTTAGCGTAAGGCTCTGAATCTATCCAAAGATCATCGCAGTCGTGCATCATCTGAAACGCCGAGAACAGTTTCAGTCGCTTATTCTCATCCACCCTTGTTGGGGTACATTGTTCTGCTATCTTATACATTGGGCTTTATTCATATTTTGTTTATATATTGTCTCTGAATTTCAAAGTGATGTCCATGTATGGCCGTTGTCTTCAATATCGTCGGCATAAAGCAATTTTTTCTACAAGTACATTGCTCATCCAAAGATTTCGTGCAGTTCCTTGTTTGAAAGTTTTCCAATCCAACTCTCGCCTGTAGATACTGTGAGGTCAGCAAGATGTTTCTTTTCTTGTATCATAGCATCAATGCGTTCCTCGAAAGTGTTTTGCGTGATAAAGCGATGCACCTGTACGTTCTTGTGCTGACCTATACGATATGCGCGGTCTGTTGCCTGAGCCTCTACTGCAGGATTCCACCAGAGGTCGTAATGTATGACGTGAGTTGCTGCCGTGAGGTTGAGACCAGTACCGGCTGCCTTCAATGAAAGTATGAAGATGCGGTCGTTGCGGTTGTTCTGGAAACGGTCAACCATTTCCTGGCGCTGTTTCAATGAGCATCCACCATGATAGAACATCGGTTCTTCATCAAGAGTGGTACGGATGAAGTGCCGGAGCAAATCGCCCATCTCGCGGAACTGCGTGAAGATAAGTACCTTCTCGTCTGCATCAATGATACTACGAAGCATATCGAGCAACATTTCCGTCTTTCCCGACAGGGTTGCATCCATACGGTTGTCCTTGAGATACTGCGTCGGATGATTGCAAATCTGCTTCAAGGCAAGCATCATCTGCAGGATAAGTCCCTGACGCTTGAAAAGAGCCTGGCTGTCTTCTCCCTCCATGCTCTCTATGACCGCCATACATTTGTTGACGGTCTCCTGGTATAGAGCAGCCTGCTCTGGAGTAAGCGATGCCAACTCGTTACGTTCTATCTTATCAGGAAGGTCGCTGATGATACTCTTGTCCGTCTTCAGCCGTCGCATCAGGAACGGAGCTGTCACCTTGCGGAAACGTTCTGCCACATGACTGTCTCCATACTTCTGTATAGGCTTCGCGTATGAATCGGAGAAGTCCTTTGCCGAACCAAGATAGCCCTTGTTTGTAAAGTCAATGATACTCCAGAATTCCGACAAGCGATTCTCCACCGGTGTACCACTCATGGCGATGTAACAATTGGCTGGGATGCTGCGTATAGCCTTGCTCTGTGCAGCATCGCTGTTCTTGATGTTCTGTGCTTCATCTATGACGAGCACTTGCCATTTCTGTTTCTTCAGAATGTCGGCGTCAGAGCGCACCACACCATATGTCGAGAGGATAATGTCAGCATTCTTGCAGACCACGTCCTTCAGGTCACGTGCCGTACCGTGATATACACCAGTGGTCAGCCCGGGAGCGAAGCGCTTCACCTCCGCCTGCCAGTTGTGCAGCAAACCTGTTGGCACTACCACAAGCGCTTTCTTCTTGTCCATTGCGCCCTCTTCCTTCATTTTTGCCAAAAGGGTAATGACCTGCAGGGTCTTGCCAAGACCCATGTCATCAGCTATGATACTGCCGAAGCCTATTTTCATATTACGATACATCCATGAGAAGCCTCGTTCCTGATAGGGTCGCAACTTTGCATTGATATTTTCTGGCAGAGGTATGACGCTCTGTGATGTAAATTGTCTTATGAGTTCGCGCACCTCATCGGTCAGTTCTACAGGCGCTCCCTTGTACTCACCACAAAGAGCCGCTTGCAACAGTTCGCCTGGCTTGATCTTCGGTGGAGCATTCAGCACTTTCTGAAGTTTCGACATTCCCGCCTCGTCAACATAAACGTATTGTTCCTTGAATCGTAGCAATCCACTCGCATGACCGAGCAATCTGTCAAATTGTTCGGGTGACAGAAACACATTGCCCACAGCGACTTGCCAGTTGAAGTCAAGCAGGTCGCCCATTGACAGGAATCCATTTGAATCCCTCCCTTTCGATTTCAGTTTTACCGATATTTGTGGATGTATAAGTGTCTGCAATGCCTTTGGCATGATGACGCTCACGCCGAGCAGTCGCATGGCAGGAATCACTTGCAGCAGGAATGTTGGGAAAGTTTGCATCGTGAACTCAATGCTTCTCTTGCCCTTGTCGTTGATGTAAGCGTCAAGTCCGTCAACTATGTCGCATAGGATGGCAAGCTGACGCAGTATCTCCATCCTGCTTGATGAGTAAGCCTTCTTTGTCATCACATCCTCCAGCGGATGGTCATCCGCCTCGACATTCACGGCAAAGCCTTTGTCCGTCTCGTCAATAAAGAATGTCACCTGATGCTTGTTCTGCATAAAGTAACGGTCAAGCCATGAGCGTATGCCGCCGGGGGTATTCGTTTCTCCGATACCATTGAAGCGCGAACACTCAGCTTTGAAGAACAAACCATAGAACAGCTCATCTTTGCTCTCATGCGATAGCATAGGAACGACCGATGTTACCATCTTGCTGACAAGTTCCTTGTTCTGTCCCAGTCTGCCAATAATGCTTCGGGTGGCTTCGTCAATCATGGCAGGTTGCCATATAATGTGGTATTCTTTCTCTTCCTTAGCCTTTGCACGTCCACGTCCTTTGCTGATCACAAGGTCATAGTAAATCTGTGGAACTACGCAACCATGCGCTATTAGTTGAAGCGCACAGATGAGCACACTGCGAAGGGCTACAATAGAATCATCATAGTCACGCAGAAAGTCAATGTTGATGTCGAGCAGTTGTTGAAGCAGGGGAGGGCAAACATCGTCAACTGATACAACTTCTCGTTTGTTCAGAGTCTTGCCGCCGGTAGCTTCAAACAGTTTCTGCTTATCCTGCAACACCTTTGTTGCCACCTTACTTATATATAACAGTTCCCTTTGGTAGGCCTGTTGGAAATCGCCATTATGACAAAACGCAGGCGACGATGGCAGAAGACTGGACAACGGCAATGCAAGATCAGAGAGCAATGTGTAGTCGGGCATCAGTTCGGGCACTTTCCTCAGCTGCATCTGTTCCATCGTGGCATACACCGCACTCGTATTCTCCACCTCCATCATCTCTGTGGAGTCGGCAGCTGTTATGCCGCGCTTCTCCAGCTCCGCCATCAGATCAACGCCATGCAGCGAGAATACGAGGAACGGATTATTGTCAATCTCCATGCTCGTTTTGTAGATGACGGCATCCAGATGCTTGCAAGGCACTGCCCAGTCAGGACATGAGCAGCTCATCTTCAAGTCCTTCCATTGCTTGGGGAACAATGGCATACCAGCCTCTTCAGCCATCTTTGCCAACGATTCATCCAACTGACGGTTGAAGAGTTTGCTCAGCACGACAGGTTGTTCCAGTATCAGTTTGATGAGTTTGTCAATATCCTTCGACGAGAACTCGGGCAGTTTGATGGTCTCGCTATAGGGCGTGCGACGGCTTCCTTTCACTTTTGCGCTAATGATGTTGCCCAAGAATTTTATCTCCTGCACCATGCCGTTACGAGCATATGAAGCGCCACGAGGTAATCGGTTACTATAATCAATATTCTTTAGTGCACCGAGCCATTGCTCGCCCCACCATGTCTTTCCGTATTTTGTTGCCATGTTTCAAGTTCTTTTCAAATTCAGCAATACTTCGTTAATTTTCAGTTTATAGATTCAATTATAACATGTTACGTCTTATACACAGCACCTCTAACAGGAACTTGTACACCTGTCAGACAACCATAAACAACGATTCTTAAAATAGATGGGAATAATAGCCTAAGAG
>NZ_JADYUH010000168.1 GCF_021531665.1 Prevotellamassilia timonensis
CAAAACGGCGGATTAAGTTTATTTAATACTCGCCCCGCACACGTAGCCAACTCGCTAAAAACCAAAGACTTAAGAAAAAGACACTTTTGACTCAAATTTTTGAGTCAAGGGAAATCGTTAAAAATCAAAGCGTTAGGCGCAAAATTCGCCCAATCATTTGCTCACTTCCCCGCCGACCCTACACTCCACACGCCGCCGAAACTGACCCTATATGCTCCCCCGCGAAACCCTGCACTATGTAGTCTTTCATGTAGGATTTGCCGACCCAATCCTACACACCTAACCGCGCTGACAATCAAATCTTAAGCCCGCTTTGTGTAGGATTTGCCGAGAGTGTATAAACCCCTTGAAAACCGTATAGGTCGGAAAGGCGAAAACGC
>NZ_JADYUH010000169.1 GCF_021531665.1 Prevotellamassilia timonensis
TCTTGAGACAGAAGAATATCAGTCACATCTCTCAGAAGAAGAGATTGACCGCTATCTTGCAATGGAACGCACTCAGTATGCATACGACAGAAGCCTTGACTTTAAGAACGATACACACTGCTGGGGTATCTACCGCAATGATGAGATTCTGATGCACAGATACTTCTCTATGTTGTACTATCCTCAGATTGTTACTCGTACTTGCACAACTATCAATGAAGACTTAATCAATAATGTGATTGCTTCGCTGTTGGAGACTATAGATAAGTCTTGCTGTATCGATGAGTGCGGCGTTCACTTCATGAACTATGGCAGAACCATCAGTGGCGTTGACCCTGCAATCTTTAACAACGTAGATTCGTATGAGATTCCTGAC
>NZ_JADYUH010000170.1 GCF_021531665.1 Prevotellamassilia timonensis
TTGGAAACTGCCGTGAAGGAAAGCGTGCCGCAGGAAATGCTCCGCTTCCGAAACACCCACGTCAGAATCTGAGTCGCCGCGACGGAGAAACAGCCGTTGTGTAGGGTTCAACGTAACTGCGTTTCAACTCTACACTATACGTAAATAATAGGGGAAAGAAAAAAACTATACAAACTATACACAAAACCCTACATTCAACCCTACATTTCGCTGATTTTCCGTGCGTTGCGAAATGTAGGGTTTGTGCTTCAAACTATACACGAACTATACACGAACTATACATTGAAGCGTTCAAAACCCTGCACGAAAGGTGGGGGTAAACCCTACACAGAACGCTACATGGAAGCGTTCAAAACCCTGCACGAAACGGAGCGC
>NZ_JADYUH010000171.1 GCF_021531665.1 Prevotellamassilia timonensis
GTCGTCCTCCCAAGTACCTTGCGGGAATGGATAATCCAAATTCTCTTCTGGCATGGTATCTCAAGGTTATTGCCTCTCAGAAGGATGCACTTTTGGAGGTCTGCAAGACGATAGTTGCTGATGCCTATTTCTCAAAGAAACCTTTTGTGGATGGTCTCATTGATTTGGGATTCAATATTATAAGCAGATTCAGGAGTGATGTAAGACTGCGTTATCTTTATGATGGTCCAAAGACCGGCAAGCGTGGAAGACCTAAGGTGTATGGTGACAGGGTGGACATTAGGAATCTCGACATGAATGTGTTTGTGAGTGAAGACATCACCTCGGATGACAAGGTGGTAACACTCTATTCTTCGGTTGTCTGGTCGGTGGG
>NZ_JADYUH010000172.1 GCF_021531665.1 Prevotellamassilia timonensis
CCTTCGCCCATCATGAACGACTTGTGGAACGCTTCCGCCAACGGGGACTGGCGGTAGAAGGTGCGGTTATGTTCTTCTATCTCAGCCTCCTCCTCTTTGGAAAAGAAGGTCGGCTGACCCGCTGACAACTCTGCCATGACCTGTGCATAGAGTTGGTCGTGGTCTATCGCCTCGCGACTAATCGGCGTCTCCACCATCTGGCAGAAGAAACGGCGCGAACCCGTCGGGTCGGTCAAGAGTTCGGTCATGTTTGACGTACCGATGAAGGCTGCCATGCGGCGCATCAGTCTGTACACGCGGCTGCGCGGCGGCTTCACCCGTACTTCCGTCAGTTGCATGAGGTTCTTCAGCGTAGCCATCTGACGCTCGG
>NZ_JADYUH010000173.1 GCF_021531665.1 Prevotellamassilia timonensis
TTCATGAATTGATTCATTAAAAGCCATTAATTTGTTTTTGAACACGAATTGTTCACGAATTGAACACGAATTGTTCAGAAATTAATGAGTCATTTAACGAGACAATTAATGGGCATTAATGGAGAAAAAATCTTGTTTTGGAACACGAATTGTTCAGAAATTGAACGAATGAATGAAAGACAAAAACCGAAAAAAACCTTTTCCCGGCAGGAACCGCATCTTATCTGTGAATTCATCAAGTGCAAAGCCGCAGCGACTGTGCCGCAGTAAGGCGGAGTAGGTGGCGAATTCATTGCCCTACCATTGAACGGTTTATTTCTGTTTATCGCCTTGAAGAGAATGGCAGCCTTCTGAAAGAAGGCACGGGGGA
>NZ_JADYUH010000174.1 GCF_021531665.1 Prevotellamassilia timonensis
TTCTTGCTTTTGGCGATGAAATGTATTATATTTGTACAGAGATATGGGAGGAGCCTCGGCTCCCCCCTTTTTTTGTCACTTCCCCTTTAAAAACGGGGATTTTAGAAGCGCATCCGGTTAAAATTTGCCTTCCTCTAATTTTTCTTTGCCTTCCTCTAGTTTAAATTAGGGGAAGGCAAAGAAAAACTGCACGCCGAGAAGGCAAAATTGGAAGGCGGAAAGTGTTCCCGAAGGTTAAAAATGTTAATGTCGAATCGCTGAAAAATGGCTCAAAATTGTTGGATTTTTTGGGGCGGAAGCCTACCCCAACCCCTCCCTGAAGGGAAGGGCTTTTCAAAAGCCTACCCCAACCCCTCCCTAAAGGGAA
>NZ_JADYUH010000017.1 GCF_021531665.1 Prevotellamassilia timonensis
CAACAGACGATGCCAGAATCAAACTCAAACATTTGTATCCTATTGTCACTTTTTAGACTTTACAGACTACTAGGAAAAATTAGGAGCGCACCCGGTTAAAATTTGCCTTCTTCAAATTTTTATTTCCCTTCCTCAAATTTTAATTTGCCTTCCTCAAATTTTAATTTGCCTTCTTCAAATTTTTATTTCCCTTCCTCAAATTTTTATTTCCCTTCCTCAAATTTTTCTTTGCCTTCCTCAAATTTTACTTAGATGCGCTCCTAAGTAAAACTGCGCGCCGTTGCAATGTAGGGTTTGCGCTCGCATTCGTGTAGGGTTTGCGCGCTTCAATGTATAGTTCAATGTATAGTTTGTGTAGGGTTAGGAGCACAAACCATACATTTCACAACGCACGGATAATCAGCGGAATGCAGGACAAATGTAGGGTTTTGTGTATAGTTTGCAGAGTTTTTTCTTTCCCTTTAATTTATGAATAGTGCAGGGTTAAAGGTTTGTTCAAAATTATACGCAATAAGGAGCGTTCAAAAAGAAAGTGATTCCTTTTGAACGCTCCTTATTGCGTAGATAATTAAACGACCTTTAGGTTGTTGTCTTATTTCAAGTTCGGGTTGATTTCTCCCCACTTGGAGATTTCGGGAACAATCTGCAGCGTGACGAGTTCATCGCGCATCTTGCAGAGGTGTTCGTAGCTGGCATCGAGTGCCGCCATCTCTTCAGGCGTTCCTTCCGGCATTTTGTAGGTGCAACCGTTTTCGTCGAGCGTGGTGTCCATCGCCATCATGATGTGGTTGTATTTGTCGTTGGAAACGTAAGTTCCTGCGGGCCATTGGAATTTTTCGCCTCCCATGACGGAGCGAATCATTTCCACGGAGCAGTAAGCGGGGCTTTGCCAGGAGCTGCGTCCGCGCAGTTCAATGATTTTTGCACCTCCCTGCACGACATCGTGACGAAGTTTTTCCCAGTCTTCCTGAGTGAATTCGGGGGTACCGATGAGGTCGCTGAGTGCTTTGCCAGCCACCATCACCTTGCTTCCGAAGACTGCCATGGCTTCGCCGTGACCGCCGTAGGTGCGGCAGCCGGTGATTTCGCTGCTCTTCACGCCAAATTTCTTGGTGAGTTCGCTGCGAAGGCGAGTGGAGTCAAGTGCGGCGAGTGTGGTTACCTGAGAAGGTTTCAGCCCAGAGTAGAGCAGAGTGACGAGTCCGGTGAGGTCAGCGGGGTTGAAGATGACAACCACGTGCTTCACGTCGGGGCAGTACTGTTTGATGTTCTTTCCCAAGTCCTCGGCGATTTTGCAGTTTCCTGCGAGCAGGTCTTCGCGTGTCATGCCTGCCTTGCGGGGCGCGCCGCCGGAGGAGATGATGTATTTTGCATCTTTGAAAGCCTCAGCCACGTCAGTGGTGGCGGTGAGGTTCACACCGTCATAGCCGCAGTGGAACATTTCTTCCATCACGCCTTCCATGCCCGGAGCATAGACGTCATAGAGGCACACATTCGGGGTGAGTTGCATGGTGAGAGCGGTCTGAACCATCGTGGAACCGATGGCGCCGCCGGCACCTACGATAACCAATTTGTCTTCTGTAAGAAAAGCCATTTCTGATAGAGGTTTATAAATAGAATAGATATGTGAATTCAAGAGACAGGGGAACGAGCACAAACGTCAAACGGCTGTGCCGTCCCGGATTTGCTGCAAAAGTACAAAACATAAGTTTTATCCGTGGGAAGAGAGTGTTAAAATTGCTTTTTCTCCGGCGTGCGACTTTGTGCGACCTCTCAAGAAGTTGGAAAAACTTGAGGGATGCTCGCCATTCCATAATTTACAGAACACCCCTCAAGAACTCGCAAAGTTTTACCTTCTTCACAGAAAATCAGTGAAACACAGACCCCATACGGATTTTTTTGTACTTTTGCAGGCTGTTAAGCGGTGTGCCCGAGGGGCAGGCAGAATCCATCACACGCGCCTCCTCCTTTCACGCTCCCGCTTCTCAACTCCCATCACTTCGCGAAACCTCGCAAAAGAATCATCAAACAACACATACATGGAAAAACTCAGTTATGCACTTGGCATGATCATCGGACAGAATCTGAAGAACATGGGCGTTGCCGACCTTCGCAACGAACGCTTTGCCAAAGCAGTGGAAGACGTGATCAAAGGAAACGCACCCGAAATGACCGGTGCAGAAGCCAACAAACTTGTCAGCGAATTCATGCAGAAAGAAGAGGCACGTGCCGGTGAGGCAGTGCGCACTGCGGGAGAGAACTTCCTCAAAGAGAACGCCGGAAAAGAAGGCGTGGTCGTGCTCCCCAGCGGTCTGCAATACAAGGTGCTGACCGAAGGAAAGGGCAAAAAGCCCAAAGCCACGGACCAGGTGAAATGCCACTACGAGGGCACACTCATCGACGGCACGGTCTTCGACAGCAGTTACCGCCGCGGCGAACCCGCCGTCTTCCCCCTCAACGGCGTGATTGCCGGATGGACAGAAGGCGTGCAACTCATGGGAGAAGGCGCCAAATTCCGCTTCTTCATCCCCTACCAACTCGCCTACGGCACACGAGGCGCCGGACAGAGCATCCCGCCCTACGCAGCACTCATCTTTGACGTCGAACTCATCGAGGTGCTCTAAATCCTATAAGGCGTGTTCTAAAAATTAGGCTGAAAACGTGAGCACTTTCTTTTGAACGCACCTTATTAAATCATAGAACACCCCATTATTTATAGAATACTTCTAAAAACCCAAACAATAATGAAAAAATCAATCTTTGCGGTACTCGTTGCCGCCACCGCCATGCTGAGTTCCTGCCACAACGGAACTCCGAAAGCAAACTTGAAGACTGAAATCGACACCATCAGCTACGAACTCGGCATCGCCATGTCTCCCGGCGAACAACTCGTGGGCTACCTCACCCAAGCCGGAAGCGACTCCGCCTACGTGGACGAATTCCTCAAAGGATTCAGTGAAGGAATGAAGGTCGGAGACAACAAAAAGAAAATGGCATACTACATCGGCGTCATGCAAGGACTCCAAAGCAAAATGCAAATGCCGCAACTCGAAAGCCAAATCTTCTCCGGCGACAGCACCAAGAAAGTCAACATGAAGAACTTCATCTCAGGCTACACGGCTCTCGTCAAACACAAAACCGCACTCAAAATCGACGGAAAACTCGTGGACCGCGAAGAAGCCAACAAGCACATCATGGCGTACATCTACGGGAAGCAGAAGACTGCATCCGCTGAGTTCATGGCAGCCAAAGGAAAAGAAGCAGGCGTGCAGAAACTTGAAAAGGGCGTGCTCTACAAAGTCATCGAAAACTCCAACTCCACCGAACGCGCCACAGTCAACGACAGCGTGGTCGTGAAATATGAAGGTACACTTACCGCCGGTCAGGTTTTCGACACCTCCGCCAACCAACCCGACGGCGTGGCTACACTCAGCCTCAAGAACGTCATCGAAGGCTGGAAGATTGCTCTTCCCCAGATGCCCGTCGGCGCTACTTGGGAAATCTATATCCCCTACGACCTCGCCTACGGTGAACAGGGAACCGGTCCCATTCCTCCCTACTCCGCACTGACCTTCAAAATCACACTGGTCAAAATCGTTAAATAAAAGTGATTCCCCAATCAAACTCTGAATCATGAAACTCAAACTCTTTTTCGTTCTCGCCCTGGCAGCAGCCGTCTGTCTGCCCGCCAACGCACAGAAGAAAGCAAAGAAAACAAAGGCTAAGACTGCCACCACCGCAGTGGAGACACCTGCCGCTCCTTCCATCAAACCCGTGGATGGAAAAACCTTCTCCGAAGCACTCGGCATCGCACAAAGCGAATCACTCAAACAGTATCTCACCAGCCGCGAAAACATTGACGCCGCACACCTCGCGGAAGCGATGAAAGGAATGACGGCAGAGATTTCCGATGAGGAACGCGCCAAAGCCCTCGCCTACGCTGCCGGACTCCGCATCGCACAAATCAACAAACAAAACCTCCCCTACTTCAACAAGCAGGCTGCCGGAAGCATGGACACCACCTACGTCGATGTCAACACCTTCCAAAACGCACTTTCCAAAGCCGTCCTCGGAGAAACCTGCACCATGACCGCTGACAGCGCCATGAAAGTCGTGGAAAACCAAATAAAATATCAGCAGGAAATCTATAAGGCACGAAACCTTGACTGGCTCGCACAAAACGCCAAACTCAAAGGCGTGCAGAGACTGGCAGACGGACTGCAATATCGCATCCTCACCGAAGGAACAGGTCCCGTGGCGGACGACAGCACCGAAGTGGAGGTGCACTATGAAGGCTCACTCATCGACGGAACGGTCTTTGACTCTTCCTACAAACGCAACAAGCCTTCCACCTTCCGTCCCGACCAAGTCATCAAAGGCTGGCGCGAGGCACTCAAGATGATGCCCGAAGGCTCCGTCTGGAACCTCTACATCCCCTACGACCTCGCTTATGGCGAACGCGGACAGGGCGAAAAGATTCCCGGCTTCTCCACCCTCATCTTCAAAGTGGAGGTGCTCAAGGTGAAGAAAGAACCCGCCAAAACAAACTGACCCTTACGCTCGTCTGTTCGGAAACCGAACCCACGAAGCACCATAAACACAGCTGCGCAGGACCACAAGATCCTGCGCAGCTGTGTTTTTATTGCTGTCCGGAGAAAGCCGGGAGGCGAAGATTTCTGTTTTTCTTTCAACGTTCCGCACGCATCGGATTCTGGAGAAAGTCATCGTAGGCGAGGCGGATACCCGTTTCGAGCGGGGTGCGTGCTTCCCATCCGAGGGCGCGTGCCTTTGAGACATCCAGCAGTTTGCGCGGCGTGCCGTTCGGCTTTGATGTGTCCCAGCGGATTTCTCCTTCATATCCCACAATCCTCGCCACAAGGCGCGTGAGTTCGGCAATGGAAAGTTCAAGTCCCGTGCCGGCGTTCACCGTTTCGTTGCCGCTGTAGTGGTTCATGAGAAAGACGCAGAGGTTCGCCAAGTCGTCCACATAGAGGAACTCGCGGAGCGGACTGCCATCGCCCCAGCAGGTGACGAAGGGCAGCTGTGCGACTTTTGCCTCGTGGAAGCGGCGGATGAGTGCGGGCAACACGTGACTGTGTGTCGGATGGTAGTTGTCGTTGGGACCGTAGAGATTGGTCGGCATCACGCTGATGAAGTCCGTGCCATACTGGCGGTTCAGGAACTCGCAATATTTCAATCCCGAAATCTTTGCCAGCGCATACGCCTCGTTCGTTTTCTCCAATTCGGAGGTGAGCAGACAGTCCTCTTTCATCGGCTGCGGGGCGAGGCGAGGATAGATGCACGACGAACCGAGGAACTCCAGTTTTCGACACCCGTTTCGCCACGCAGCGTGAATGACGTTCATCTCCAGCATCATGTTTTCATACATAAAGTCCGCGAGGGCACTCTGGTTTGCCACAATGCCTCCCACCTTGGCGGCGGCGAGGAAAACATATTCCGGCTTTTCTTGGGCGAAGAAAGCCTCCACTTCAGTCTGACGCGTCAGATCAAGTTCGGCGTGGGTGCGGGTGAGGATGTGGGTGTAGCCCTGCCGCTGCAATTCCCGCACAATGGCAGAGCCCACCATGCCTCGGTGTCCTGCCACAAAGATTTTAGAGTCTGCTTGCATTGTCTTGAAATGAGAGAAGAAAATTGTCTTGAAATGAGTGAAAGATATTATGGAGCCGGGGACTATTTCACAATGCCTTTTTCAAGATATTCGGCAAGATTGGTGCGAATGTGGTCCGAGGCGCGCTCAAGTGCCACCTTTTCCATGTCGTGTTCCACCATGATGCGCACCAAGTCTTCAAAACTTGTCTTGCCGGGATTCCATCCGAGTTCCTTTTTTGCCTTGGAGGGGTCACCCCAGAGATTGACGACGTCCGTCGGGCGGTAGAAATCGGGCGACACCTCCACAAGCACCTTGCCCGTTGCCTTATCAATGCCTCGCTCGTCAGCCCCTTCCCCTTGAAATTCCAATTCGATACCAGCATAGTGGAACGCCAACTGACAGAACTCGCGAACGGAGTGCTGCTTGCCCGTGGCAATGACGAAGTCCTCGGGACGTTCGTGCTGCAGAATGAGCCACATGCACTCGACGTAGTCTTTGGCATAGCCCCAGTCTCGGAGCGAGGAGAGGTTTCCGAGATAGAGTTTCTCCTGCTTACCCTGCTTGATGCGGGCGGCAGCGAGGGTGATTTTTCGCGTGACGAAGGTCTCGCCTCGACGCTCACTTTCGTGATTGAAGAGGATGCCGGAGCAGCAGAACATGCCGTAGGCTTCGCGATATTCTCGAACAATCCAGTAGCCATAGAGTTTCGCCACGGCGTAGGGACTGTAGGGGTGGAAAGGTGTCAGCTCGTTTTGCGGCACCTCCTCCACCTTGCCGTAGAGTTCGGAGGTTGAAGCCTGATAGATGCGGCAGGTGTCTGTCAGCCCGCACTGCCTCACCGCCTCCAACACGCGGAGCACACCCGTGGCATCGACATTGGCGGTGTATTCGGGCGAGTCAAACGAAACCTGCACATGGCTCTGCGCCGCGAGATTATAAATTTCGTCGGGACGCACCAAGGCGATGACCTTGATGAGACTCATGGAGTCGCCCATGTCTGCATAGTGAAGGTGAAAGTTCGCACGCCCTTCGAGGTGAGCAATGCGTTCGCGGAAATCCACGGAGGAGCGTCGGATGGTGCCATGCACCTCATAGCCTTTTTGAAGAAGAAACTCGGAGAGGAAGGAACCGTCCTGTCCCGTGATGCCTGTGATGAGTGCTTTTTTCATATTAAATTTTTAGGGGTGTTCTAAAAATTAGGTTGAGTTGATTTTTAATTTCTTAGAGATGAACTTTTGTCAGTTGAGGAAGGAGCATAGCGGGCTATGTGACTGACGAAACTTACAAAAGGGCGCGTTAAGAAACGAAAAACGACCAAAACGTAAGCACTTTCTTTTGAACGTTCCTTATCCCGTAATTTATAGCCCCCCCTTTTAATGAGCGCAAAATTACGCCTTATTTACAAGACGGCGCAAGAAAGCACAGGAAAAACTGCCGCCGATGTCACGGAACTGTCATTTAAGCGGTGCGCACTCAAAAATACTGTTATCAAAAATTGGGGGGATAGTTTGTTTTATCTAATTTTGCGGCGGAGCAGAATGCACTTACTTTCATTGATATACTTTTTCCGCACCGCTCCGCCGGCAACGCCGGTCTGTTTTCTGTCTCCGCGAGAACATATTTATTTCTAATACTTTTTTACATGAAACATTTTCTAACCTTTCTGCTGTGCCTCGTGGCTTCGCTCACGGTTGGCGCGGTACCGACGACGCCCACGTTTTCAACCGAGGACGGAGAGGCGACCTGGTACTACATCAGGTTTAAGTCGAACTACAACTGCTACCTTACCGATTGCGGTGTGGGTAACAACGTGCAGGTGATGGGCTTTGACCTTGCTCGCGCCGACGACCAGCAATGGAAAGTGGTCGGCGAAAGCACCACCAGTTTCACTCTGGTGAACAAAGCCGGTCACAAACTGTATTACAATAGTAGTACTTTACGTTACGTGACTTCCGACACGGAAGCAATAACCTACGCAATGGACCAATATACCAACTATTGGGAACTCTATCGCACCGAGGTTGGTAGCGATGGTAAGCGTTTCGGTATTTCGGGCAATAATTGCTTCCACGGTGCCGTGCTCACCGAGAAAAACAAAAACAATGATTTGAACAAGTTCATCTTTGTTCCGGTAGCGAACGCACTAGCCGACTACACCACCTTCCAAAGCAAACTGCCTTTGCTGTCCGACGTGGAAGAGCCCGTTTGGTATTACCTCTCGCTGACCAACAGCGCCACACACTATCTCGTGGATGCCGGTGAGAGCACCAAGGTGGCACTTAACAGCACTGTAACATACAACGACAAGGCGCGCCAATGGCAGCTCGTTCCCGTTGATAACGAGGGCGGTTTCGCGCTTCGTAGCCGTTTAGGACATTACATTACCAGCTTTTCCAACAGCAACGATGGCGGCACGAGCGGTTCCCAGGCAAACGGACGTTATTATACGGGTGCTGCTTCTGCCACCATCAACGACGCCATTGTGTTCTGCTTAGGTTCGGGTAATACGGTCAACGACTTTGAAATCTATCGTAAAGGCGACAGCAACAAGTGGGGCTTCAACAAGCGAGACGAAACCGAAGTCGGAGTCTGGAATGAATTTAATGGTGGCAACAAAATGGCGTGTGCCGATGCGGAAAGTGTTGACGGCGCCTACAATGCCTATCTCGCCAAGTTACCGAAGTTCTCTGATGAAAGCAACGAGTATTGGTATATTCTCAAGATGACAGGCCGCAACACCTACATGAAGGCAGCCTCTACTGACACAAAGCTTGAACTCGCTTCGTCTGTTGCGAACTCGAACGAGTACAAATGGAAGTTTATCGGAACAAAAGATAACTTCGTCATGGTAAGCAAGGCTGGCATGTATGTTTACGATTTGGATGCCGATAATACAGACAATGGTCGCTTCCAGGTTGGCACTGAATCAGCCTCAGCAAAAGCTTTCTATTTTGACCCCTGTGGTGACTACGTGGAAATCGTCCGTGTGGGCGACTCTAACAAGAGAGGAATGAACGACCGTTCTATCAACACCCCCTCGGGCTTGGGCATTTGGACTAATGACGACTCCGGCAACCGCATCCAGTTCTTTGAGTCGGAGAACATGTTCGCCGAAAATCCCACCCTCTACGCTGATGCTTCCTCCCTCACCAATGAGTCAACCTACTATTACATTCAATTCAAGACGGGGGGCGCTGTGGTTGAAGACAAGGGCGCTGACACAAACGCGCAGACTGCCGCCATGGCACACAACAAGAACGGACAGCTTTGGGCTTTCATCGGCACGGAACTCACCTCGCTCAAAGCCATCAACAAGGCAGGACGCTATTTGAGCTATAGTGGTTCAAACTATCAAACCGCAACTTCTGCCGACGACGCCGTCACCTTCGAACTTCGCCAGAGCACCGCGCATCCGGGCTATTTCGAACTCATCAACTCGGGTGCCACACAAGCCATGAACCAGGTGGGCGGCACAGGAGCAGGAAAGAACCTCGGCGTTTGGACCATTGGCGACGCCAACAACCCCCTCAAAGTCATCCTGCCTCCCGCTCCCGAAGAACCCATCTTCTATGCCAACGCCACTCCGACTGAGAGCGATGAATGGTACTACATGCAGTTCTGCAATGGATCTTTCAACTGGATTGCTCCCTCCACCGTGGGAGGTCAGGTCACTGTGACGAAGTCCCAACTATATAAGGAGGAGATGATGTGGCGCTTCATCGGCAACAAGAACAGCTTCAAGCTCATGAACAAGAAGGGCGAGTTTGCCTACTTCGATGGCACGAACGAGTCTGGTTTCCTCAAGACTTCTGCAAGCGATGGTGACACAGATGCTTACAAGTTCAGCCTTGTCGTGTCCAAGGGCTCATACGCTCAGGCTTGGGAAATCAAACCTGCAGGTGTGACCAGCACGACCTATCCGCACTTGAACATGTATCAAGGTGCTAAGGAAGGCACAAGTATTTCCGTATGGTCTGCAGCCGACGGCGGCAACCCCATGAAGTTCATCCCCGTCTCTGCAATAGAATACGCCGACTACACCGTCAGCGGTAGCACCAGCTATTCTCCCACACAGAAGTTCACGCTGTGGTACACCGAGCCTGCCACCACCGCTCGCCTCTACTCCGGCGGTCAGGGATACTCCAACTGGATGGAATGGTCACTGCCCATCGGAAACGGTCAGCTCGGCGCCAGCCTCTTCGGCGGCGTGATGCGCGATGAAATACAAATCAACGAAAAGACCCTCTGGAGCGGCAGATCCACCGACCAAACCGCAAACTACGGTCAGTTCGAGAACTTCGGCTCCGTCTTTGTGGAGAACATCGGCAGCGACCTCAGCCTCCGACCCGAGGAAGGCGCCACGGACTATTACCGCAGCCTCGACCTCGCCGACGCTTTGGGTAAGGTATATTTCAAGAGTGCCAAGAGCCAGACCGAATACACTCGCGAATACTTTGCCTCCAACCCCGACAAGGCAGTTGTGGCACACTATGTCTCCAACGGCACTGCCAAACTCAACCTCCGCATCACCATGAAGAGCGGCAACATCCTCGGACGCACCACCTCCTACGCCGAGGGCAGCGGCTTCTTCTCCGGCAACACCTTCTCAGGCTCAACCCAGACCATTAAGTATGCACTGCGCTTCAAAGTCGTGAACCTCGGCGCAGATGGCACCGTCACCACCGATGAGGACGGCATCACCGTCGCCGACGCTTCTGACATCATGGTGGTCATCTCCGGCGCTACCGACTTCGACCCGGCATCTCCGACCTACGTCTCCGGAACGACACAGCTGACCTCCAACCTCCGCACCACCGTCAACGCTGCTGCCGCCAAGGACTACACCACCCTCAAGAACGCACACCTTGAAGACCACCACGCTCTGTGGAACCGCATGAGCCTTGAACTCGACGGCATCAGCAACACCGTCACGACCAACGCGCTCATCGACTCCTACAACAGCGGAGCAGGTACCAACGCCCTGATGCTCGAAAACCTCTATTTCGCCTACGGACGCTATCTCGAAATCGCTTCCTCCCGCGGCGTTGCCCTGCCCTCCAACCTCCAAGGCATCTGGAGCAACATGGACAACCCCGCCTGGAACGCCGACATCCACTCCAACATCAACGTGCAGATGAACTACTGGCCCGCCGAGCAGACCAACCTCAGCGAGATGCACGAGCCGTTCTTGAACTACATCATCAACATGGCGAACAGCCCGCAGTGGAAGGGGTACGCCACAGCTGCCGGTCAGAGCCGCGGCTGGACCTGCTACACGGAGAACAACATCTTCGGCGGCGTCGGCTCCTTCATGCACAACTACGTCATCGCCAACGCTTGGTACTGCACGCACCTCTGGCAGCACTACCGCTACACGCTTGACAAGGCATATCTGCAGCGCGCCTTCCCCGCCATGCTCTCGGCAGCTCAGTTCTGGATGGACCGCCTCGTGCTCGACACCGACGGCACCTACGTCTGCCCCAACGAATATTCGCCTGAGCACGGTCCCGGCCGTGAGAACGGCGTGGCTCACGCCCAACAGTTGGTCTATGACCTCTTCGACAACACCCTCGCTGCCATCCGCATCCTCGGTCAGCAGGCTGCGGGCATCAGTGATGAGGATCTCGCCACACTCAAAAACCGCTTCGACAACCTCGACCCGGGATTGGCAACGGAAATTTATGACGGTACGTGGGGTACAACCGCTATCGCCGCAAACACCCCCATCCTTCGCGAGTGGAAGACTTCTGCCTTCACTGCCGGTCAAAATGGCCACCGCCACATGAGCCACCTCATGTGTCTCTATCCCTTCAGCCAAGTCACCCCCGGCACGGCACTCTACGACGCTGCCGTCAACTCCCTCCGCCTGCGCGGCGACGGCGCTACGGGATGGTCTATGGGTTGGAAGATTAACCTCTGGGCACGCGCCAAGGATGGCGACCACAGCCGCACCATCCTTAACAACGCCCTCCGTCACGCCAACGGTGGCGCCGGAGTCTTCTACAACCTCTACGACTCCCACGCTCCCTTCCAGATTGACGGTAACTTCGGTGCTTGCGCCGGCATGGCAGAAATGATTATGCAGAGCCAGAGCGACACCATCGAGGTGCTCCCCGCCCTGCCCTCCGCCTGGACAGCAGGCACCATGACGGGCATGAAGGCAGTCGGCAACTTCACCGTGGACATCACTTGGAGCGCCGGCAAAGCCACGCTCGTCAGGGTCGTTTCCCACAAGGGACAGCCGCTCATGATTAAAGCCGCCGACATCGCTTCGGCAAGAATCACGAAGAACAGCACTGACGTCGGCACAGCCATCGTAGCAACCGACGTGGTGCGCATCCCGACCGAGGAAGGCGACGAAATCATCATCGACTTCACCCAAGGCACTGTCACTCCCGACAAGGGCGCCATGGAAATCCTCACCGCTGAAGGCTACGGCACATTCTTCTCCGACCGAGCCATTGAAATGCCCGCCGGCGTCACCGGCGCAGTGATTAGCACCGTGCAGAGCGACGGCTCCGACGTCGGCAAACTTCAGACCAGTTGGGACTATGCTGCCGGCAGCACCGTTCCTGCCAACACCGCCCTCCTCATCAAAGGCGAACCGGGAACCTATGAGTTCAACTACTCTGACGCCACAGACGTTTTCAACGGCACGAACCTGCTCCACGGACAGATGACCGACGCGTTGATTGAGAGCGAGGCAAACACGAAGTACTATAAGCTCACCTACTCCAAAGTCTCTGACGTGAAGACCCTCGGCTTCTTCTACGGCGCCGCAGACGGTGCAGCCTTCGTCAGCAAAGCCGGAAAGGCATGGCTCGCCGTGCCCACCTCGGGAGCGCTGCGTGGCTACAGCTTCGACTTCGGCACGCAAACCGGCATCACCGGCATGGAAACCGAAGACAACGGTGCTCGCATCCACAGCCTCGACGGACGACGCGTGAACCGTCCCGCCGACAGACTCGAGCGCGGCGTCTATGTCATTGACGGAAGAAAAATTATTGTCAAATGAAAAACACCATGACCATGAAGAAAACCTATATCCGTCCGCTCTCCCAAGACCTTTGCTTCCGCGCTGAGGGCATGCTCGCCGCCTCACCCGGTGTGATCGATAGCGAAATCACCACGGGAAACAAGTCCGATGACGACTATGAAGACTACGGCTCGCAATTTTCCTCTCACCGCTCCTGGTCTTCCGGCTCCACCAACAGCACGTGGGAATGAAACGAGAGTCCAATGATTGAACCTTCCACGGGGACTGCGCCAACACGACGCAGTCCCCGTTTTATAAACACAAAAAACAGGACGCAATGACAGGGGATGGCGGGATTGTATAATCCCCCAAAAGACGGGGTTGGGATTTTCGTTTCAAAATTGGACGAGACAAACACAAACACCGTCGAAATACTTCCTAACTACAGCCCCTTTAAGCACAAAAAAGACGTTTTGTGAAGAAAGAGAGAAATAAATTAGAAATGAATGCCTCAAAATGAGAGATAATTAAACGAACTTCCCTATATTTGCAAAGTTTTAAGATATTAACGAGCGTCTGCGCTGAATCCAAAGTGTCTCTTCCACCGAACACGCAGAGCCAGCCTCAGCACAGAACGCCTACTCTTCACTCAATCATACGTTCAACATGGCCAACGAAAATCCGAACTTCCAAGAAGTTGAAGAAAGAAATTTCAAAATTGAAGACTTTCTCATCGTGATTCTCTCCAAATGGTATTGGATTGTACTCTCCGTGATACTGGCAGTGACGGCTGCCACACTGTGGACGCTGCGCTCCACACCCATCTACACCCGCAGCGCTGCACTGCTCATCAAAAACGACGAGAACAACACCTCATCCATCAATCAGGAGTTCAAAGACCTGGGAATCATCTCTCAGAACGCCAACATCAACAACGAAATCATCATCCTCAGCGCTCCCGTGCTGATGGAAGAGACCGTCAAACGAGCCCACACCGACATCCAAATGACGGTGGAGGAAGGACTACACAACGCACCGCTCTATGACAACTCGCCCATCACACTCCTCATGCCCGAAGCAAGCGACCAGTTCGGATGCTCTTTCAAAATGAAACTGCTCCCGAACAAAAAAGCAGAACTCTGGGATTTCGTCACAGACCATGGCATCAACGAGAAAAAAATCACCGTGGACATGGGAACGCTCGGACGCACTCCCGTCGGGAAAGTGGTCATCCAACCGACAGAATTCTGGGGAAAAACCTTCACCGACCAGGAAATCACCGTGACGAAATATCCGGTCAAAGCCATTGCCGGCTCCTTCTCCGGCAGACTCTCCGTCACCCTCGCCGACAAAGAAGCATCCATCCTGAACATCAACCTCTCCGACGCCAGCCGCCAGCGCGCCGAAGACATGATTTTCAAACTCATTGAAGTCTATAACGAACAATGGCTCAAAGACCGCAACCGAGTGGCGGAAAGCACCTACCAGTTCATCACCGAACGTCTCAACACACTGAGCAAAGAACTCGGCGATGTGGACCAAAAGATTTCTGACTACAAGTCCAGCACGCTCCTCCCCGACTTGGACCAGGCATCTGCCATGTATCTCACACAAAGCCAGAGAAACACAGACCAAATCCTCTTGCTGAACAACCAACTCAGCGTGGCGAAATACATCAAAGACTATCTCAACGACCGAACCAAAGAGGGAAAATATCTCCCCACCAACACGGGAATCGGTTCCACGGGCATCGAGCAAATGATTGCCAACTACAACCGACAGGTCAGCCTGTGTGAAGAACTCCGCACAAACAGCAGCGACAACTCGCCCATCGTGCAGAGGATGCTGAACGACCTGGCACAACAGCGCAGCACCATCATCCACTCTCTCGAGAATCTCATTTCACAACTGAACTCGCAAATCAAAAACTGGCAACGAACCGAGGGAGAAACCAACCAAAAACTCGCCTCAGCACCACGACAGGTGAAACAACTGCTTTCCATCGGACGCCAGCAAAAGGTGAAAGAGTCTCTCTACATCTACCTCCTCCAGAAACGTGAAGAGAACGAACTCTCCAAAACCTACACCGCTTGGAACACACGCATCATCCAGCCGCCCACGGGTTCCAACATGCCGAGTTCACCACGCAAGAGAATGATTCTCCTCGTCGCCTTTGGCATCGGCCTCGCCATCCCCATCGGCATTCTCTTCCTCCGCGACACCATGGACCACACCGTTCGAGGCAGAGCTGACCTTGACGAGATGCCCATGCCGCTACTCGGAGAAATCCCCGCAATGGTGCAGAAGAAGCACTGGTGGCAGAGAGGACGCACAAACGTGGATCGAATGGTCTATATCGAAGAGAACTCGCGCGACCTCATCAACGAATCCTTCCGCATCCTGCGAACCAAACTTGACTACTTTGTCAACAGCTTCCAGGACGGCAGCAAGGTCATCATGCTGACCTCCTTCAACGCCGGCTCCGGAAAGAGCTTCATCACAGCCAACCTTTCCAAAGTCATCGGACTGAAGAACAAGAAAGTGCTCGCCATCGACCTCGACCTGCGCCACTGCTCGCTCTCCGGCATCGTCGGTAAACCGAAAGTCGGCATCAGCCACTACCTCGCAGGACTCGACGACAACACGGACGCGCTCATCAAGAAGGATGCCCTCGGCATCGGAGTGGACGTCATGCCCGTCGGCATCATACCGCCCAACCCGACAGAGCTTCTCCTCAACAACAGAATGGGCGAACTGATGGAAAAGGTGAAGGACCAATATGACTACATCATCATTGACTGTCCGCCCATCGACATCGTTGCCGACACGATTATCTTGAAGAAATATGTCGATATCAGCCTCTTCATCATCCGCGCCGGCGTCATGGACCGCCGCCTCTTGAAGGAAGTCAACGTACTCTATCAGGAGAACACCTACAAGCACATGGCAATCGTCCTCAACGGCACGAAGTACGTCAGCAGCCGATACGGCAACTACCGCTACGGTTACGGCTATGGTTATGGCTACGGTTACGGCTATATCAACAACAAGTAACTCCTCCAAAACACACGACGTCAGATTTTCACGTCACTCTCCCACACTGCGCTAGGGCACTCTGCTCTTGCGCAGTTTTTTCATGTACCGCCCCGTGATTGAAAGAACAACGGGGCAACTTTTCCGACAATGTGCCGACTGTCTCTGACGCAGACCTCTCCACGAAAGAGCCGAGTTCTGCCCTCACCCATCACGAAAAAAAGAAGGTAAAAAAATTCCATAACTAAAAGATAATCAGTATATTTGCTACAGAAAGCACTCAACCCCAACACAAAAAATGCCGCGTTCGTGGACAAGAGAAACGCCTCCGAAAACAAAAAAACACGATTCGGCGAAAAATCAAACCCACACAAAAACAACTTCATAGGGGGGGCGCACTCCCTATTCCATAATATACACCCTCAAATGAAACCTCGTTTGCTAATCGTCGATGACCATCCCGTGGTGGCTCGCGGAGTCGCCGCTCTGCTTGCTCCTCTGTTCACGACGGACACTTCCTGCGCACAGTCAGGCAGCGAAGCCCTCAAGTTCGTCTCCTCAGCGCTCCACTCCCAACCCTACACGCTCGCCATCATCGACCTCAAACTTCCCAAAACCTCCGGCATAACCTACAGGAGTCCGCACTAGAACGCTTACCGGGACAGCAACAAAAAATGCAACGGTCTTGAAACGTCACCGAAATGGCGTTCAAGACCGTTGCATTCGTTGTTGTCCGAGAGACAGCCGCTCTCTTAGAAAATGTAGGCGGCGTGAACCTGGAAGGAGTTGGTCTTATACTTCAAACGATAGTCCGTGTTGCTTCCGGCATTGCCTCCGAAGTTTTCAAAGATGGCTTTTCCGGTGTGGCCCAGCGCGAAGTTGTAGCCCACGCCGACTTCAAAGTGCTTGAAGAGGCGGACACCGGCACCCACGTTCCAAGTCGTGTTGAGGTTGCGCGTGCTGAAGTTCGTGCCGCTGCCGAAGTTGCTCCAGCTCATGTTGTTGATGGCAAAGCCAAACTGAGGACCGGTGGAGGCATAAACCTTTGCCACGCTTCCGAGACCAATGCTATAGACAAGATTCACAGGGATTTCAAAGGAGCGATAGGTCTCCGTCTTGTCGTTGATGTCGAGATAGCGCTCAGAATACTGGATGGCGGCGTTGAATCCAAGACCAATGCCGCTGGAGAAACTGATTTTCGGACCGACATACCAACCCGCACGGTTGGAGGAGGAGATTTGTCTGCCATAGGCGTCGGTGCCGCCGCCGTCGAGTTTGAGTTTCGTCAGGTTCATACCGGCATCAATGCCCCAGTTGAAACTCTGAGCCTTGCTCTCACCGGCAAAGAAAATGCCGAGGACAAGCACGAGGGAAAGAAGAAGTGAACGTTTCATTGTGAAAATTATTTTCATTTTTTTATTAGAACGGGAAGAACAAAGGAATGGTCAGAATGGCGACAATGCCCATGATGATTTGGAGAGGTACGCCGACCTTCACGTAGTCCATGAAGTTGTAGTGTCCGGCGTTCATCACCATGGCGTTGGGCGGCGTGCAAATCGGGGTGGCGAAGCAAGCAGAAGCTGCCACGGCGGCTGCCATCATGAACGGCGTCGGAGAAACTCCCAACTGGGAAGCAGCAGCCCAAGCAATGGGAGCCACGAGAATGGCGGTCGCCGAATTGCTGATGAAGGTGGAGAGCACGGAGGTCACGAGATAGACACCTGCCATCGCCGCAATCGGTCCGTAGGCGTGAAGATTTTCCACGAGGGTCGTGGCAATCCATTCGGAGATGCCGGTTTTGGAAAGCGCAGTGGACATCGGCATCATCGCCGCAATCAGGACAATGCTTTCCCAACCAATCATCTTGTAGGCGGCATCGACACTTCTCACGCAGCGAGTCAGCACCATGAGCAAACCGGCAATGATGACGGTGGCGACGGGCTTCACGCCAATGTAGTCAGCGAACACCATGCAAAGCACCATGATGGTCATGATGCAGGCTGCCAAAGGAGCCTTGTGGTCAAGTGCCACGCTTTCCGCATCTTTGTTGGGAGAACCAATGACAATCCACTCGCGGTTTTTCTTGTTCATGCTCTCAATGCCCTTCCAGTAGCCGTGAACGAGCAACATGTCACCCGGCTTGATAATGGAGTCGAGCACATCATCGAAGATGTATTTTCCATTTCGCTTAATCGCCAAGACGCTGACGTTGTAGCGTTCCTTGAAGTTAGCGGTGCGCAGCGGACGGTTAATCATGGCACTTTCGGGCGAGATGAGCACCTCGGCGAGACCAATTTCGTAGAAGTCAAGCTTGGCTTTGCCTTCGGTCTCAATGTCTTCAAAGACGGAGAGCTGTTGTTCTGCCGCAAATTTCTCGACTTTTTCTTTGTGACCGAGAACGTAGAGCGTGTCGCCGGAGTGGAACTGCGTCGAGACGGAAACGGGTTCCTGAATGTTGCTGCTGAAGACCGTGCGATTGGAGCGGCGCACCTCAAGAATGGTCACGCCATACTTGTGACGAATGTCCAACTCACCCACGGTGCGTCCCTCGAGCGGAGACATCTTGTCGGGGGATTGGAGGCGGAAGACGAGATTGTCGATGTGGTATTCATGGAGCAGGGAAGCCAGGTTGTCTTCTTCGCCCTCGGCTTCGCTGTCCTTGGACTTCTTGCCCATGAAAAGGCGGCAAAGGGGATAGAGGAGCAACAGACCGACCGCCAAACAGATGATACCGATGGGGAGGAAGTCAAAGAAGGCAAAACCTTCACGACCGTTGTCGCGCAAATAGCCATCCACAATCAAGTTGGGAGGCGTACCGATGAGCGTCAGGATGCCACCCATTGAACTGGCAAACGCCAAAGGCATCATCAACTTGGCTGGGCTGGTGCCGGCGGACTTCGCCATGGCAAGGATGATGGGAAGCAGCAGGGCGACCGTTCCCGTGTTGCTGACAAAGGCAGCGACAACGGCGGTGACGAGCATCACGAGGAAGAAAAGTTTCACCTCATTCGTGCCGGCAAGCTTGAGCAGACGACCGCTGATGATTTTGGCAAGACCGGTTTGGAACACGGCACCGCCGACCACGAAGAGACCAATCATCATGACTACGGCAGAGTTGGAGAAACCGGCGAGCGCCTCTGACGGAGTGAGCACGTTGGTGACAAGCAACAGTGCCAGAGAGCTGAGAGCGACAATGTCGGAGCGCACCTTGTCTGCCATGAAAGCCACAATGGTGAGTCCGAAGATGACAAGAACGGTACCGACTTGTCCGGCGGGAGAAGAAAGCATTTCTCCCAACTGTGACAGCCACCCGCCAACCTGCGACAAGGCGACCATCGCTTCAGAAAATAATTCCATGAGAAATGTATGTGTGAGTTTGTTACGTATTTATTTCGTTTTCCGCAAAGAGCAAAATGCCCAACAAAGAGCATTCGTGCAAATTCCGCGCGAAAATACGGAATATTGCACGAATGAGCAAGTTTCTCTGTGTAAATCAAGCATTTTTCCTCGCAACGAGGAGAGATGCGCGGCAATTTGAGACGTCAGAGAAACAAATGGAACGCTTCCGAGCGGCGAGACCTCTCAACGCGTTTAGGCATACGAGGTGTTCTAAAAGAGGCTCCGTCACTTCTGCGTGCGCATCTCGTCACTTACCGCCGTGCCGCGGCATGTTTACCGCCGTGCCGCGGTAAGTCTACCGCCGTGCCGCGGTAAGTTTACCGTCGCGCCGCGGTAAGTGACGAAGCGGCGCGCGGGAGTGACGAAGCGGCGCGCGGGAACAATGCCACGCCGTCCGCGAACGCTATGTTTTTGACGAATGCAGATTTTGATGCAACTCTGCTCCCGTGACACCCCGTCACCGACCCGTCATCACCCCGTTACGTTCGTTACGTTCGTTACGCACGTTACGCACGATTCATTCGCGTTCATTCGATCCATACGCTTCATTCGCGTTCATTCGTTTGATTCGTGTTCAAAAACCAGAATGTAGGTTTTCGTGTATAGATTGCAGAGTTTTTTCCCTTTGATTTATGTATAGCAAACTGCTCTGACGGTCATCTACTTGACATCTATTTGACACGACCGCGCCATATTCCATCACTTATAGAACACGCCATCTAAAAAAAGGCTGCGCCGAGGAGTTCGGTGCAGCCTTTGAAAGGAGAGAGGGAGCATGCAATGTGGCAACCACCAGAGTCGTGGTTTCACTCGCCTACTCCGCAATTAGTCGTGGTGGGGACGGCGCGGGGGACGGTTCTCACCGTTTTCACGGCGGGGACGACGGGCGGGACGCTCTTCCCATCCTTCGGGCTTCTCTTCAAGCACGCGGTGAGAGAGGCGGAACTTGCCGGTCTTGTCGTCAATCTCAAGGAGTTTCACCTGAATGGTGTCGCCTTCCTTGATGCCGGCTTCTTCCACGGTTTCGAGACGCTTCCAAGCAATCTCGCTGATGTGGAGCAAGCCTTCCTTGCCCGGCATGAACTCAACGAAGCAGCCGTAGGGCATGATGCTGACCACTTTTGCGTCATAGACCTCGCCCACTTCGGGGATGGCAACAATGGCGCGAATCTTGGCAACAGCTGCGTCGATGCTTTCCTTGTTGGGACCGCTCACCTGAATCTTGCCTACGCCGTCTTCTTCATCAATCGTGATGGTGGCACCGGTTTCTTCCTGCATGCCCTGAATGATTTTACCGCCGGGGCCAATGACAGCACCAATGAATTCCTTGGGAATCTCGAAGGCTTCAATGCGGGGCACGTGGGGTTTGAGTTCGGGACGGGGTGCGGGCATGGCTTCCACAATCTTGGAAAGGATGTGTTCGCGTGCCTGCTTGGCTTGGGCGAGTGCCTTTTCAAGGATTTCGTAGGAGAGACCGTCGCACTTGATGTCCATCTGAGTGGCGGTGAGACCCTTGGCAGTACCGGTGGTCTTGAAGTCCATATCGCCGAGGTGGTCTTCGTCGCCGAGGATGTCGCTCAAAACGGCATATTTGTCTTCGCCGGGGTTCTTGATGAGTCCCATGGCGATGCCGCTGACGGGAGCTTTGATGGGCACACCGGCATCCATGAGAGCGAGCGTTCCGGCGCAGACGGTAGCCATGGAGGACGAACCGTTGCTTTCAAGGATGTCGCTGACAACGCGAATGGTGTAGGGATAGTCTGCGGGAATCTGACCCTTGAGGGCGCGCCAAGCGAGGTGACCGTGACCGATTTCACGACGACCAACGCCACGCTGTGCTTTGGCTTCGCCGGTGGAGAAGGGCGGGAAGTTGTAGTGAAGGAGGAAGCGCATGTAGCTCTTGTCCAACACGTCGTCCACCATCTTTTCGTCGAGTTTGGTGCCGAGGGTGGCAGTGGCGAGCGCCTGAGTTTCGCCGCGAGTGAAGATGGAAGAACCGTGAGGCATGGGGAGCGGAGAAACTTCGCACCAGATGGGGCGAATGTCAGTGGTGCCGCGACCGTCGAGGCGTTTGCCTTCGTCAAGGATGCAACGGCGCATGGCGTCGCGCTCCACATCGTGATAGTAGCGGTCCACGAGGGCGTTCTTCTCTTCGAGTTCTTCAGCGGTCATGTCGGAATGAGCGGCGGCGTAGGCTTCTTTGAAGTCCTCGCGAATCTTGGTGAACGCCTCTTCACGCTGATGCTTGTCGTGGTCACCGGCTTGAGCGATGGCATAGGCAGGAGCGTAGCACTGATCTTTCACAGCCTGACGGAGTTCTTCGTCGTTCACCTCGTCATCATATTCTCTCTTGACGTCGGTACCGAGTTCCTTGGAGAGTTCTTTTTGGAGTTGGCACATGGGTTTGATTGCCTCGTGTGCCACTTTGAGTGCTTCGAGGAGTGCGCTTTCGGGCACTTCGTCCATTTCTCCTTCCACCATCATGATGTTTTCCTCGGTGGCACCGACCATGATGTCCATGTCAGCCTTTTCGAGTTGTTGGAAAGTGGGGTTCACAATGTATTCTCCATCAACGCGAGCGACGCGCACTTCGGAGATGGGACCTTCAAAGGGGATGTCGCTGGCGGCGAGAGCAGCGGAGGCTGCGAAGCCGGCAAGAGCGTCGGGCATGTCCACGCCATCGGCGGAGAAGAGCGTGATGTTCACATAGACTTCGCAATGATAGTCAGAGGGAAACAAGGGGCGCAGGGCACGGTCCACGAGACGGGAGGTGAGGATTTCGTAGTCACCGGCGCGACCTTCACGTTTGGTGAAGCCACCGGGGAAGCGTCCGGCTGCGCTGTATTTTTCTTTGTAGTCACACTGCAGGGGCATGAAGTCTGTGCCGGGTTGTGCGGTCTTGGCGGCACAAACGGTGGCGAGCAGCATCGTGTTGTTGAGACGAAGCATGACGGCTCCGTCAGCCTGCTTTGCCAGTTTTCCGGTTTCAATGCTGATGACGCGGCCATCGGGCAGAGAAACGCTTTTTGTAATTACATTCATCTTTTTTCTTGTAATGTTTATTTGTTAAAACCTTTAGAAATCGCGCAAAAGTAGTGATAAAAATCCTATCTCGCTGACAAAGAGCACAAATATTTTTGTTTTAAGGGGCGTTCTGACGAATTCAGACAAATACTCAGACGAATATTCAGACGAATAAATCCCGACACAGCTCCTCCACCCGATGCGAGGCATTCCCGCGCTTTGAAAGTCAAAATTTCTTTCGAGAGCAACGTTCCGGCTCGCGAAGAAATCAAGCCTCGTATGCCGAGCATGATGGCTTTTCTCCGATGAAAACGGGGATTTTGAACAAAATGAGCGATGAAAAAAGAACGGAAAATTGCAAAGAGGAGAAAGCAGAAAAAACGGTAATACCACAAAAAACGGTAGAAAAGTGGTTTACCTTTCCAAAAACTAAATTTGCATAATTTGAAAAATCGTAACTTTGCAGAGCAAAAACACAAATAACTGCACGAAAGAATCTCTTTCATTCACATTTCCCTTTCTCATTCATGAAGAAATCCTCTTTTTTCCTCCTTGCGGCATTCGCAAGTCTTCCATGTCTCGTGTCGTGCATCCAAGATGAACCGTTGAACGCGGAATGCGACATCCTTGACGTGGAACAAAGTTGGGTGGATGCCCATCCCGGTCTGCTCATCGGTAATCCGCGAGTGGAAAACACCCGCGTGGCGTTCACCATTCAACCCGGCTCTGACCGCACTGCGCTCAACCCACGCTTTGAACTCACCCCCGGTGCCACCATCACCATGAAAGAAAACGGAGTGGACATCCCTGCCAACGGCGTGACCCGTGACTTCTCATCTCCGCAAACCTACACCGTTCACTCGCAGGACGGATTTTGGAAAAAGGACTATGAAGTTTCCTTCTCCCCCCGCAAATCTATCACCAAACTGAGTTTTGAAAACTTCAGACTCGACGCCACAGGACGCTACTACGAATGGTACGAAGTGGACGCCGACGAGTTGGGAACAGAACTCTACTATTGGGCAACGGGTAACGCCGGCTATGCCATCACCGGAATGGGCAATGCTCCCGATGACTACCCCTCCAATCCCGATGCTCACGGCGTGTCCAATGAAAACGGCACAGGATCCAAATGCATCCGTCTGGAAACTCGCGCCACCGGTTCTTTCGGAGAACGTTTGAAGATGCCTCTTGCCGCCGGCAACATCTTCATCGGTGAATTCGCCTCTTCACAAGCCGCCATGTATCCCCGACGTGCCACCAAGTTCGGTTTGCAACTCGTGACGGAAGTGCCCGTAAAACTGGAAGGCTACTATAAGTATAAAGCCGGCGAGACCTTCATTGACATCAACAAGGTTGAGCATCCCGAACTCCACGACATGGCGGACATCTACGCCGTGGTGTATGAAGCCTATCCCGAAGGCAGCGACAAGTTCGTCCCACTCAACGGCGACGATGTGCTCTCCTCCGACCGCATCGTGCTCTTGGCACGCATCGACGAACCGGGCGAACCCGAGGAATGGACCTTCTTCAGCGAACCCTTCAAGCCGGTCGGAAACAAAACAATCTCCGAAGAAATGCTCCGTGAGAACAAATATGCCATCGCCATCGTCTGCACCTCCTCCCGCGACGGAGCCTACTTCAACGGCGCCATCGGCTCGGTGCTCTACGTGGATGAACTCAAAGTGGTTTGGAAAGGCGACGAATAAGCAGTACTTCACTTATATTTAAATAGGAGCGACCGACAACCACCGTCTTCCTCCGACTCACCTCTCAATCCGAAACTTCTCACATGAAAAAGATAATTCTTTCCCTCCTCCTGCTCCTTCCCCTCAGCGTCGCAGCCCACACCAACGACGAAGTGAAGGACACCGACAACAATCTGTTGAAAGCCGCCCTCAAAGGCTGGCACGTGCGCCTCGGCGCAGGCTTCAACCTCGGCGGCACCTCTCCGCTGCCGCTGCCCGCGGAGATTCGCAAAATCGAAAGTTATCAGCCGGGGCTCTGCTTCACCGTGCAGGGCGCTGCCCACAAACAGTTTGGCGAGAAAAAGAAATGGGGACTCATGCTCGGACTCCGATTTGAAAGCAAGGGCATGAAGACCGACGCCACCGTGAAGAACTATCACATGGAAGCCGTGAACGACGATGGTAGCGGCACCGTGCGCGGAGCATGGACCGGAAAGGTCAAGACAGAAGTGAACAACAACTATCTGACCATCCCCGTGCTCGCCACCTACAACTTCAACGAGCGCTGGATGGTGAAAGCCGGACCCTACTTCTCCTACATGGTGAATGGCACGTTCAAAGGGTCTGCCTACGACGGCTACATCCGTGACCAGGAACCGACCGGCACGAAAACAGAAGTGCAATCTGCTTCCTACGATTTCAGTGACGACCTCCGCCGCTTCCAATGGGGCGTGCAGGCAGGCGGCGAGTTCAAAGCCTACAAACACCTCAGCGTCTCCCTCGACCTCACTTGGGGTTTGAACGGCATCTTCCCCTCCGACTTCCAAAGCGTGACCTTTGCCCTCTACCCCATCTACGGCACACTCGGCTTCCACTACCTCTTCTAAGAATCCAACGTGGCTGCAATGCCGCTTCAACCGCAAATTATTCACTCATTAATACCTCAACCGTATGAAGAAATTTTTACTCTCTCTCGCAGTGCTCTTCACTGCCACATTCTCCGCAAACGCTCAGGTCGTGGACACCAAACCCATCTGCGGAACCTACACTTGCGACTTCTATCTTTCCATGCCGGACCCCATACCCGATGACCTTGAACCCATCCCCAGCACGCCCGTGCAAATCCTTCCAGGCGACGAAGCCGGCACCATCAACTTCTTCCTCCAGAACTTCTCAATGAATGGAGAAGTGTTGGGCGACGTGTTGCTGAAGAACATCAAAGTGCAGTGCGATGCTGAAGGAAAATACACTTTCGTGGAGCACGATGCACAGCGCGTGGAACTGCCGGCTGCAGACATCGTGGCTGACGCCAAACTGAACTGTACCACCACTTACGTGAAGAACGGCAAACTCTATGCTGACGTGGACATCGTCTGGATTATGAACGATGTGCCGGTCAGCCCGATTTACGTGCGTCTCATCAGCACCGCCTCCACCGCCGGCATCGGCGAAGTGAGCGTGAACCGCACCACCCGCAACGGCGTCTATACGTTGGACGGTCGCTTCCTCGGCAACGAGCTCAAGGCAAACGCTCCCAAGGGTGTCTATGTCGTGAACGGCAAGAAAATCTTGAAATAATCATCAAGTAAGAATCCCACATGAAACTTTTGAAAAAACTCTCTCTGTTGGCACTCTGCTGCGGACTTACCGCACAGGCTCAGCAAATCAACGGCTCCTTCGATGATGCTTGGGAGACCTGCACACCGTGGACCAACGGCGGCAGTCACGCCGAAGGAACCCAGCCTCAAGGCTGGTGCGCTGCCAACGTGGCTGGCATGAACTTCCTCGGCTGGAAGGGCAACACCACCGTGGTCTCTCAAGTGGCAGGACGCAACGGTTCCACCGCTGCTGTCAAAATGGCGAACACGCCGAACTCCTACATGACATCCATGATTGTGCCCGGCTACCTTGCCCTCGGCACCACTTGGAGCACGGCAAAAGGTGCAAGCGGCGGCAACGCCGACGGCGGCACCTGGGGCGGCAAGGCTTTCAACTTCAAACCCGATGCCATCCGCTTCTACTACCAGCGCAGCGCCAGCAATGCCGACAGCCCCGCTTCCGTGATTGCCTATCTTTGGAAGGGAACTTATCTGCAAGCCAGTGTGCCCTGCAACATCGGACTCACCTCCGTCTCCACCTGCACCATGGAAGACCGCGACCGCAACATCCTTGACATGGCTACGGCACAGGGGGGTGCGGTGACGCAGACCGGAACACGCATCGCTAAGATTGAGACCTACATCAGCAACGTGACTTCCGAATGGACGGAGATGACCATTCCTTTCAACTACGAAACTGATGACACACCCGAGAAAATCAACGTCATCTTCGCTGCTAACGACTACTTTAACACGAACGTCGTCAACGGCAATTCGCTCACCATCGATGACGTGGAACTCGTTTACTACCACGAACTCGCTTCGCTGAAATTCTTCGGTCAAAGCCTCAACCTTGAAAAAGCAGCGAGCGCAGAAGGCGTCAGCATGGGCGACCTGACCTACGACCCTGCTCAACTCACCTACGAAATCAAGGGTGTGGGCGCCACCGCCGAAAAGAGTTATGACGCAGCCACCGGTGTGCTCACCATCACCGTCAAAGGCAACGACTTCAGCGCCAATGCGGAAAGCAAGACCGACTACACCGTGCGCTTTGCAGCCGGCGGAGTAGATCCCGACCCGGATCCCGATCCCGACCCCGAACCGGATCCCGATCCCGACCCCTCCGTACAAGGTCTTGGAGAGCCCATCACCTCGCTTAGCCAAATCACCAACCGGAAGACCTACGTTCTCTACAACCCGGGGTACACTGCCTACGCCATCTACAACGCCGAGCAGTCTCCCATCAACGTGTGGACTGCCGGAATGTGCGACGGCGATGACAGCCACAAGGTGATTGACACCAGCTACTCCACCCCGCTCGACCCGACGTCCGACGGCTCTGCCTGGATGATTGTGGCGTTCAATGGCAAATATTACCTCTACAACATGGGTGCCAAGAAGTTCCTCGTCACTCCCGAGCACGAACCGACGCCCGCCATCTGCCAATTCAACGAGACGCCGAGAGGACTCTCCATCACGGAATTGGGCGACGGTCGCTTCGCCTTCAACAGCACCGAGGATTCCAAGGGCTTCCTCTGCGCCGCTCCTCAGTTGGCTTTCCCGCTCAGCGTTTGGGACACCAACGACACCGGTGCTTCCTGGCAAATCATGGAGAACACCAACATCGCTGCCGACCTCGACGTGTTAGGTTTGATTGACCCGTCTCTCGAACCCGACCCCGAACAACCCGGCGAAGCAGTTGCCTCCTTAGACGAGATTAGCATGGAAACCACCTATCTCATCTACAACCCCACCTTCACCGCTTATCTCACCTACCACGCTGAGCACGCCGGCGAGCAGGGTTATGTCTGGACTGCAGGCATGGTGGGCGATGCAGACCACGTGTTGGCACAGGAGAACTACGGTGAAGCAGTTGATATCGCCTCTCCCGCCGCCTCTTGGATGGTGCTTCCCATTGAGGGCAAGTTCTATGTCTATAACATGGGCTTCGCCAAGTATCTCACCACGCCGGGCTATGTGGACCACACCTCTCCCTGCGTCTTCAGCGACACCCCCGTGGCACTCACCGTCGAGGACCTCGGCAACGCCACCTTCGCTCTGACCGCCACCGGACACGAACTGGACTATCTCTGCGCCGCGCCGCAACAGTCCGCCTCCCCCATCGGAATCTGGAGAAGCAACGACAGCGGTGCTTGCTGGAAGTTCCTCCCCAACCCCAATGTCGCAGCCGACGCTGAACTCGCCAAACAACTCACCGGCATCCGCGACGCCATTCTCAACGACGTGAAGGACGGAAAAATCTACAACCTCAGCGGACGCTACGTCGGACGCAGCACGAAACAACTCACGAAAGGCGTTTACATCTGCAACGGACGCAAGTTCGTCGTGAAATAAACCTCCCTTCCGATAATGCTCAAATAGAAGCATAAAACTCAAATTGCAGCAGGAAACAAGCGGCGCAAGTCCTTGTTTCCTGCTCTTTCCATGAAAACGTTCGAAGCACTGCTTTCATTTTTCTCACGATGAACAAAATGAAGAAACCACAAACGACCGTGTCCCAACCGGGACGCATATTCTCTCATCCCGTCTGGGCAGGATGCCTCGCCCTCGGTGCCGCCATCCTTTGGGGATTTGCCTATCCGCTCATCAAAATCGGCATGACAGAGTTCTGCATCACGCCCGACATGACCGGAAGCAAGATGGTCTTCGCCGGCATCCGCTTCTTCTTCTCCGGTCTCATCATCCTGGTGGCTGCGGTGTGTCTGAAGCGCAGTTTCAAGGTGAAGAGCGTTTCCTCCATTCCCTTCATCGTGGTCTTTTCACTACTCAACACGACGCTCCACTATGCATTCTTCTATTTCGGACTCTCCCACAGCGAAGGAGCCCGCGCTGCCATTCTCAACTCGCTGAGCGTCTTTCTCGTGGTCATTTTCGCCTGCGTCTTCTTCAAAAGCGACCGCATGCAACGCCACAAGGTTGCCGGTTGCGCGGTCGGCATCGCAGGCATCTTTGCACTCCACGCCGGAAACGCGGACAGCGGGCACTTCACCTTGCTCGGCGATGGTTTCATCATTCTGAACGCCGTGTGTTCAGCCTTGGCGTCCCTCATGACACGGCGCCTTTGTCGCATGGTCGATGTCTTTGTCGGCACGGGCATCAGCCTTTCACTCGGAGGTTTCCTGTTGCTCCTTCCCGCATCCTGGGGCAGTGGCACGCTGCCGAGCATCACTCCCTCCGGCGTTTGGGTACTGCTGGCATTGATTGCCATTTCCACCATCTCATTTGTGCTCTACAATCAGTTGCTGCTCGTCAATCCTGTTGGCAAAATCGCCATCTACAATTCCCTCATCCCCGTGACGGGCGCCCTCACCTCCTGCATTTTCCTTCACGAACCCTTCCGTCCGGAATACGTTGTCGCCGTGGCGCTCGCCACCGCCGGCATCCTGCTCATCAACAAAGGGAAGGGATAGGAGCATCGCCTCATTGAACTTCTATCTTGAAAGTTCAGAATTATTGTGATATAACAAAGCCCCAACTTGTGAAAGTCAGGGCTTTATTTTTTGGTTTTCAATATATTATAAAACAAAGAGGCTGCACCAATTTTGATACAGCCTCCTGCACGCATTTTGAGAGAGAAGCCTCGTTCTCAGCCCACGCTGCCTTCCAGCGACACGCTGAGGAGTTTCTGTGCTTCCACGGCAAACTCCATGGGCAGTTTGTTGATGACTTCGCGGGCATAGCCTCCGACAATCAGACCGACAGCGTCTTCGGTCGGGATGCCACGCTGGTTGCAATAGAGCAACTGGTCTTCGGAAATCTTGGAAGTCGTGGCTTCATGTTCCACGGTGGCGTTGTCATTTGCCACGTCGATGTAGGGGAAAGTGTGAGCGCCGCAGTGACTGCCCAACAGCAGTGAGTCGCAGGAGGAATAGTTTCTCGCGCCCTCCGCCTTGGGACCGACTTTGACAAGTCCGCGATAGGAGTTCTGACTGTGACCAGCGGAGATGCCTTTTGAGATAATCGTGCTGCGGGTGTTGCGTCCGAGGTGGAGCATCTTGGTGCCGGTGTCTGCTTCCTGGTGGTTGTTGGTGACGGCGACGCTGTAGAACTCCGCCTGTGAATTGTCGCCCATGAGGACGCAAGACGGATATTTCCAAGTGATGGCACTTCCGGTTTCCACCTGCGTCCAAGACAAACGGGCATTGCGACCACGCAGTTGCCCTCGTTTGGTGACGAGGTTATAGACTCCACCCTTTCCATCTTTGTCGCCGGGATACCAGTTCTGGACGGTGGAGTATTTCACCTCGGCGTCTTCGTTCACGATGATTTCAACGATGGCGGCGTGGAGTTGGTTCTCGTCGCGCATCGGGGCAGTGCAACCTTCGAGGTAACTGACATAGCCTCCGTCGTCGCAGACGATGAGCGTGCGTTCAAACTGTCCCGTGTTGCGAGCGTTGATGCGGAAGTAGGTGGAGAGTTCCATGGGGCAGCGCACGCCTTTGGGAATATAAACAAAACTTCCGTCGGAGAAGACGGCGGAGTTGAGGGCAGCGAAGAAGTTGTCGGCAGGCGGCACGACGGTGCCGAGATATTTCCGAACAAGTTCCGGATTCTCGCGCACGGCTTCGCTGATGGAGGAGAAGATGATGCCTTTCTCTTGCAGTTTCTCTTTGAAAGTGGTCTTCACGCTGACGGAGTCCATGACGGCATCGACCGCCACGCCGGCGAGTTGCATGCGTTCTTCAAGAGGGATGCCGAGTTTGTCAAAAGTCTTCATCAGTTCCGGGTCTATCTCCTTCTTTCCCTCGTCACGCTGCTTCTTCGTCGGGTCGGCGTAGTAGGAAATCGCCTGATAGTCTATGGGAGGGAGATTCACGTGTCCCCACGTCGGCGCTTCGAGCGTCAGCCAGTGACGATAGGCTTTGAGGCGAAAGTCCAAAAGCCATTCCGGTTCTCCCTTTTTGGAGGAAATGAGGCGAATGACGTCCTCGTTCAGACCTTTCTCAATGATTTCGGTGTGAACGTCGGTCGTGAAGCCGTATTCATATTTCTTCTCGGCAAAAAATCTCGCTGTTTCGTTGTCTGCCATGTTTTTTTAAATCAAAATCAACTCAACCTGATTGATAGAACATCCCTTCTGTGATTAGGGCTTAGCGGGGCGTTCGGTCATATCGACCCAAACCGTGTCATTCTTCTCCGCGTCGCTATCCTCTTGAAGCACCTCTCCGACAGCCTCGGGCACGAAGGACGAGACGATGGCGGCGACGGGACGATAGAGGAGAGAGTTTTTCGTGCGTTCTTCGTTCATGATGCCAAGCGCATCCATGGCGTTGAAGACACAACTGAGGAGGAGCAGGAACTTTGCCACACTGATGAGCATGCCAAGGATGCTGTTGGGGATGCCGAGTTCCATGCCTTTCAGGGCTTTGGTGAGCATGTTGGCGACGAGGCCGAGCGCAATGGGAACAATAATCCAAAGCAGGAAGAACGCCACGATGCTAGTCATCATGTTGCTCTCGCTGCCACTGACGGCAAGATATTCTCCGAGGAAGGAGTAGCAGGTGGCGGCAATGAACAAACCGACGAGGATGCCGACCGTCGAAACAATTTCTTTCAGGAATCCGGCGCGCCAACCGCTGAAGGCAGCCCACGCCATGAGAATGAGAATGAATGCGTCAATCATTTCTGTGTCGTATATATATAATAAGGAGTGTGCTCTCTGTTTATAGGAGTTGCTATATTATAAGGTGTAGGGTTCAGCAGCCCAGCAGCGGGAGCAGATATTTCGCCAGCAGCCAGCCTCCGCCGAAGAGCCAGACGAAGAGGAGGGCAGCGAGCACAAAGGGTTTGGCACCCGCTTTTTTGAATTTGTCGATGCTGGTTTCGGCGCCGAGCGCGGTCATTGCCATGGTGAGCATGAAAGTGTCGGCATATTCAATCGCGCCGTTCAACGGTATGTCCTTCACGGTGGCTGCACCGGTCAGCGTTTGCAACAGCGTGTTGATGCCGATGACAACGATGAACCAGAAGGCGAACCAAGGAATCGTGATTTTGCGTTTTCCGCCGCTTTCACCGCTTTGGCGGTTGCGCAGACGATCCAGCACGATGCCCATGATGAGCAGGACAGGTGCGAGGAGCATGACGCGAATCATTTTGGTGATGGTTGCCGTGCCGGCGATGCCGAGGGAGTCCGTGGGGTCCATGGCGTTGCCTGCGCCGGCGACGTGTGCCACCTCGTGAAGCGTGCCTCCGGTGTAGATTGCCACTTGTGCGTCACTCATGTTGAAAAGCCCTGCGCGGTAGAGGGAGGGATAGAGGAACATGGCAATCGTGCCGAAGATGACGACGGTGCTGACGGCGATGGCGGTTTTGTGGCCTTCGCAGCGCACCACGGGTTCTGCGCCGAGCACGGCTGCGGCGCCGCAGATGGCGCTACCGGTGGAGGTCATCAACGCCGTGTCGCTGTCCATCTTGAGCCAGCGTCCAAGCACGATGCCCAAGAAAATCGTTCCGCCCACGATGATGCTGTCAAAGACAATGGCGGGCAGTCCGACCTCGGCGACTTGGGCGAGGGTGAGACGGAATCCGTAGAGCACGATGCCTGTGCGCAGAATCTGTTTCGTGCAGAACTTGATGCCGGGCACCCAGGTTTCGGGCAGGCGGTTGCGCAGGCTGTTGGCATAGAGCATGCCCAAAATGATGCCGACGATGAGGGGGCTGAGCGAAAGGCTGCGAACGAAGGGTATTTCAGAGATATAGAACGCGGCAAACGAGAACAAGGCAATGAGCAAAATGCCGTGGGCGGTGTTAGCTCGGTTTTCTTTTTGGAACATGGGTTGGTTGTGTTGAGTCTATTCGGAGTCTCTTATTTCAGATAGTCTTCAAAGTATCGGGTGATGCGTTCGTGGAGGTGCACCATGTCGCTTCCCATCATGTTGTGCTCCTGTCCGGGATAGACGAAGTAGTCGGGCTGCGTGCCGGCATCTTCACAGGCTCTGAGGAAGGCGAGGGAGTGTTGGAGCACGCAGGTGCCATCGTTCAGACCGACGATGATTTGCAGACGTCCCTTCAGGTTCTTCGCCTTGTTCAGCAGCGAGCAGCGTTCGTAGCCCTCGGGATTCTCCTGCGGCGTGTCCATGTAGCGTTCACCATACATCACCTCATAGTATTTCCAATCAATGACGGGTCCCCCTGCGACGCCGACTTTGAAGACGTCAGGATGGGAGCACATCAGGTTCGTGGTCATGAAACCGCCGAACGACCAGCCGTGCACGCCGAGGCGGTCCTTATCTACATAGGGAAGAGAGGTCAGGAACTCAACGCCCTTCATTTGATCTTCCATCTCGACTTCGCCGAGGTGACGGAAGGTGACGCTTTCAAACTCAAAGCCGCGGTTCTCGGAGCCTCGGTTGTCCACAACAAAAACGACATAACCCTTCTGTGCCATGTAGGCTTCCCAAGGACGCATGAGATAGTTCCAGGATTCATCGACGTTGTGGGCGTGGGGACCGCCATAGACATAGACGACGGCGGGATATTTCTTGGCGGGGTCGAAGCCGACGGGTTTGACGAGACGGTAGTAGAGGTCTGTCTTTCCGTCAGCAGCCTTTAGCGTTCCACCACTGATTTCGGGCACTTCATAGTCCTTCCAGGGCGTTCCGTCGGTTTGGAGCACGACGGGTTTTGCGCCACCGGTGCTGACGAGTTCCGTCTGGCGGAAGGTGTCGGGGGCACTCCAACGGTCCAAGAGCCAGGCTCCGCCGGCGCTGAGCGTGGCACGGTGAGTGCCGCGACCGTTGTCGAGGAGCGTGCGCTTCAGCGTCTTGAGATTGACGGCGTAGAGGTTGTGGCGAATGGGAGAAGCCTCGTTGCTTTTGATGATGACGGACTTGGAGGCGGCGTGGAAGCCGAGGAACTGGAGCACCTCAAACTCTCCTTTGGTCAGTTGTTTCGGTTCGCCGCCGGAGACGGACATGAGGTAGAGGTGATTGTAGCCGTCACGGCGAGTTTGGTAGATGAACTTATCGGCATCCCAAGGCAGGAAGACGATGGGGTGCATCGGTTCGACATATTTCGGATTGGTCTCGGTGTAGAGCACTGCGCCGCGGCGTCCGGTGGCAGCATCGTAGGCAACGAGTTCTGCCTTGTCCTGCGTGCGAGGCAGTTCGATGACATAGACGGTCTTCTCGTCGGGTGACCAAGCGATGTTGGTGAAGTAGCGGTCAGTCGGGTCTCCGGTTTGAAGATATACGGTGGTTTCTGTTTCAGGATTATAGATGCCCACCTGCACTTTGTGGCTGGTCATGCCCGCCATGGGATAGGCTTCGGGGGCGAGTTGGGCAACGCGGGGGCTGATGTCGATAAGCGGGAAGTCGGTCACCATGGATTGGTCCATACGGTAGAAGGCGAGGAGTTTGCCCGACGGACTGAAGAACGTTCCTTTCTCGATGCCGAACTCGTTGCGGTGGACGCTCATGCCATACTGCAACTGTCGTGTTCCGTCCTTGCTGACTTGGTGCGCTTTACCGTCGGCGGTGCGCACGAAGAGATTCCAGTCCTTGACGTAGGCTTCGCTCTTGGAGGCGGCGCAGAACTCGGAATGCTGCGTACCGGCGGTGACGGGTTGCTGCCAAACCACTTTGCGCGTTGCCCAGTCATAGAGGAAGCGCTGTTTGGAAGTGGAGAGCAACACCTCGGTGCGGTCGGCATAGGGGAAGGAAGCGTAGAGGATGTTATATACCTTGCCAACCCGAGCGGTGTCGAGGGCGGCATTGACGTCTTCCACGGTGAAGAGTCGCTTCATTCCGGCGTCTTTTCCTTTTTCGTTGAATGCCAGTGCGGCGTCATCGACGGAAAGTTTGACGAGTTTGTCGCCCCAGAAGGCGGCGGAATAACTTTTGGGCTGCAGGTTCCAGTAGTTTGAACCGCCCCACATGAGGTCATCGAGCGTAAAGCTCTTTTTGTTTTGTGCAGTGACAGGTGTCATGAGAAGAAGGAGCAACAGACTCCAGACTATTCTTTTTTTCATGCTAAAAAAATGCTTTGTGCTTTTATGTTTGCCGTGAAAGGCGGTTTCAGTCTTTCTTATGTCCGGACTTTCCGAAGGGTTTCTTGCCGGAAGGCTTTTTGCCGAAGGGTTTCTTGCCGCCTTGTTTCCCATCGCGTTTGAAGTCTCGCTTGCCATCGCGTTTGAAGTCGCCTCCTTTGTGTTCCGAGCGGGACGCAGTGGCGGGACGGGACGTGCGGCGCTTCTCAAAGTCACGGTGACGGCGGCGCAGGAGTCGGTAGTCGTGATCCAAGTCTTCGTCGTCCTCAAAACTTTCGTTTTCGTGGTTTTCATCCTCAAAGCGGCGTTTGAAGTCTTCACGGTCGTGGTGGAAGCGTCGCTGGTCGCTCATGAGGCGTCGTTCTTCGTCCGTCTTGACCGTTCCGCCTTGTGCGCGGAACTTGCCCAAGCGTCCCTCAAAGAGTTGGAACTTGCGGAAGTCGCAGTCAATCTTTCCGTTGAAAACTTCCACTTTGAAACTGTGGCGCAGTCCGAGACACTCAAAGAGTTCCTGACGGCTGCAGATAATCCAGGCGTCATTGCCCACGAACTCGTGTTTCAAGCGACTGCCCACCTCATGATAGAGTTGCAAGAGGTCGGGCGGTGTGAGACGTTCGCCGTAGGGCGGGTTGGTCACCATGAGAGCGGGCGACTCGGGACGCGTGAACTCGCGGAAGTCTCTGCGCTCCACACGAACGATGTCAGCGACTCCGGCACTCTTAGCATTGGCGAGGGCAGCATCGACGGCGGACTGGTTGAGGTCGTAGCCGTAAACCATGTGCTCAAACGGACGCTCTGCCGAGTCGTCGTTATATATCTCATCCAGCATGTCAGCGTCGAAATCTTTCCACTTCTCAAAGGCATATTCTTTACGGAACACGCCCGGTGCGATGTTGCGGGCAATGAGGGCGGCTTCAACGAGGAAGGTACCGGAACCGCAGAAGGGGTCAATGAAATCGCTTTCTCCGTTCCATCCTGTCATCTTGATGAGTCCCGCCGCAAGCACTTCGTTGATGGGTGCTTCGACGGTGCGCACTCTGTAGCCTCTGTGGTGCAGACTTTCGCCGGAGGAGTCAAGGGAGAGTGTGCATTCGGTGTCGGAGATGTGGATGTTGAGACGCACGTCGGGGTTGGTGATGCGAATGGTGGGGCGTTCGCCGGTGGTTTCTCGGAAGAAATCGACGATGGCATCTTTGACTTTATATGCCACGAACTTCGAGTGGCGGAACTCTTCGGAATTGACGACGGAGTCCACGACGAAGGTGGTGTTCAAATCAATGAATTCATCCCAGCGCACCTTTCTGACGGCATCATAGACCTCATCTGCATTCTTTGCTTGAAAATGAGCGATGGGTTTCAGAATTCTGACGGCAGTTCGAAGACAGAAGTTGGCACGGTAGAGCATTCGCTTGTCGCCGGTGAAGGAAACCATGCGATGACCTAACTGCACATTGTTGGCGCCCAACTCGGTCAGTTCTTGAGCGAGCACCTCTTCCAAACCTTTGAAGGTTTTAGCAATAATCTCAAATTCTTGCATGAGAAGCAGAGGGATTTTATGGAGTGACTAATGGGGATTCTTAGAAAAATTATGGCGTTATGAAGCGGAACTACACTTTCAGCGTGGCGCCTGCTTCCACGTCGTGAGTGACCCAGACGTTGGCACCGATGGTAGCGCCGCGACCAATTTTCACGCGACCAAGAATCGTGGCGTTGGAATAGACGACCACGTCATCACAGAGGATGGGATGGCGGGGAATGTCTTTGATGGGATTGCCTTCTTCGTCGAGCGGAAAACTCTTTGCGCCGAGGGTCACGCCTTGGTAGAGTTTGACGTGACTGCCGATGATGCAGGTCTCTCCGATGACCGTGCCTGTGCCGTGGTCAATGGTGAAGTAACTTCCAATTTCTGCGCCGGGGTGGATGTCTATGCCGGTTTCGCTGTGGGCGAGTTCCGTGATGATTCTTGGAATGAGTGGAACGCCGAGTTTGTGGAGTTCGTGAGCCAGACGGTAGCAGGTGAGTGCCCGAATGACGGGATAACAACTGATGACTTCGCCATAGTTCTGCGCGGCGGGGTCTCCGAGATAGGCGGCTTCGACGTCAGTGGCGAGGATGCGCCTCACCTCGGGCAGTCGCCCAATCAGCGCCACTGCCAACTCTTCGGCGCGGCGGCGACAGTCGCAGCAGCCTTCTTGGTCGGAAGAAGCACTCTCAAAACAGAGTCCGGCTTGGATTTGTCCGGAGAGCAGGGTGAAGAGTTGTTCGATTTCGACGCCGATGTGATACTTAATCGTGGTGGCGTGCAAGGAAGAACGACCATAGAATCCGGGGAAGAGGACAGCGCGTCCGAGGGCAATGATTTCCTCAAGCGCAACGGTGGAGGGCAAGGGGTCGCCGTGGCGGTGCGGATGATAGAGACCCGGCATTTGTTTCGTGTCGGCGAGTTCATCTACAGTCTTGTGCAGAAGGAAGGTGTGTTGATCCGATGTGCTCATGTCAAAAGCGATATACAAAACCTTTGCCTCTTTTGTCAAAGCGAAAAAACAGACAAAGCATCATGGAACGGGCAAAATTACGAAAAAATTCCCACAAACTCCCGACTTTTGCACCTCCGCAGCGCTCAAAAGGGGTTTTATTCCACACTAAACCTTCAAAGATTTGCCCAATCCAAAAGAATGCCCTACCTTTGCAGCGGTAAAAGTTATTAAAGTGAAGGAAAGGATTCCTTGGCATGAGTTTCATGCAGGAGTTCTTTCGGTTTTTTTAGTCTGACGCTCAAAGGGCATGCCGCCCCGCCGATGAAAAAAAACAACGCCACTGCGAGAAAATGACTCCTCAAAAACGCTTCAGCGGAAGCTACGCAGTGAAACATTGATGACTGAACATCCAAATCCGAATACATAAGGGGTGTTCTAAAAATTAGGTTGAAAACGTAAGCACTTTTTTTGAACGTTCCTTATCCCGTAATTTATCAAACACCCCATAATTTATTCCTGTCACAACGCTGTTGACGACCGCAAAGAGGTTCTTGCCCGGCACTGACCTCACAGGTTTCCGCGTTCCTCAAGAACGACAACCTGGCGGCAGACAGCGGTTCATTTTTATCTTTATCATGGCATATATGACCCAAGAGGGCTACGACAAAATGGTGGCCCAACTCAGAAAAATGGAAACAATCGACCGTCCCGCTGCCTCCGCCGCCATCGCCGAGGCACGAGACAAGGGAGATTTGTCTGAAAACTCAGAGTATGACGCTGCCAAAGAGGCACAAGCCATGCTCGAAATCAAGATTAACAACCTCAAGGCTACCATCGCCGACGCTAAAATCATCGATGCGTCCAAACTGCGCAGCGACGTCGTGCAGATTCTCTCCACCGTCGAGATGAAAAACGTCAAGAACGGCATGGTCATGAAATACACCATCGTCAGCGAAAGCGAAGCCAACCTGCGCGAAGGAAAGATTTCCTCCACCACGCCCATCGCACAAGGACTGCTCGGAAAGAAAGTCGGCGACATCGTGGACGTGAAGATTCCACAAGGCACCATCCAACTCGAAATCCTCAGCATCTCCGTCTCTGCCTGAGAACGCCGGGATGCTGAAGCCCACGGACTGAGGAACGTGCTCGCTTGAAACACTCATGCTCGCCGCACGACGTGCGTCGAACACCTTATAGGGGTGTTCTAAAAATTAGGTTGAGTTGATTTTTGATTTCTTAGAGATGAACTTTTGTCAGTTGAGGAAGGAGCATAGTGGGCTATGTGACTGACGAAACTTACAAAAGGGCGCGCTAAGAAACGAAAAGCGGCCAAAACGTAAGCACTTTCTTTTGAACGTTCCTTATCCCGTAATTTATAGAACACCCCTTATAGGACTTCTACACAGGAACGCACCTAAAAAGATTTACATCATGACCATCTTTTCAAAAATCGTTGCAGGAGAAATTCCCTCCTACAAATGCGCCGAGAACGACGAGTTCTATGCCTTTCTCGACATCAGTCCCGTGGCTCAGGGTCACACCTTGGTAGTTCCCAAGCGCGAGGTGGACTATTTGTTTGACCTTGCCGACGATGAACTGAGCCGCATGGTTGTTTTTGCCAAGCAGGTTGCTGCCGCCATCAAAACCGCCTTTCCCTGCCGAAAAGTGGGCATGGCTGTTTTGGGACTGGAAGTGAACCATGCACACATTCATCTCGTCCCCCTCAAGACAGAGGGTGACATGGACTTCAGAAAACCCAAACTGGAACTCGCCCCGGAAGTCATGGCGGACACTGCCGCCCGCATCCTGAAGGCTTTCGAGGCAGCCAAAAACTGATGCACAAACCGCAACGCCAACCGGACGCAGTCAAAGAACTGACTGTCGGCAGTTGAAACGTTGCACGACCGAGGTCGCGATTTTTACCACATTTGACAGACTCCGCAGCCCACTCATGGTGAGTTGCGGAGTCTGTTTTTTCAGCATTCACTCATGCCCACCTTTTCTGCGATTGTAACCATCCGAAATCAACCGTCTTGTTCAAATTCTTCGCGCTTTCGTACTTTGCAGGCAAAAAAAGCCAT
>NZ_JADYUH010000175.1 GCF_021531665.1 Prevotellamassilia timonensis
GTGAACCGCGTTTGCTACGACATTTCCTCCAAACCGCCTTCAACCATTGAGTGGGAGTGAGCCTCCTGCGATGCATGAAAAAACTTTGGACACGTCATTCAGACGTGTCCAAAGTTTTTTCTTTTATGAATGGTGGGGCAGATGCGAAGTTCGCGTCTGCCCCACCAAGTTTGTTCGTTTGTTTTCTGTCATTTTCGTCTCATCCGCTCGGTGATGTCGGTGAGGCTGTTCTCGGGATGTTTCACTTGGAAGAGTCGCTGGTTGGTGGTCGGGGAGGAGAGGGGACCGAGGTCTGCGCAGTAGGGACCGACTTTCACGTAGTCAAAAACGGAAAGCGAAGCGGCGACCTGTGGCGAAAGTTC
>NZ_JADYUH010000176.1 GCF_021531665.1 Prevotellamassilia timonensis
CGCAGAATCTCATCGGGAATCCGGTTAAAACCGATGCTGTCATAGACTTGATCAAGCAGAAGCTGAGTACCGTTTATCAACACGTTGTCGATATTGCTAAGAAAACGCTCTGTCTCCTCGACTTCTTTTCCCTTGCGGTCATCAAAGTCAAGTTCTTGCTGACCGCTAAATGAACGTATCCATGCAGCAGCCTTATCGTATAATGAATCTATCTCCTCTTCGGATGTAGAGGAGTCACATGACTTTAATTCTTTATACTTTCCACTTGCCTTACTGACCACCACAACACTTGTAGAGCCGGAACGATTGTGTTTCTTGCGTACATACATGGTGCAAAAGTACACGTTTTTTCGCTTGCG
>NZ_JADYUH010000177.1 GCF_021531665.1 Prevotellamassilia timonensis
ATTTGTACAGAGATATGGGAGGAGCCTCGGCTCCCCCCTTTTTTCGTCACTTTCCCTTTAAAATCGGGGATTTAGGAGCGCATCTGGGAAAAATTTGCCTTCCCCTAATTTAAATTTGCCTTCTTCTAATTTTAATTAGAGGAAGGCAAAGAAAAATTATACGCCGAGTAGGCAAAATTACGAGGAGGAAAGTGTTCCGATAAGTTAAAAATGTTAATGTCGAATCGCTGAAAAATGGCTCAAAATTGTTGGATTTTTGGGGCGGAAGCCTACCCCAACCCCTCCCTAAAGGGAAGGGCTTTTCAATTTCTCCATTAATGCCCATAAATTGTCTCATTAATTGTCCCATTAATT
>NZ_JADYUH010000178.1 GCF_021531665.1 Prevotellamassilia timonensis
ATGGTTGCAGTAGTTTGACCTCCATCTATATGCTCCCCTCCACACCTCCCAGCACAGGATCTAATATATTTTATAACGCTCCATTAGAAACAGTCTATGTGGTGGATGAGGATGCCAAGACTGACTATCAAACTCAAGCGCCTTGGAGCGAATATGAGATTGTGGTTATGCCCACCGGCATAGATGAAGTGGAGACAGACAAGACTGTCCCCACCATTGTCGGCTACTACGACCTGAATGGCAAACAAATCAACGGCAAACAACGCGGCGCAGTCATCGTGCGCTACTCCGATGGCACTACGCGCAAGGTGCTGAAGTGACAGTGCGAAAGAACAGTCGCCTCCA
>NZ_JADYUH010000179.1 GCF_021531665.1 Prevotellamassilia timonensis
CGAGGCTCCTCCCATATCTCTGTACAAATATAATACTTTTCATCGCCAAAAGCAAGAAGTGTTAAAACCGAAATAACGCCTTGGGTGTGGAAAATGTTTTGGGGAGATGAGGCGGCTCGCGCTGCTTTAAAGGAAAGACAAACCTCTCTTCTCGGTAGAGGTGCATGCCGTCTGCTTTATCATTAGGAAAGAGTGCGCCTCCGGCGCTGCGGCTCCCGCCGCCATCTTCGCGGGCGTACAGCCCTCCAGGCTGATACTGAGTGAGTTGCCGTTATCCGGGGGCGTTGCCCCCGGTTACTCACAGTACAGCCTTCCAGGCTGGATAGTCTTGCTTGCTGTAAACCT
>NZ_JADYUH010000180.1 GCF_021531665.1 Prevotellamassilia timonensis
AAGGCGGTGTTCGACGTCTTTTGTGAAAACGAGAAAGGGGAAAAGTTCCTCATCGAAATGCAGAAGGCAGACCAAGAATACTTCAAAGACCGCAGCATCTTCTACTCCACCTACCCGATTCAGGAGCAAGCGCCTCAGGGAAGATGGAACTTCATGCTCAAAAAAGTCTATACGATTGGCATCCTCAACTTCTGCATGGACGATTCAGAAACCGACTACATCAAACGCGAGGTGAAGTTGATGGACACCCGAAGCAAGGAAGTGTTCTACGACAAACTGACCTACATCTACCTCGAGATGCCCAAGTTCCGGAAGAGCGAGGAGGAACTGGAGACGGAGTT
>NZ_JADYUH010000181.1 GCF_021531665.1 Prevotellamassilia timonensis
GCGCTCCTAGTTTTTCCTGGGTGCGCTCCTAGTTTTTCTTAGGTGCGCTCCTAGTTTTTCCTAGGTGCGCTCCCAGTTTTACTTAGGTGCGCTCCTAGTTTTTCCCAGGTGCGCTCCCAGCAAGAAATGTTTCTCCATTAATGCCCATTAATTGTCTCGTTAATCGAAGAGACTAAGAGTCAAAGAGAGGAAGAGACAAAGAGTCAAAGAGACAAAGAGACAAAGAGACAAAGAGTCAAAGAGACAAAGAGAGGAAGAGAGGAAGAGATAAAAAGAAAAAGGGGCAAAGAAAAACCAAGAAAACCCCTTGAAGAGTATGGCGGCTGCGCCGCTGCTGTG
>NZ_JADYUH010000182.1 GCF_021531665.1 Prevotellamassilia timonensis
TGCTTTACGCTGTCATCAGAAGATTCGACTCATTGCGCGAGATTTCAGACTCCATGTTTCCCGAGTCTCGCAAACTCGCCCATCTTGGCATAAGCACGATGCCCAGACGCAGCACATTGTCGGATGCCAACGCCCGCAGGTCTGAAAAGGTGTTTGAGGACACCTACCGCAGCCTATATGCCCGATACAAGGACTTGCTTTCCTCGGACAGCCGAAAGCAGCAGGTTCCATCATGGCTCAAACGACTGCAAATCATAGACTCAACTACCATTACTCTGTTCTCCAATCTCCTATTTAAAGGTGTTGGCAGGCATCCCAAGTCCGGGAAGAAGA
>NZ_JADYUH010000183.1 GCF_021531665.1 Prevotellamassilia timonensis
ATAGCCTGTGTGGGCGCTTTCCAGACATGCGAATAAATCTCTGTATCATATCCGCATTATGAATCAGCGTCTTTACATTAGAGACAGAAAGATGCATGCCGCAGCTCCGGGAAAAAAACCTCGCCACGTTGATAGAAGAGAGTGACATATTGAACGCAAAGTCCAGTGATTCCCTCTTCCGTGATTGGCAATGGGTGAGTCCAGTAAACTGCTTTGCATCGCGGTAAAGATACTCAATCTGGAATCGGCTTCGGTAGATGTCCATGATGTCCTTGGCAGACATTGAAGTTTCAGTAGAGAAGAACACCTTCCTTTCCTGAGTCTTCTT
>NZ_JADYUH010000018.1 GCF_021531665.1 Prevotellamassilia timonensis
GCATCAAGCGCAAGGGGTTTTTCCGGTTTTTGTCTTTCATTCATTCGTTCAATTTCTGAACATTTCGCGCGTTCCGTGTTCCAAAACAAAAATGTTTCTCCATTAATGCCCATAAATTCTCTCGTTAATTGCTCATTAATTCTGAACATTTCGCGCGTGTTGTATTCCAAAACCAATTAATGACTTTTTAATGAATAAATTCATGGACATTAATGTTCAAAAAGACGGTCCATTCGTCTTTCGTTCTTTGACTCTTTGTCTCTTCGACTCTTTGACTCTTTGACTCTTTGACTTCCCATGTCCTCCCAACGAAAAACACATGACAAACTTCAGCGCATCATGGGACGCACGCTGCGTCAGTATCCGCTGATTGAACCCGGTGACAAAATCTTGATTGCGCTCTCCGGCGGGAAAGACTCCCTCGCCTTGATGGACCTGCTCGGAGAAAGAATGAAAAGAAGCCAAGGTGGATTTGAACTGGCTGCCCTGCACGTCAGAATGCCACACGTGGGCTACAGCACCGACGCGGACTACCTGAAAAAACAAGCGGACAAATGGGGCATTCCGTTTCACCTCAAAGTGGCTTCCTTCTCACCGGACACCAACGAGAAACGGAGTCCCTGCTTCCTCTGCGCATGGAACAGAAGGAAAGTGCTCTTTGACGAAGCACAAAAAATGGGATTCCGAAAAATTGCCTTCGGACACCACCAAGATGACCTCATCCAAACAGCACTCCTCAACCTGACCTTTGCCGGAAGTTTCAACACCATGCCCGTCCTCCTGAAGATGAGGAAATTTGACATGACGCTCATCCGACCCATGGCTGCCATCCCGGAAAATCTGCTGAAAGAATGGGCGGCGCTGCAGAACTATCAACCTCTGATCAAAACCTGCCCACACGAAACTCAAGGGAATCGACTGAAAATGAAACAACTCGCGGAACAGATGGAACGACTGAACCCGGACTATCGACACAGCATCTGGCACGCCATGGAGAAAAGCGGGATACTCATCGAAGAAATGGCTGACCACGAAGAAACCTCTCTTTCATTTTGATTCCATAATTCTCAAATCCTCGTCTTTTCACCCTATTTTACAGAAAAAAGGGAAATCCTCTCAAAAAAAGTGAATCAGAGGATGGTCTCTTTCCCTAAATCTGCTAACTTTGCGGCAGTTTCAAGACAAGCCCCACGAAAGTTCGGCTCATTCATCATTCTATATTATTCTTAAAACATTTCTCTTATGAGCGGTAAACTCGCTAACACGGGATATATTTCGCAAATCATCGGCCCCGTGGTCGATGTGGCTTTTGACACAGAAGGCAAAGCAGCCGAAGAAGTGCTGCCTCGCATCCACGAGGCTCTGAAAGTGACTCACCCCGACGGAAGAACCATCACCCTCGAAGTGCAACAGCACATCGGAGAGGACACCGTCCGCACCGTGGCGATGGACAACACCGACGGACTGAGCCGAGGACTGAAAGCAGTCTGCTGCGGCGCACCCATCTCCATGCCTACCGGCGCACAAATCAAAGGACGAATGATGAACGTGACCGGAGACACCATCGATGGTCTGAAAAACTTGGACAGAACATCCGGCATGTATCCCATCCACCGCGAACCGCCTAAGTTCGAAGACCTGAAAACGGGTAGCGAGGTGCTCTTCACCGGCATCAAGGTGATTGACCTGCTCGAACCCTATGCCAAAGGCGGAAAAATCGGACTCTTCGGAGGTGCCGGCGTGGGTAAGACGGTGCTCATCATGGAACTCATCAACAACATCGCCAAAGGACACGACGGCTTCTCCGTCTTTGCCGGTGTGGGGGAACGTACACGCGAAGGAAACGACCTGCTCCGAGAAATGATTGAAAGCGGCGTCGTTCGCTATGGCAAAGCCTTCGAGGAAGCCATGGAACGCGGAGAATGGGACTTGTCAAAAGTGGATTACAACGAAGTGGAAAAGAGTCAAGCCACCCTCGTCTATGGACAGATGAACGAACCTCCCGGCGCACGTGCCTCCGTGGCTCTCTCCGGACTCTCCATCGCCGAGAGTTTCCGCGATGCCGGTGCCAAAGACGGCAAAACCGCAGACATCCTTTTCTTCATCGACAACATCTTCCGCTTCACACAGGCTGGTAGTGAGGTGTCCGCCTTGATGGGACGTATGCCCTCCGCCGTGGGCTATCAGCCTACACTCGCCAGCGAAATGGGTGCGATGCAGGAACGCATCACCTCCACCCGAAACGGCTCCATCACTTCTATCCAGGCAGTCTATGTGCCCGCCGACGACTTGACCGACCCGGCACCTGCCACCACCTTCACCCACTTGGATGCCACCACGGTGCTCAGCCGTAAAATCACGGAGTTGGGTATCTACCCCGCCGTGGATCCGCTGGAATCCACCTCCCGCATCCTTGACCCCAAGGTCATCGGAGAAGCACACTATCAATGTGCACAACGCGTGAAGCAAATCCTCCAAAAATACAAAGAACTTCAGGACATCATCGCCATCCTCGGCATGGACGAACTCTCTGAGGAAGACCGCATCACCGTGAACCGCGCTCGACGCGTGCAACGCTTCCTGAGCCAGCCGTTCACCGTTGCAGAGAAATTCACCGGCGTGGAAGGTGTCATGGTGCCCATCGAAGAGGTCATTCGCGGTTTCAACATGATTCTGGACGGCGAGGTGGACCACCTCCCCGAACAGGCATTCCTCAATGTCGGCACCATCGACGATGCCATCGAAAAGGGAAAGAAACTGCTGGCACAAGCCTAAGTCCTCTCTTGAGGGGTGTTCTAAAAATTAGGTTGAACTGGGTTTTGATTTCTTAAAGATGAACTTTTGTCAACGGAGAAAGAAGCATAGCGGACTATGTGACTGACGAAACTTTCAAAAGGACGTGCTAAGAAACGACTTACTCATATAAGACTCTACGACCAAAACATACAAACGCTTTCTTTTGAACGCTCCTTATCCCGTAATTTGTAGAACACACCTTGAATATAAACCACTGCGCGTGATATGATGAAAGTAAATATCGTCTCCCCCGAGAAGACCTTATATAAAGGAGAAACGGACAGCGTGATGCTTCCCGGAGAAATGGGACGCTTTGAGGTGTTGCAAAACCACGCCCCCATCATCTCCACCCTGACAGCAGGCGAAATTGTCTGCCGAGGAAGCGAAGACTTCCGCATCGAAATCAAAACGGGATTCGTGGAAGTGGAACACAACGTGGTTTCCATCTGCGTGGAAACGGCGTGAAACAAGAAGAACGGCTGAAAACTGATTCTCCGCTTCTCTTGAAAATTTCCCATCCTCCCATGAAAAAGGAAAACAAAACGCTTCTGCTCTTCTGGTCCATTGAGACCTTGCTCTACCTCCTGTCTGCCCCCCTGCTCTACTTCACAGACCTCGCTTTCGGAGGACAACAGGTCGCCATGCAACAGGTTCCGTTCATCATGATGGTGACACTCCTGTTCTTCATCATCGCCATCCTGACCTACACCCTGCACAGCCGGCTGGTGAAAAGCGGCGGAAAGAAAATCATGATGTTCTATCTTGCCAGCAAGGTCGGAAAACTCCTGCTGACGCTGACAATCTTGGTCATCTATGCCGTCGCCGTGAAAAACAACCTACTCTACTTCACCGCAAGTCTGGGATGGCTATACCTCATCGGACTCATCATCACGACGCTCTATTTCTCAGAATCAGAGAAACAACAAAAACAATCAAAATGAAGTTGAACATTCTCACACATTCACTCAGAATCATTGTCTTAGGCCTCCTTCTCTGCTTCTTCCCCTCACAAGGAAGATGCTCGGAAGCAGCTCAGGAAGAGGGCGGAATTGATGTGAAGGAAATCGTCCTGGGACACTTGAGCGATGCCTACGAATGGCACATCTGCTCCGTCAACGGACATCACGTGTCGATTCCCCTTCCTGTCATCGTTCAAAACCATGACGGAGAATGGTTCTTCTTCAGTTCTTCCGAATTCCACAAGAGCGGGGACAACACCTTCGGCGCTTTCTTCCTGAACCAGGAACAAAACGGCAAAATCTATGAAAAACTGCCTGACGGAACCGTTGAACGCCCCTTGGATCTGAGCATCACCAAAGACGTGGTGCAAATCTGGATTGTGGTTGTCCTCATGCTCTGCATCTTCCTCAGCACAGCAAAATGGTATAAGAAGAAAACACCCGACACACCTGCTCCCAACGGCTTTGTCGGACTGGTGGAAATGTTCGTCATGTCCATTTTGGACGACCTCATCAAGCCCTCAGTGGGAGAGAAACACTACCGCAAATATGCACCGTTCCTCCTGACCGCCTTCTTCTTCATCTTCATCACCAACCTTTTGGGACTCATCCCCATCTTCCCGGGCGGAGCAAACATCACCGGCAACATCAACATCACCTTCTTCCTTGCCATCTGCACCTTCTTGCTCATCAATCTTTTTGGCAACAAGGAATATTGGAAGGAAATCTTCTGGCCGCCCGTGCCAACTTGGCTGAAAGTGCCCGTGCCGATGATGCCGGTCATTGAACTCTTCGGCATCTTCACAAAGCCTTTCGCCCTGATGGTTCGTCTCTTCGCCAACATGATGGCAGGACACGCCATCATCCTCTCCATCACGTGCATCATCTTCATCACATTCCAGATGGGCATTGGCATCGGCGCCCCCATGACACTCGCCAGTCTGGTCATGATGATTTTCATGAACGCCTTGGAACTCTTGGTGGCATTCATCCAAGCCTACGTGTTCACCATGCTCAGCGCCGTGTTCATCGGCTTGGCTCACCCAGAACACCACGAGTGAAAGAAAAAGAAAACATCCTTACTGAAATCATTCAATAAATCACTTTAAAACATTCATTCTTATGTTATTACTCGCATTGTTAGAAGCAGCAGGTATTGCTAAATTAGGTGTTGGCCTCGGCGCAGGTATCGCAGCCATCGGTGCCGGTCTCGGAATTGGCAAAATTGGTAGCGCAGCCATGGAAGCCATTGCGCGTCAGCCGGAAGCAACGGGTGACATCCGCTCCAACATGATTATCATTGCAGCCCTCGTGGAAGGTGTGGCACTCTTCGCCGTGATTGTTTGCCTCCTCTGCTTGTTCATCTAATCTTTTTTCTCTCTATGCAGTCAATCAATCTGCCCTCTATTTTAACTCCGGATGCCGGTCTCCTCTTTTGGATGTTGCTGGCATTCCTCGTGGTCTTCTTCTTTGTGGCAAAGTTTGGGTTCCCCGTCATCATCAAGATGGTGGAAGAACGCAAAAACTACATTGACGAGGCTCTGGGGAAAGCACGCGAAGCCAACGAGAAACTGGCAGACATCCAACTGGAAAGCGAGCGAATGCTGAATGAAACACGCAACCAACAGGCTGAAATCCTCAAACAGGCAAAACAGTCCGGCGAAAACATCATCCAGCAAGCACGTGAAAAAGCACAAAACGAAAGTGCTGCCATGATGCAAGAGGCAAAAAAGCAGATTGAGGCAGAAAAAGAGAATGCACTTCGAGAAATTCGCCAAACTGTGGCTGACCTCTCCGTCATTATTGCAGAAAAAGTGGTGCGACAGCACCTTGCCGACCAAACTTCTCAACAACAACTCATCGAAAAACTCTTGGACGAAAGTCTGAAAGAGAACTGAGCACCGTCTGAAAACCCTGAAGACAATCTGAAAGAGAACCACTTCTCTGACAGATGATTGAGAAAAGTCGAGAAAGGAGGAGAACAAAACCACCTGTCTCCGAATTTCACTGCGAAGTACATTCATTCCCACACATTATTATATATATAATGGATTCTGGTATCATCTCCATGCGTTATGCCAAAGCACTTCTCTGCTTTGCCAAAGAAAACAAAGAAGAAGAGTTGGTCTATGCCGAAGTCAAAAATCTGGCTGAAGCATTCGTGGCTGTTCCCGACTTCAAGCGGGCTCTGCTGAACCCCATCCTCTCGGAAGAGAAGAAAAACAAACTCGTTCTTGCCGCTGCATGCAACGAAGCAAAACCCAGCCACGCTCTCGCACGCTTCACGAAACTCCTGCTGGAGAAGAAACGTGCGGAACAACTCCAACTGGTGGCTTTGACTTACGCTGACCTATACCGTAAAGAACAGGGAATCACTTTGGGACGCCTCACAGTGCCCTCCCCCATCTCAAAAGAGTTGAGGGAACATCTGCAAAAATGGATTGAGACAAAAGCACAATCCAAGGTTAGTCTTGAGGTCAAAGAGAACCCTGACATCATTGGAGGTTTCATCTTGGAATATAATAACCAACAATTTGATGCCAGCGTGAAAACTCAACTGAACAAAATCAGAAGAGCACTTCAATGACCTCCTGAAACCTCCAACCATCATCCATCATCTACAACAGCAACAAAGAAATGTCGAACAATATCAAACCCAGTGAAGTGAGCGAAGTCCTTCTTCGTGAACTCCGCAACACAGACAACGATGTCAAGTTTGAGGAAGTGGGAGTCGTGCTCTCCATCGGAGACGGCGTGGCTCACATCTACGGTCTGACCAACGTGACCGAGAACGAACTCATCGAATTTGACAACGGAGTGATGGCAGTGGCGATGAACCTCGAAGAGGACAATGTCGGTGCCGTGCTACTCGGCTCTTCCGAAGGCATCAAAGAAGGACAAAATGTGAAGCGAACCGGTAAAGTCGCATCCATTGAAGTCAGCCAGGAAATGCTGGGACGCGTCATTGACCCTCTGGGAAATCCGCTCGACGGTGGCAAAGCCATCGGCGGAAAAAAATATCTCATGCCCCTGGACCGCAAGGCACCGGGCGTGATTTATCGACAGCCCGTCACACAGTCCCTCCAAACCGGTCTGAAAAGCGTGGACTCCATGATTCCCATCGGACGAGGACAACGCGAACTCATCATCGGTGACCGACAAACCGGAAAGACTGCCATCGCCATCGACACCATCATCAACCAAAAGGATAACTACGCATCGGGAGACCCCGTCTATTGCATCTATGTCGCCATCGGTCAGAAAGCATCTACCGTGGCTGCCTTGGTGGAGACGCTGAGAAAAGCCGGCGCACTGGACTACACCGTGGTGGTCAGCGCCACCGCCGGAGCACCCGCCGCCATGCAATACTACGCACCCTTTGCCGGAGCTGCCATCGGCGAGTTCTTCCGCGACCGCGGACAGCACGCGCTCGTGGTCTATGATGACCTTTCAAAACAGGCAGTGGCATATCGAGAAGTGTCCCTGATTCTCCGCCGCCCCTCCGGACGTGAAGCCTACCCCGGCGATGTCTTCTATCTCCACTCCCGCCTGCTGGAACGCGCAGCAAAAATCAACAACCAGCAAGAGGTGGCAGAGAAAATGAACGACCTGCCCGAATGTCTGAAGGGAGAAGTGAAGGGCGGAGGCTCGCTCACCGCACTTCCCATCATTGAAACACAAGCCGGTGACGTTTCTGCCTATATCCCCACCAACGTGATTTCCATCACCGACGGTCAGATTTACTTGGACACCAACCTCTTCAACCAGGGCTTCCGTCCCGCCATTGACGTCGGCATCTCCGTGAGCCGTGTCGGTGGTTCTGCACAAATCAAGAGCATGAAGAAGGTCGCAGGTACGCTGAAGATTGACCAGGCACAGTATCGAGAACTGGAAGCCTTTGCCAAATTTGCTTCCGACATGGATGCTGTGACAGCCATGACCATTGACCGAGGAAGAAAGAACAACAAACTGCTCATTCAGGCACAGTACAGCCCGATGCCCGTGGCAGAACAAGTTGCCATCCTCTATTGCGGAACGAAAGGACTCCTCCGAAACATCCCGCTCGAAAAGGTGGAAGACTTCCAAGAGCACTTCCTTCAAACAGTGCGCACCCATCACGCCGACACCATCCTCGCACCCCTGGCTGCAGGAAACCTTTCACCCGAAGTGTCTGCACTGATCGAGAAGGTGGCAGCAGAAACCAGCCAAATGCTGGTGGCAGCACAATGAGCAAAAGTTTCTTCAGTGGTGTTCTAAAAATTAGGTTGAGTTGATTTTTCTTTTGAACGTTCCTTACCCGTAATTTATAGAACACCCCTTCAATAAAAACAGCACCCTCTAACTCTTTAAATACGCCTCATGGCATCACTCAAAGAAGTTAAAAACCGCATTGCCTCTGTCAAAAACACTCGCAAAATCACGAGTGCGATGAAGATGGTTGCCTCCTCCAAGTTGCACCACGCTTGTGCGGCAATTGAGAGCATGCGGCCGTATGCCTCAAGACTGGAGCAGATTCTTCTGCGCTTCAACAACGCCTCGGAAGGAAGCATTGAAAATCCTTTTGCCGTGGAGAAGAAAGAGGTGAAAAAGGTCTCCATCGTCCTGTTCACTTCCAACTCCTCGCTCTGCGGTGCTTTCAATGCCAACGTCATCCGAGCCTTCCAGAAGAAAGTGGCTCACTTCCGGGAACAGGGCATTGAAGTCGAACAGGTCTTTCCCATCGGAAAGAAGGCAGCAGAAGCGGTGAAAAAAATGGGGTTCGAACTGAAGGAAGACTTTTCCGACATGCTGGACCACCCCTCCTACAAGAAAGCATCCGCACTCGCCATCCAACTGATGGAACTCTTCTCCAAAGATGAAACAGACCAAATTGAGCTCATCTACCATCACTTCAAGAGTGCAGGGTCACAGGTCTTGATTGAGGAAACCTATCTCCCGGCGTCAGAATCTTCTGTCACCGAAAGCGAAGCCGAAACTGCCGCGCCGCAGACTTCTTCTGACTTCATCATTGAGCCGAATGCGGAGACCGTGGCTGCCAAACTGATTCCTCTCTCGCTCCATCTCAAAATCTACACCGCCCTACTCGACAGTCTCGCAAGTGAACATGCAGCACGCGTGATTGCCATGCAAACCGCCACCGACAACGCTGACGACTTGCTGCAGCAACTCAACCTCACCTACAACAAGACACGTCAGCAAGCCATCACGGCTGAACTGCTGGACATCGTTGGTGGAAGCATGCAATAAAAACGAACTCCTTTTTAGTAATATGAAAATAATAAGTTGCGTCAGATTTGAATGACATTTTCGAGGTTAGATTTTCACCCGAAGAAGGAGCATAGCCGTAGCTATGTGACTGATGAGGGAGGAAATATGGACCGAAAAGATTTTCAAAGATGATGCAGGTTATTTTTTGAGGATTACTTAACACCAATCATCTCAACCATGTGACGGAAAATTCCGTCGCATGGTTTTGGAGTTTTCTAAGAATTAGGTTGAATTGAGTTTTGATTTCTTAGAGAATAGTTCCCTTTAGTAATATGAAAATAATAAGTTGCGTCAGATTTGAATTAGATTTTCGAGGTCAGATTTTCACCCGAAGAAGGAGCATAGCGGGCTATGTGACTGATGAGGGAGGAAATATGGACCGAAAAGATTTTCAAAGATGATGCAGGTTATTTTTTGAGGATTACTTAGTAATCATTTTAGAACCTCGCCAACATGAGAAGAAAGAATCCTACACTCTTTTCCTTTTTGACCGTGCTCCTGCTGCTCTCGCTCTGTCCACTCAAAGCTTGGGCACTGATTCCGGAGGTGCCAACCTACGTGGGAAAATATCGGTTGAAGTTAGTGACTTCCGAAAGCGAAATCAGCGCGGACAAAAACTATGTCATTCTTCAACAATCCACGAAAGATGGGAATCTCTATGCGATGAACCAGACCTTCAGAACCACAGGTGCTAAAAAATTGCTGTGTGACAACCTCACCACCAACCCGGAGAAGTTGGACGAAGACAATTTGTTTGTCATCAGTTCCTACTCAAGCAATAAGGCCTATCTATTAGCAGCGAAGAACAAACCTAACACTTATTATATCGGGGAAAGCAACAATTTTACAACGAAAAACTACAAGAGCGATGGCGCCGTTTGGACTTTCAACACGAAAAAAGTGCCGGGGGCGGTTGTTTTGTATGACAAAAAGCAAGAGAAAATTTTAGGTTATAGTATTATCGATAATTACTATAGTCTCTACAGTCCCACAAGCATGGACGACACAAACTATAGTTGTGCGCTCATCTACGAAGCAGAAGAGTGTCGCGAGCAAGTGGGCACGATTGTCGTCGGAACCAAGGAAGGCTACGGCACTTTCTTCAGTGACAATGCCTACGTCATGCCCAACGGACTCTGCGGCTACGCTGTCACCGAAGCCAACAACAACAGTAAGACGCTGACCATCTCGCCCGTCTATCCAGCCGGAAGCACCGTGCCCGCACAAACTGCCTTGCTTGTGAAAGGAGAACAGGGAAGTTATGCCGCATTTACCCCCATCACCACAGAAGCGGCAGCACAAAGCCAAAAATCCGCCAGCGCAAACAATCTGCTCTACGGAACATCCACCGATGCCTTCACCACTGCGCCCACAGAGGAGGCTTATTATTTCTACAAACTCTACTATCTCAACTCCGTGGATGGAGAGAACAGCAACTTAGGGTTCTATTGGGGACAAGAATCCGGCGGTCCTTTCACCAATGCAGCCAACAAAGCCTACATGGCAATCAAACAAAGCGATGCACTGCAAATCGTGGGCTTTGCCCTACCCTATCAAGGAATCACCGGCATGAGTTCCATCACCGCAGAACCCGAAACCCGACTGAACGACGGCAAGACCTACACACTCTCCGGCACACTCGTGACCACAGACAGCGAAGGGAAACTGCCCGCCGGAATCTACATCCGAAACGGACGAAAAGTGCTCATTTCCAAGTAAGTTTTTCTCTCAGACCTCTCAGAAATGAAGAAAAGATATATTGCTCCCCACAGCAGCATGATGCTGTTTTCCCCCGAAAGTCATCTCCTTTCGATTTCCGGCGAAGAGGAAGTGATTTTCGGAAACCAATACTCTGACAACGCTGCCACGCAACAATTCTCCAACAAGCGCGGCAATTCCACCCTTTGGGCAGACATGGAAGAATAAGTCACACCCAAACCCAAAAAGAATGAAACACTATGATGTTTGCATGACCATTGCCGGCTCCGACCCCTCAGGCGGAGCCGGCATTGTGGCAGACCTGAACACTTTCCACCGTCTGGGGTGCTACGGTCAAGCCGTCATCACCTCCATCACCATTCAAAACTCTTTGGGGGTCGCCGACAACCACCCTCTGCCGCCAGAACAGGTGGAGGCACAAATCAACGTGGTCATGGAAGACCTCATGCCCGCCGCCGTGAAAATCGGAATGGTCAGCAGCGCCCCCATCGTCGAAGCCATCTGTCGCTCCCTGGATGCTCACGCCCCGCGCTTTGTCGTCGCAGACCCGGTCATGATTTCTTCCTCCGGCTTCCCACTCACCAACTTGGAAGCCATGAAAACCGTGATGCCAAGCCTCATCCGCCGCATCCGTCTGCTCACCCCCAACATCCCCGAAGCACAGTTCCTGACCGGAAGCGACACCACCGATGCTTCCAAACTCGTGCACCTCATGAGCGAACGCCATCCCGAGACCTCCATCCTCGTGAAAGGCGGTCACAGTCCCGAAGGGGTCACAGACTGGCTCTACGATGCAAAAGAAAAGAACTTCGCTTCTTTCCACGGCAACCGAGTGGAAACCCGCAACAACCACGGCACCGGCTGTGTGCTCTCCTCCGCCATTGCAGCCTACACGGCAAAAGGACTTTCTTTGACCGAGGCTGTCGGAAAGGCAAAAACCTTCCTTCAACAAGCCTTGGAGAAAGGGGCAGACTATGATGCCGGAAAAGGACACGGCGGCAGTTTCCTTTTGTAAGTCAGAACTACGTGTGCTTCCCCAAAACCTGCTTTTTTCCCCTCAAAACCAAGTTTCAGACAGAAGAACACCCCTCAACCCATTCTTCCCACCTTTCAAACAAAGAAAAGTCGTCAGAAAACCCTCTGTTTCCCCGCAGTTCACTAATTTTGCAGTCAGAAAGGGACACGGGAAGAAACACAAACCCTCCCTTTATTTCTACATTTGAATCACCAAAATTGAATTTAAGCATGAAAGCATTCGTATTTCCCGGTCAGGGCGCACAGTTTGTAGGTATGGGTAAAGACCTTTATGAAAAGCACCCCATTGCCAAGCAACATTTTGAACAAGCCAACGAAATTCTCGGCTTCCGCATCACAGACATCATGTTCTCCGGAACGGACGAAGAGTTGAAGCAGACGAAAGTCACTCAACCCGCCATGTTCCTCCACAGCGTGGTGAGCGCCCTCTGTCTGGGTTCCGCTTTTGAACCCGCAATGGTTGCCGGTCACTCTTTGGGCGAACTCTCCGCCCTCACCGCCGCCCGCTGCCTCAACTTTGAGGACGGTTTGAAGTTAGTGGCTGCCCGCGCCATTGCCATGCAGAAAGCCTGTGAGGCACGCCCCGGCACCATGGCTGCCATCATCGCCCTCGCTGATGAGAAAGTGGAAGAAGTCTGCGCCGCCGTGCGTGAAGAAAGCGGAAAGGTGGTGGTTCCTGCCAACTACAACTGCCCCGGTCAACTCGTCATCTCCGGCGAAGCAGAAGCCATCGACATCGCTTGCCAGCGTCTCAAAGAAGCAGGTGCGAAACGTGCACTCGTCCTCCCCGTCAGCGGTGCCTTCCACTCTCCCTTGATGCTCCCCGCACAAGAAGAACTGGAAAAAGCCATCGCAGCCACCGAGTTCCACACTCCCGTCTGCCCCGTCTATCAGAACGTGGACGCTAAACCCCACACCGACCCCGAGGAAATCAAGGCGAACCTCATCGCTCAACTCACTGCCTCCGTGCGCTGGACGGAAGAAGTGCAAAACATGGTGGCTGACGGAGCCACAAGCTTCACAGAATGCGGACCCGGCAAAACCCTCCAAGGAATGATTGCCAAAATCTGCAAAGGAAACGAGAACGTCTCCATTCACGGCGTCAATGACTGAAAACTAAATCCAAAAACCAAACAAAGGGGCTGCGTCAAAGCATCATCGCCAAAGACGCAGCCCCTGCAACGTAACAAAAAAGCCTCGGAGAAAAAGATATGCGCCCCGTCATCTATCAAATCTTCACACGCCTCTACGGCAACAAAACAAAAAACAACAAACCCAACGGAACGCTCCAGGAGAACGGTTCCGCAAAAATGAACGACATCACGGCGACCAAACTCCAAAGAATCTCACGCATGGGATTCACGCACGTCTGGTTCACAGGACTCATCGAACACGCCACACAGACGGACCACACCGCCTTCGGAATCAGCAAAGACCATCCCGCCGTGGTCAAAGGAAAAGCAGGCTCGCCCTACGCCATCAAGGACTACTATGACATCGACCCGGACCTCGCCGTCAGCGTCCCCGACAGAATGAAGGAGTTCAAAGCGCTCCTCAACCGAACTCACAAGGCGGGACTGAAAATGGTCATCGACTTCGTCCCCAATCACGTCGCCAGACACTACCACAGTGACGCCGCCCCCAAAGGCGTGGAAGACCTCGGCGAAAAAGACGACACCACAAAAGGCTTTGACCCACAAAACAACTTCTACTATCTCCCGGGACAGCAACTCCGCACCGACTTCGCCCGTTCCGCCGCACAAGCCGAACCCTACGTCGAACTGCCCGCAAAAGCCACCGGAAACGACTGCTTTAACGCTTCCCCCTCAAGAAATGACTGGTATGAAACGGTGAAGTTGAACTATGGCATTGACTATCAAGGCGGACGCACCACCCACTTCTCCCCCACTCCCTCCACCTGGAAAAAGATGACGGACATCTTGCTCTTCTGGGCAGAAAAAGGGGTTGATGCCTTCCGCTGCGACATGGCGGAGATGGTGCCCACAGCTTTCTGGAGCCACGCCGTGGCTGCCGTGAAGAAAGAACATCCCGACGTGCTTTTCATTGGAGAGGTATATAACCCGGCGCAATACCGCGACTACCTCGCCGCCGGCTTTGACTACCTTTATGACAAGGTCGGACTCTATGACACCCTGCGAGCCATTGTTTGCGGAAACGCCTCCGCTTCCTGCATCACCTCCTGCTGGCAGGCGACTGATGACATCAAGGAACACATGCTTCATTTCCTTGAAAACCACGATGAACAACGAATCGCTTCTGCCTATTTTGCAGGAAACGCAGAGAAGGCAAAACCGGCGTTGGCTGCAGGAGCACTGATGAGTCCGGGAGCCTACATGGTCTATGCCGGACAGGAAATCGGAGAAGCAGGCATGGATGCGGAAGGATTCAGCGGAAACGATGGCAGAACCACCATTTTTGACTACTGGAATCCTGCCTCCCTGCAAAAACTCACCGCTCCCGCCTTTGAGAAAAAACTCACCCCGGAAGAGGCTGCCCTCTATGACTACTATCAAAAAATCCTCACGCTCTGCAACAGCCGAAAGGCGTTTGAACAGGGTGGATTCTTTGATTTACAATATGCTAACTACGGAAGAGACTACGGCTACAACTGCGACCGTCAATACTCCTTCCTTCGTCATTTCGGCCGTGAGGTCTATCTCGTCGCCGTCAATTTCGACCCCGCCTCCGTGCAGGTTGGCATCAAAATTCCGTCCCACGCTTTTGACGTCTTGAAACTCCGCGAGGGAACGAAATCTGCCGTCAGCGTCATGACGGAAGAGACCGTCACCGTTGAACTGCGCCCCGACGCTCCGCTCTACGTGCAGTTGCCTGCCTACGGCGTGACCGTCCTGAGGCTCTGACATACGGCATCCATCTCCTCTCTCCTCACCTTTCGCCTTATTCAGGGGACTATGAATCCGGAGGGAGTTGATTCTTGATTCCTTGAAGCGGGTCATGTGACTGACGAAACCTTATAAAAGGGCGCACTAAGAAGCCTACCCGTAAGTTAACTTTTTCCTTTGAACGCTCCTTATGCCCTATTTTATAGAACACACCCTTATTTAGCACACACCCTTCCACACATGAAAACTCTCATCGCCGACAGCGGCAGCACCAAAACCGACTGGGCACTCGTGGAGAACGGCAACGTCGCTCTGCGCGTCAAAACACAAGGCATGAATCCTCTGGTCATGACCGAGGATGTGATTCTTCGTTTGTTGCGTGACGAACTTCTGCCCGCACTCTCTGACCGACCGGAGCGCGTGGAGTTTTTTGGAGCGGGCTGTCGTGGGAAGGGTTTGGAACGAATGAAAGCGACGCAGCAAGAGGTGTTCGGACCTGCTTGCAGCGTCAGCGTACATTCTGATTTGGAAGGTGCAGCCGTGGCTCTGTTTGGCAAAACGGAGGGCATCGCCTGCATTCTCGGCACGGGCAGCAACAGTGGCGTTTGGGACGGCAAAACCTTGGTGGCAAACACACCGTCGATGGGCTATGTCCTGGGCGACGAAGGCGGAGGAGTCTCTCTCGGACGCCGACTGCTCAGCGACGTCTGCAAGCAACAGATGCCCGAGACGCTTTCCCGCACTTTCTGGTCGGAAAGCGGTCTCTCCGTGGATGAGATTATTGAACAGGTTTATCGCGGCGCGACTCCCAATCGTTTCCTTGCCTCCCACGCTCCTTTTCTTCTTGCCCACCGCCGCGAGCCCGCTATCGCGAACTTGCTGGCGGAGGAGTTTGAGCGTTTCTTCCGCCGCAACGTGTGTGTCTATGCCCGCCCCGACCTTCCCGTTTCGTTTGTCGGCGGCATCGCCTGTGCCTTCCGCGAGGAAGTGGAGGCAGCCGCCCGTCGCTGCGGATTGCAACCCGGGCAGTTCCTGCAAGCCCCGATGGAAGGTCTCGTCTCACGGTTCTGAAACAGCGTTCGGCAGAACAAGGCTCGTCTCCGAGCTCATCGTTGGGGGCTTGTGGAACAAGCTTACCTTGTATAGCCCATTGCGGTATGCTGTTTTTTTAATTGCTTTCCTGTCATTTTGCTATAAATAAATGGTTTATTGCAATAAGTTCCGGCTTTGGTTGTCTTCCAATACCTTCATCTGCTGGATGGCAATCTGATTCAACTTAATCAATCGTTCGCTTTGGGGCAAGCCTTGGTCAATGAACACGGCATTGAGGTTCTCCATGTTTGACAGGCAAATCAACTCATTGATAGTGGCATAGTCACGGATGTTGCCTTTCTTGTCTGCATTCGCCTCCCGCCATTGTTTGGCAGTCATGCCGAACATCGCTACGTTGAGCACATCAGCCTCATTAGCATAAATGATGCTTGCCTGCTGGGGAGTAACCTCTTCAGGAATGATGTTGCGCTTGATGGCATCAGTGTGTATGCGGTAGTTGATTTTTGAGAGTTCCCGCTTGGCAGACCAACCTAACTGCTTTAGTTCTTCCTCTTTTAGGCGTTGGAATTCTTTAACTATGTATATCTTAAACTCAGGACTTATCCACATTGCAAACTCAAAAGCAATATCTTTATGAGCATATGTTCCACCATATCGCCCGGCTTTAGCTTGCAAAGAAATTGCATTAGTGCGTTCTACAAATTCTTTCACACTGATTTTAAATCTATTGAGACCAGCCTGACTTTTAATTGTGGCGAATTCGCCATAATTAAAGGAAGGGTTATAGACTTTTTCCCATATCCCTATGAACTCAAGTGTGTTTCTATTGCGAAGCCAATCTGTTACAAAGAAATCGCCATCCTTTGCTCTTATCATATCTGTCAGGCAGATATAATCTTCTCCGTTTATTCTTGTAACGGTGACTTCTGTATCTTGAACTTTAATTTTTGTCATACTAATAAGTTACTTAACTTGTTTGTCTGTGATGTCTTAAGCTCCTCAAATTCGGTGAAATCAGGAAGAGGATTGTGTAGTGTCAATTTGTATAATCTTTCTTTTATTCAAATAGGTCAAGCATCGCTTGACGAATCTGCATCACCAATAATCTCGGTTTAGAATAAAGTCTTTTTGCTCACCTCATTTACAAGGTGGGCAGAATATTGCTTTCTGAATATCAGTAGATGGAATAATCATAAATACAAGTGTCTTACTGCGACTCTTCCATATTGATTTCTATTCATGAACATGAATGTTTCAAAAAAGGGTGCGCTAAGAAATATCCCACCCTCAGTGGCTAAAAAGGAAGAGGCCGCGCCGTAAATCTTAATTACGACACAGCCTCTTCTTTTTTGTGGGCACTGAGGGATTCGAACCCCCGACCCTCTGCTTGTAAGGCAGACGCTCTGAACCAACTGAGCTAAGTGCCCTTCTTTTCTCGAAAGCGGTGCAAAAGTAGGCATTTCCCTCCAACCCTGCAAACTTTCTGCATCTTTTTTCGCGAAAAGACGTGTTTTTCCTGTTTCTTGACCCCAAGTTTGGCGTTTACGCCCCTTTTTGAGCAGCCAAAGAGGGACGGAAGCCGGACTCCATGCTTGACTTTCTCGTCACTCCTGCATTCACATCTCGTCACTCCTGCGTGCGCATCTCGTCACTTCTACGTGCGCATCTCGTCACTTCTACGCGACGATTTGTTACTTACCGCCGTGCCGCGGTAAGTTTACCGTCGTGCCGCGGTAAGTGACGACTCGGCGGGAAAGAGTGACAAGTCGACGCGCAGTTTTACTTAGGAGCGCACCTAAGTGAAATTAGGAGAAGGCCGCTCCAAAAATCCAACAATTTTGACCCATTTTTCGGCGATTCGACATTAACATTTTTAACTTATCGGAACACTTTTCGCCTCCCAATTTTGCCTACTCGTCGCATAATTTTACTTTGCCTTCCTCTAATTAAAATTAGAAGAAGGGAAATTAAAATTAGAGGAAGGCAAATTTTTCCCGGATGCGCTCCTAAAATCGCCGTTTTTAAAGGGAAAGTGACGAAAAAATGGGGAGCCGAGGCTCCTCCCATATCTCTATACAAATATAATACATTTCGTCGCCAAAAGCAAGAAGTGTTAAAACCGAAAAAGGGCGTTGGGTGTGGAAAAAATTGGAGGCTTTGAAGGAAAGATAACCCCCTTTTCTCGGTAGAGGTGCATGCCGTCTCCCAATTATGGTACGCCGACTTACTCACAGTATAGCCTTCCAGGCTAAGCTCCTCCCTCCCTCTCTTCCACTCTTCCTCTCTTTGTCTCTTTGACTCTTTGACTCTTTGTCTCTTTGACTCTCAGTGTAGGGTTTTATGGTTGCAGTGTAGGGTTTTGTGTATAGTTTGTGTAGGGTTTGGAGCACAAACTATACACTACGCAACGCGCTAATTATCAGCAATATTACAAACAGAATGTAGGTTTTTGTGTATAGTTTGTATAGTTTTTTGTTCGCCTTTTATTTACGTATAGTGTAGGGTGAAATGAACCTACATGGGTTGCCGCGCTTATACTGGTTGAGCGTACAAAAATTTTGCAGAATGAACAAGGCGGTCACAGGAAACCCATGACCGCCATCGTTACATGCAATTCCAATGCTCTACTCTTTCAGAGAAGCGAGAAAAAGTCTCATTCAGCGCTTTCCCACACGTTGAAAGTCTTCTCGGCGTTGACGACGTATTTGGTCACGCCGCTGCCGAGCAGTTGGTAAGTCACCTTACCGTTGTTGTCAGAGAAGTTGGTTGTGTAGCCGGTGCCGTGTGCCTGCGACCAGTTCAACGTTTGTCCGTAGGTGCGATATTCTCCCTTGAAAGTCACTTTGAACGAGCCAGCCTGCAATGCGACGAGCGTGTCTGTCGGGTTGGCAAATTCGTAACTGCTATAAATGACTTCCTGAGGGTTCTTGCTGACCTGCGTGAAACAGTCGGTGCGGTTGAGCGTCCAGGTGTAGGTGGTCTTGTCGAGCAAATTTCCAAACGCGGACTGTTTGACGGTGATGACAAACTTGTCCCCGACTCTGACGGTGGCGGGGTCTGCGCCCAAAGACTTAAACTCAATGTCTGCCACGGTGGGAGGCACGGACTGATACTTTGGATTGTTCAAATCTTCACTGCAAGAAGCGAGCAGCGCACTGCCGCCAAGCAAGATGACGAGGAGGAAAGAGGGAACGTATTTCATATTCATATTTACTTTCATAAAAGAGCAATAATTCACTGATTTTCCGAATGATTCAAAGGAGTAGAAGTACTCAACTCGGTGCACTCAAAAACGTTTCAGACACTGATAAAGACGTTGCACGGGAAGCCCGACCACGTTGAAATAGCTGCCTCGGAGTTCTTCGACGGCGACCAGTCCAATCCAGTCTTGAATGCCATAGGCACCGGCTTTGTCAAAGGGGAGGAAGTTTTCGACATAGTAGTCAATTTCGCTTTCATCCAGCTCCGCGAAGCGAACGTGGGAAGTGACAGCGAAACTTTCGGTGCGCTCAAACGTTGTGATGGTGACACCGGTGATGACCTGGTGCATTTTTCCCGAAAGGGTGCGCAACATGGCTTTAGCCTCTTCAGCATTGTGAGGCTTTCCCATGACTTCCCCGTCCAGACTGACGATGGTGTCAGCGGTGATGAGCAGTTCGTTCTCTCCCATTGAAGAACGATAGGCTTGGGCTTTGATTCGGGAAATGTAGTTCACGATGTCCTCTCCGCGCAGCGAGGAGGGATAGTGCTCGTCAATGCCGAACAAAGTTCTGATTTTGAAGGGTATGCCCAATCTTTGCAGCAGTTCTTTCCGCCTTGGAGAGTTGCTTGCGAGAATTATTTGATATTTACTTAAGTTTTCCAGCATAGCGTTTTTCTTCTGAGTTTGGTGATTCTTAGATTAGTTTGAAACGCATAGTATAGGTTTGTGTTTCTCTCACGCTTTGGTGTGCGACGTTTTGTTTGTCAAAGTGTTCTCCCTCCCCGGTTTCTGATTTTGCAGACAGCATTCACCAGCCAAAGGCTTCGGCGTCACCCATCCACTTGTCCTGCGCTCTGAGAACCTGCTCGACCACATCACGGACACAGCCATATCCACCGGCAAAGGGACTGACGTAGCGTGAGATTTGTTTGATTTCTTCGGCAGCGTCGGCAGGACAGCAGGGGAGTCCGCAGCGCGTCATGACCTCATAGTCGGGAATGTCGTCGCCCATGTAGAGCACCTCCTCGGGTTGCAGCCCCTCGGAGAGCATCCATTCTTCAAAGCACGTGATTTTGACCGACACGCCGGTGAAAACGTGGGACATGCCCAAGCCTCTGTAGCGTGCTCTGACGGCTTCGCTTCTTCCCCCCGTGATGATGGCAAGTTCAAAACCGCGTTTGACGGCAAGTTGCAACGCATAGCCGTCCTTGATGTTTGCCGTGCGCGAAGGCTGTGAGGCGCCTTCAGTCAGCCAAACGCAGTTCGCGCTCAGCACTCCGTCCACGTCAAAAGCCATGGCTTTGATTTTGGTGAGGTCGTAGTCTATCATTATTGTTTTCTTTTAGGGCAAGAGTAGGCGGTGATGTATTTTGAGGAGTGTTCTTTAATTTATGGAACCAGACTTCGGGTAGTTCAGCGACCGTCGTCAGCATCTTGTTTCCGACGGACAATGCTTTGACTCATGAGGCGATAGATTTCCTTCATCGTCTCGTGCTCCCCGAGCCATTCAATTTGTTTTGCCATGACTTTTCGGTCGTTCCGCGCCGCAGGACCGGTCTGTGCGTCGCAGGGAGCGAGGTGGTGAATCTTTCGGGCGGTCTCGTCAATCAGCGGCGCCAACCAAGCGGGGTCTGCATCTGCCTCCTCCATGAGTTGAAACGCGAGATCATAGCAGTGATTCACGAAGTTGCAAGCGAAGACGGCAGCAAGATGCAGTTTCTTTCTTCTCTCTGAATCCAACGGCTGCACACGATTTGAAAGTGCGCGTGCCAAGGCTGTCACCTCTTCCAACGCCGACTCGTCGCTGCCTTCGACAAACAAAGGAACCTCACGACGAAAATCAACGTCCCGACTGCGGCTCAACGTCTGAAGAGGATAGAGCACGGCACTGCGCGATGCGAGCCCCTCAAAGACTTGCAGGGAGACACTGCCGGCAGTGTGAATCCAAAGCGGCGAAGGAACTCCGACTGTTCGTTCCTCTCCCACACTCTCTGCTGCATTCATCGCTTGTCGCACCGCCAAATGGTGAGACAATCGCGCAGCCACCTCTGAAAGGGCATCGTCACTCAAACAAAAGAGATAGATGGCAGCTGCAGGCAACTCTTCAAGGCGAGTCGTGGAAAGACAAGATCCGCCGGGAACAAGCGCAGCCAAACGCTGTGCACGAGAGAGTTCCCTGCCAAAGACGCCCACCACACGAAACCCGTTTCGCACCAAAGCGGAGGTCAGCCTCGTGGCAACGTTGCCCGTGCCGAGCAGGCAGATGGGCATGGCTTGAAGGGATGAAATGTCAGTTTTCGCCAAGTTTTGATGTTTATTGTTGCTTGCAAAAATACGGCAACCGAACGTGATAAGCAAACTTCCCCCATTCTTTTTCGTTTCCTTTTGGTTTGTCTCGATAATCAGCGGGAAGCAACAACCGCAGTTTTCTGTCCTTCGGGCAATGCGCCTTCTCAAGTTTTTCAAGAGAAGAGTGGCAATTCAGCATCGTTTTTCGCCTGTCTGCACGGCTCATTTTTTACCCCTAAAAGAAAAAAGACTGGCTGTCTCACGACAACCAATCTTCAACTAACCTTAAATCTAATACCATGAAAAACATTGCAAAAGTACGGGTGCAAGGGAGTCTGTGCAAGTTTTCCCCAAGGAAATCGCAAATGTTTGACACATTTTTCAACTTTTCTCGCCGTTTTGACAACCGCAGTTTTGAAAAGAAGTACAGTTTTTCATCTCACTATTCTCCAATTTGAGAGAAGAAACTATCGGTTTGAGAGCGTAATTGCTTCAAAAAGGTTAGTGAAGATCGATGGCGAAGGTGGTGCCGACGCCCGGCTCGCTGGATTTGACGTAGATGCGTCCGCTGTGGTATTTGCTGATGATGCGACGCGCCAAGGAGAGACCAAGCCCCCACCCTCTTTGTTTGGTGGTGAAGCCGGGGCGAAAAACGGTTTTGAAATGTTTGCGGGGAATTCCCTTTCCCGTGTCAGTGAACTCAATGTGAGCACCCGTTGCGACGGCACTGAGACGAATCGTGATGCTGCCCTGACCGTGCATGGCATCCACGGCGTTGCGGCAGAGATTTTCAATGACCCACTCAAACAAAGGAGCATTGATGCGAACGGGAAGGGGATGGGGCGGCGGAACGACGGTGATGCAGACTTTCTTGGAGGTGCGGCGATCCATGTAGTTCGCCACTCTGGTCACCACGGGACAAAGGTCTTGAACGGTGAGTTCCGGTGCGGAACCTATCTTGGAAAAACGTTCGGCAATGAGTTGAAGACGCTGCACGTCGTTTGCCATCTCCGGCAGAAGTTCATCCTCGGGATAGGTTTCGCGAAGCACCTCTATCCAAGCCATGATGGAAGAAATGGGAGTGCCAAGCTGGTGAGCGGTCTCGCGAGACAAACCCACCCAAACTCGATTCTGCTCCGCACGCTTGAAAGCCATCAAAGCCATGAAGGCGATGACCACAAAAACAAAAACGATGGAAAGCTGGACGTAAGGGAAAAGAGAAAGACGGTGAAGCAGCACGGATTCCTCATAGTGCACACAAAGAGAATCATGAGGGATTTCCACCTTCATGCTGTCGCCTTCCTGACAAATGCGCTGCAATTGGGAACGAAGAATCTGAAGCGAATCACTGCCCTGCGGCGCATTGGAAAGATTCCTCCAAGCGAGCACATTGTCTTGAGAATCAGTGACGATGACGGGGATGGTGTGATTGCTGTTGATGACTTTCAACACAAGATTCAGGTCGGTCGTTTCGTCTGCCACCGTCAGCGAGCGCATGGCTTCAGCCCACACTTCCATCTTGGAAACTTCCTCCGCATAGAGGTCGCGGATGAGCGTGTGGGAATAGATGAGCGAAGCGCCGGCAATGATGATGGCACCGCAAATGAAGAATATCTTCAGTTTCCTGATTCTTTCTGAAAGTATGTTCACGGTTCACGTGACGCCGAAGGCGCGAGTTTCAGGGTTCAAGTTTTGAGGTTCGAGGCAACGCCAAGACCGACGCTAAAGAATCTGCTTGTTGATGCTATTGATGTAGTTCAACACTTCTTCGCGTCCAAGTGCTTTGGCACTGCTGGTGATGAAACAGGGCGGCAGTTCATCCCACTCCTCAGCAAGTGCGTCGTGGAACTTCTGCACGTTTTGCTTCAGCTGCAACGGTTTGGATTTGTCCGCCTTGGTGAAGACAATGGCGAAAGGCACCTGATTTTCACCGAGGAAGTGCACGAACTCAAGGTCTATCTTTTGCGGCTCCAAGCGGGAATCTATCAGGACAAAAAGACAGGTCAGTTGCTCACGCTCAGTGATGTAGGAGGAAATCAAGTGATTGAACTTCTCGATGTCACGTTTGCTTCGCTTGGCGTAGCCGTAGCCCGGAAGGTCCACGATATACCATTGTTCGTTCACGGAGAAATGATTGATGAGCATCGTTTTTCCCGGTGTGGAAGAGGTCATTGCTAAGCCTTTTCGTCCGGTCAGCATGTTGATGAGACTGCTTTTCCCGACATTACTGCGACCGATGAAGGCATACTCCGGCTTGCCATCCATGGGACATTGAGAAAGCTTACTACTGCTGGTGACGAACTGGGAAGATTTGATTTCCATGCGTGAAAGATTAAGAAAGAGAGGTGGAAATAAGTCAGAAAAAACAAAAAGAGCAGAGGTAAACACTCAAACAAGTGATTCACCTTCTGCTCTTTAGATTTTTATTACGTGCAAAGTGAGTGAGAAAATTACTTCACTTTTGCTACGATAGCCTTGAATGCTTCAGGATTGTTGACAGCAAGGTCGGCAAGCACTTTGCGGTTGATTTCGATTCCTGCTTTGTGGAGATTGCCCATGAGCTGTGAATAGGAAAGACCTTCCAGACGAGCGGCAGCGTTGATTCGCTGAATCCAGAGAGCGCGGAAGGTGCGCTTTTTGTTGCGACGGTCACGGAAAGCGTAGGTTAAACCCTTTTCCCAAGTGTTTTTGGCAACGGTCCAAACGTTTTTGCGGGCTCCGTAGTAACCGCGAGTTAATTTAAGAATGCGCTTGCGTTTTGCTCTTGAAGCGACGTGATTGACTGATCTTGGCATTTTTGTGATTTCTTTTTGGAAGTTAGCGCCGCACTTTCTTCTTGTGGCGGACTTTCATGCTAAGCATCCGGTTTGACTTTTGTTGTTTGAAAGAAAAACGTCCTGTCTTTATCGATTAACGAAGGCAGAGCAATTCACGAACCTGACGAGTGTTGGTGCGATCCACAACAACCACGTGGTCGAGGTTGCGTTTCTGCTTCTTGGTTTTCTTCGTCAGAATGTGGCTGTGGTAAGCGTGACGTCTCTTAATCTTACCTGTTCCGGTGAGCGCGAAGCGTTTCTTTGCACCGGAATTAGTCTTAACTTTTGGCATTTTCTTTTATTGAATTAGGATGTTTATAAAAAGCTGCGGCTGCGTGAGATACCGAACGCAACGCGCAAGCCGGTTTCTTTTTTGTTTTCTTCGCCGTAGTGTTTTCTCAACGACACCGGCGTTTTCAGAAGTCTTCTCCTTCCACTTTGGGACCGAGATATTCTTTCTTTGCCTTCACCTGCGGAGCCTTTTTGACCACCTGCGGTTGCGCCTCAACGCTTTCCGTCTGAGTGGCACCTCCCTCGGTTTTCTTGGCAGCGGTCTTCTTGGGGGAAATGAAAAGAATCATTCGCTTGCCTTCCAGAACAGGCATTTGCTCAACTTTGCCATACTCTTCTAGGTCATTTGCGAAACGGAGGAGGAGGACTTCTCCTTGTTCTTTGAAGAGGATGGAACGACCGCGGAAGAAGACGTAGGCTTTCACCTTGTCGCCCTGTGCAAGGAACTCCTTGGCATGTTTCAGTTTGAAATTGTAGTCGTGTTCGTCGGTTTGGGGTCCGAAACGGATTTCTTTGACTTCAATTTTCACTTGTTTTGCCTTCAGCTCCTTTTGTCTCTTTTTTTGCTGATAGAGAAACTTGGAGTAGTTGATGAGGCGGCACACAGGGGGAACTGCATTGGGAGAGATTTCCACCAAATCCACGCCTTTTTGCTGTGCAAGTTGAAGGGCCTCACGGGTGGGCAAAACTTCTGATTCAATGTCGTCTCCGACGATACGCACCTCGCGGCATCTGATTTGTTCGTTGATGCGATGCTGAGGTTTGTTGTTGTTTTTGTCAGGGCGATTTCTCTGAGGTGCTGGCATGTATTAACTTATTAGCGGCTGCAAAATTAGTAATTTCTTGTCATTTCGGCAATTTCATCCGCAATTTTCTTTGCAAACTCTGCCACGCTGAGCACTCCTTGGTCTCCTTCGCCTTGTTTTCTGACGGAAACGGTGGCGCTGTTGGCTTCGTTTTCGCCGACAATCAAGAGGTAAGGAATGTGTTTCATTTCGTTGTCACGAATCTTTCTGCCGACTTTTTCTGAGCGATCATCGACGAAGGCACGCACATTGGCGTCTTCAAGTTGTTTCTTGACGTTGAAGGCATAGTCGTTGAATTTGTCGGAGACAGGAAGAATGGCAACTTGGTCGGGAGTGAGCCAGAGGGGGAAGTGTCCGGCGGTGTGTTCGATGAGCACGGCGACGAAGCGTTCCATGGAACCGAAGGGTGCACGGTGAATCATGACCGGGCGATGCTTCTGGTTGTCAGAGCCGGTGTATTCCAGTTGGAAACGTTCAGGAAGGTTATAGTCCACCTGAATGGTTCCGAGTTGCCAGCGGCGTCCTAGCGCGTCTTTCACCATAAAGTCAAGTTTCGGACCATAGAAGGCGGCTTCACCATATTCAATGTGTGCGGGAAGTCCCTTTTCTTCGCAGGCTTCGATAATGGCTCTTTCTGCTTTTTCCCAATTTTCTTCCGACCCGATATATTTTTCACGGTTCACCTTGTCGCGAAGCGAGATTTGCGCTTCAAATTTGTCAAACTTGAGTGCGCGGAAGATAATCATGATGATGTCCATGACGCGGAGGAACTCACCTTTCACCTGGTCGGGAGCACAGAAGATGTGGGCATCGTCCTGCGTGAAGCCTCTGACGCGGGTCAGACCGTGGAGCTCGCCGCTCTGTTCGTAGCGATAGACCGTTCCGAACTCTGCGATGCGCAACGGGAGGTCTTTGTAGGAGCGCGGTTTCCAAGCAAAGATGGCGCAGTGGTGAGGACAGTTCATGGGTTTCAGCATATACTCTTCACCTTCCTCGGGCGTGTGAATCGGCTGGAAAGAGTCCTTGCCATATTTTGCATAGTGTCCGGAGGTGACATAGAGGTTCTTGGAACCGATGTGAGGAGTCATCACCTGCTGATAGCCGTAGCGTTTCTGGATGTTTTTCAGGAAATCTTCCAGACGGAGACGCAGGGCAGTTCCCTTGGGAAGCCACATGGGAAGTCCTTTACCAACCAAATCGGAGAACATGAAGAGTTCCATTTCTTTTCCGATTTTGCGGTGGTCACGGCGCTTGGCTTCTTCCAAGAGTTGGAGATATTCATCAAGGAGTTTCTTTTTGGGGAAAGAAATGCCATAGACGCGAGTCATTTGCGGACGTTTCTCGTCGCCACGCCAGTAGGCAGAACTGATGGACATCACCTTCACGGCTTTGATGGGGGAAGTGTTCATCAAGTGCGGTCCGCGACAGAGGTCTGTGTAGGCTCCTTGCGTGTAGGTGGTGATGTGTCCGTCTTCGAGTTCGGCGATGAGTTCGTTTTTATAGGTTTGTCCGTGTTCTCCGAAGAAAGTCAGCGCGTCTTTTTTGGAAATGTCCTGACGCACGAGGCTCTCTCCGCGAGCCACGAGTTCCTGCATTTTCTTTTCAATTTTGGGGAAGTCGCTGTCGCTGAGACTGACACCTTCGGGCGGCATGACGTCATAGTAGAAGCCATTCTCAATGGCAGGTCCGATTCCGAACTGTGTGCCGGGCCAGAGTTCCTGCAGTGCTTCCGCCATGAGGTGGGCGGAGGTGTGCCAGAAGGCGTGTTTTCCTTCTTCGTCTTCCCACTTGAAAAGTTTCAGTTCAGCGTCTTCAGTGATGGGACGGTTGAGTTCGACCGTTTCGCCATTGACGCTGCAAGCCAGCACCTCTTTTGCCAAACGGTTGGAGATGCTTTCTGCGATTTGAAGTCCCGTTACTCCGCTCTCATATTCACGAACGGAACCGTCGGGAAAGGTAATCTTAATCATATATAATAATGTGTCTTAGTTGTTCGTTGGATGAAATTTCGGGCAAATGTAGGCAAAACTCGCGGAAAGAAGAAAGGCGCAAGGTGGTTTTCTTTCTTTCCTTGTTCGGAGCGCGCGTTTTTTGAAGGCTATTCTATGAATTACGGAATAAGCATCGCACAAAATGGTTCATTCCACTTCGAGCACGAGTCCCTTCAAATATTCCCCTTCGGGATGATAGATGTTCACGGGGTGGTCTGCAGGCTGATGGAGTTGATGAAGAATGCGCACATGACGCCCGCTCATTGCGGCAGCCGTGAAGACCGCGAGGCGGAATTGATTTTTGTCCACCGCCTGCGAGCAGCTGAAGGTGAAGAGGATGCCCCCTTTTTTTATTTTCTTGAAAGCGATGGCATTCAGACGGGTGTAGCCTTTGATGGCATTTCGCACCGCATCTTTGTGTTTGGCGAACGCCGGTGGGTCAAGGATGACGAGGTCGTAGGAGTGCTCAGATTTTTCCAAGAACTTGAAGGCGTCTTCGGTGAAACCTTGATGACGCGTATCGTTGGGGAAGTTGAGGTTCACGTTTCGCTCCGTGAGTTCAATGGCTTTGGCGGAAGCATCGACGCTGTGAACGAGTGCTGCTCCGCCTCTGAGTGCATAGACGCTGAAGCCGCCGGTATAGCAGAACATGTTGAGGACATGACGTCCTTGGGCATAGTGTTCCAGAAGTTTACGGTTTTCACGCTGGTCCACGAAGAAACCTGTCTTTTGTCCCGTCAGCCAATCAATTTGGAAGCGGAGTCCTTGTTCTGTGGCAACCTCCTCGTGGTCTTCGCCGATGAGGAAGCCATTCTCCTGCCCCACTTCTGCTTTGAAGGGGAGAGTGGTTTCGGATTTGTAATATACGTTCCGGATTCTTCCTTCGCTGACTTTGACGAGTGCCTCGGCAATCTTCTGTCTTTCGACGTGCATTCCGATGGAGTGAGCTTGAAGCACGGCGGTGTGGCGATAGACATCCACCACGAGTCCCGGCAATCTGTCGCCTTCTCCGTGAACGAGTCGAAAGATGTCGTTGCCTTCTTCCATCAGTCCGAGGGCGCGACGAAGTTGAAATGCCTCGCTCAAACGTTTTTCCCAAAAGGCGGAATCTATTTTCTCGTCTTCAAAGGTCAGCATCCTGACAGCAATGGAACCGATTTGACAGTGACCGTAGCCGAGCAGTTCCCCTTTTGACGAAACGACTCGAACCACGTCGCCCTCCTCGGGCGTTCCGTCGGCGCGTGCCACCGCTCCGGAAAACACCCAGGGATGGAAACGTTTCAGACTTTCTTCCTTGTGAGGCTTAAGTTGGAATGTGAACATGGAAAAAGGATTTTTAGGAATCAAAGAGAACTAAAGAACCTAAAGTCAAGAGACCTTATATATAATAATGTATATGCCTACTATTGGAGCGGCTCACGCCATCGCTTCTTTTTCGTTGGCATCGCAATCAGGAAGAGGCGCATCTTCTTTGAGGGGTTCCGGGATGAGGGCATACTGTCCGGAGGCTTTCAACCTCTTGAGTTCTGCAAACAGGTCAAGACAAACCGAGGCATCGGTGGCGGCATAGACCTTCTGAGGCTCACTCAGCACGTCCGCCTCCCAGTTTGACAACCTCATCTTTTTGGAGATGCGTTTGTGGAACACGTTGGCATAGAGTTTCAGCAGACTTTTGTCTTTCACGCCCAGTTCGGCGGCAAAGTTTTGCAGGTCAAGGAAACCGGCTGGCTTGAATGACGGCTCTTTGCGTTGCAACATGAGAGCATCATCTTTCAGCGAGAGACCGACCTTACAGATTTTCTTGTCGCCCAACAAACTTTGCAGACACGGAAGGAATCCAATCTCATTCAGACGAAAAAGGAAACAGACGTCCCTCATGCAGACCTGCAACAGAGCGACCTGATTGGTGTGTCCTTTTCGAAAGGAAGGCTTGGTTTCGGTGTCGATGCCCAAAATGCGCTGTGTTTTCAGCGCCTTCACCGCTTTTTCCGCTTCCACTTTGCTTTGCACGACCACGATGCGCCCTTCAAAGTGGTGAAGCGGCAGGGTGGCTACAAAATCCTTGGGGGTGACAGTGAAGAGGGTGCGACTCTCTTGCTTCAGCAGCGGTTCGGAAGAGTTTTGTTGTTCGCAGTTCATGGTTCTTCTTCAAATGATGTGTCTGCGCTCTTCACGTCGTGAATGGCTCGCAGTGCGCCGAGCAGTTTTCTCCCCCAGCCTGTGGGAAAGTCTTCCAGGGTTTCTCTCAGTGCGACCTCCATGGATTCTTCATAGCCCTGCCGATAGGTCTCAACAAGTTCTCTCAGAGTCTGATAGGTATCGGCGAGATTCTCGCTGATGGTGCAGTGCACGGGGGTGTCAGAGTATTTGAAATCATCGACAAATACGTCCAAAAAATCGTCCCATTCGCCGAGTACGCCAGCAACGCGATTCAGCACGTCGTTGTAGTCGCCCTCCGTCACAAACGGTGAGTTCCAGCCGCCCGTCTCGGAAACTTCCGGCATTTCAACAGCCTTCGCATAGAGCCACGGGAGCAGGCTGCACATCGTGCGGCAGAACTCCTCGCGTCCTCTTGCGTTTGGGGAAAGTTGCTCCAAGAACCGGCAGTAGGCGGTGGAGACTTTCACAAAATCCAAAGCGGCTTGGGAGTATAAGATTGAATCACTCTTTTCCATACATCGTGCAAAATTACGAAAAAGATGCGCTTCTGTCGGATTTTGTTCGTACTTTTGTCTGAGCAACGCAGACAGAACGGCCTTTTCAGCCCGGTTTCGTGTTCTGCACGCTTCCTTTTTCATTGTTGTTCATCATCCAAACCGCGGTCTTCGCCGCCCAATTGTTCAGAGCCTTTGATCACCGGTCCCTATCCTTCCCGTCTTCTTGAAAAAGCCGTGCAAGAACTGACCCGCCTTCCGGGCGTGGGTCGAAAAACGGCTTTGCGCTATGCGCTCTATCTGCTTCGTCAGTCGCCGGAGGTAGTTCATTCCTTTGCTCAGAGTCTCACGGATTTGCGAGACCACGTTTCGCACTGCAAGATTTGTCACAATCTTTCCGACCATGACATCTGCGACATCTGCGCCGCCAACAATCGCGACCGAACGCAGGTCTGTGTCGTTGAAAACGTTCACAGCGTCATGTGCATCGAACAAACGGGACAATACAACGGGCTCTACCACGTCTTGGGCGGCATCATCTCACCCATGGACGGCATCGGACCCTCCGACATCGAACTCGCCTCGCTCATCAGTCGGGCGGAGGAAGGAGAAATCAAAGAGGTCATCCTCGCACTCAGTCCGACCATGGAGGGAGACACAACGAACTTCTACATTTCACGCCGCCTGGCACACCTTGACCTCAAAATCTCCGTCATTGCCCGCGGCGTCAGCGTCGGCGATGGGTTGGAATACACTGACGAAGTCACCCTCGGACGCTCCATCCTCGGACGCACACCGCTGCAGTCTTGACATCGCCCAATGATTCACTTTTTGCATCCCACTAATCATTCATGAAACTTCCCGCAACTCTTCTTTTCTCCCGCATCCTCTACGGTTTGATTTGGCTTTTGACTGCCATCGGTTTTCTGCTCTTGGAGACCGAAATCATTCCGATGGTGTCCGTGCAACCCTCTCCGGAACTTCGCTATGCCCTGCTCATGCTCTCCATCTGCCTGACGCTCTCAACGGCATGGCTTTCGGTGGGCATGTCAAAATTTGGCGGAAGTTCTCATCCTCACCCGAAGGGTCTTGCACTTCGTTTGAGTCATCCCGCGCTGCGTGTGAGCGTGTCCGGCGTGGCAGTCTTGACAAATCTTTTTGTCTATTATGTCCTCCACCCCGACACATCCCCGATGTTCTGCCTACTGATTTCACTGACCGCCTTTGTCTTTTGCTGGCCTGCCGTCGATTCTAAAACCGGTGAGAACGAAGCCGACGGCGAAGGCGAACAATGACGGATTCTGACTCTACAGGGGTGTTCTATAAATCACGGAATAAGGAGCATTCAAAAGAAAGTACCTACCGTCTTGTTCGCTTTTTGCTTTTTAGTGCGCCCTCTTGTAAGTTCCGATAGTCACATCGTCCTCCACGCTCCTTCCGCCACTGACGAGAGTGCATCTCCGGGAAATCCAACTCAACCTAATTTATAGAGCACCCCCTCTAATTATAGAGCCCCCTTACAAGAAAAGCCCGTTCTCATGCTGCTTTCCATCATCATTGTCAACTATAACGTGCGCTACTTCGTTGAGCAGTGCATCCTCTCCGTGGCACGCTCAAAGGGAATTCCTCTTGAGGAAGTGGAAGTCTTCGTGGTGGACAACCACTCCTCCGACCACTCCGTCTCCCATCTGCGCCACTGTTTCCCCGCCTCTTTCCCACTCCGTGTGGAAGTCATTGCCAACCGTCAGAATCTGGGTTTCGGACGCGCCAACAACCAAGCTCTGCATCAGGTCACCGGAAAATACGTCCTCTTCTTGAATCCCGACACCATTCTGACCGAGGACACCTTGCACGAAGTGCTTCAAGCGGCGGAATCTCATCCCGAGGCAGGCGTCTTCGGCGTCAAAATGCTCCAGTCCGACGGGTCGTTTGCCAAAGAGTCGCGACGCGGACTCCCCACGCCCTGGACGGCTTTTTGCAGAATGACAGGACTCGGGAACCTCTTTCCGAAGACCCGATTGTTCGGGAACTACTACATGCAATTCCTTGACCTCACCCAGTTCACGCCCATCGACATCGTTTCGGGGGCATTCATGCTCGGCGAGCGAGAAAAACTGCTGAAAATGGAAGGCTTTGATGAAGACTATTTCATGTATGGAGAAGACATTGACCTCTCCTATCGTCTCCTGCAGGCGGGCTTCCACAACTTCTACGTTCCAACCCCCATTCTGCACTACAAAGGAGAGAGCACGAGAAAATACACTTATCGCTACGTGCATGTCTTCTATCAGGCGATGTTCATCTTCTTCAAAAAACACTTTCACCGTTCTGCAATCTGGCTCTCCGTTCCGATTCGTTTGGCAATCCTGCTGAAAGCGTTTCTCAGCCTCATTCCTCTGCCCTTCCGCGCCATTCGAAACTATCTGAACCCCGCTTCGGCACACCCCTCCCCTCACATCCTCTATCTTGGACGCTCCGGCACAGCAGTCCGAGAACTTGCGGCGCGCCACGGCATTCACATTGACATCTTGGACGCAGACGCCACCTCGCTCCCCGAAGGACATCTGACGAAGGGAATAGACCTCAAGCCCTACCTCATCATTGCCTACGACACTGCGGACTTCCCCTTCCGCTTCATCCTGAATCGCTTTGAGACGGCTCCAACCGGCAAGCGCCACATCGGACTCTTCCACCCCGACGCTCAACTGCTCGTCACCGGGAAGCGCATCTTCACCTGACAGCTCATTTCCCCCTTTTCTGTTCTATATATAATAATGTGTCTATGCACCTCCGTCCACTGGAACCCGAAGACCTTGATTTGCTCTATGAAATAGAGAATTCTCCCGAAACGTGGGACGTCACACTCTCCGACGCGCCCTACTCGCGCTTCAAACTTCGGCAATACATCTCCGCCGGAGCCGACATCCACGCTTGCGGTGAACTACGCCTGGTCATCGCTCTCAGAGAGAAGGGCAGCGAAAAAGAAACCGCCATCGGACTCGCCGACCTCACGGCTTTCTGCTCGCTCTCGGCAAAAGCAGAGGTGGGAATCATTCTCCTGCCCGAGTTTCGCGGACTTCACCACGGCGGTCATGCTCTTTCCCTGCTGGAAAATCTTGCCGTCAGCCGACTCCGCATCCACCAACTCTACGCCCACATCCCCGTTTCAAATGAAGCCTCCAAGACAATCTTTCAAAAAGCAGGCTATCAGCGTGTTGCCACACTCCCCGACTGGCATTTTCGTCGCGGAACCTACGAAGACGTGGAACTATGGAACAAATTTTTTTGAAAAAAAGAGGAAACCCCTTGCCGGAAATGAAAAAAGCAGTATCTTTGCACTCGCAAAAACGAAATAAGCCCTCGTTTTGGTGTGTTAGTTCAGCTGGTTAGAATACATGCCTGTCACGCATGGGGTCACGGGTTCGAGTCCCGTACACACCGCAAAATCTTTCATTGGTACCCTGACCGAGTGGCTAGGTGGCGGTCTGCAAAACCGTATACAGCAGTTCGAATCTGCTGGGTACCTCCACACAGTGATTCACATTCCCGTGAATCACTTTTTTTGTGTCTTCACGAAAAGAACATCACCCTCCCGTGATGTCGCAATTTGAATGCTGTTTGATGGCTGTCCGCTAAGAATTACGCCACGCCCTCTCCCACTGCCGCGGCTCAGTCAAAACGGAAGTAAGGAGTCAGGCGACGGAAATCCGCTTCCGTAAATTCCTTGTAGAGGGAAAGTTCTTTCCACGAACGAATCGGCCCATTCTTGCGAATGTGATTCACGATGACCTTTGTCTGCTCGTAACTCATGTAGGGATGTCTCACCAACGTGCGAAAATCCGCCCGGTTCAGATGAATCTGCTGCGGCACGGCACTTGACTCCACCTTGAACCAACGCCCCATGTTGGCGGGCAGCCCCTCCACCTCCTCAATCTGACTCACGGAAACGAAACCGCCCAACCGCTCGCGATAGCGCACGATTTTTGAGGCGTAGTATGAACCAATGCCGGGAATCATTTTGAGTTGCAAAGTGTCCGCCGCATTCAAATCAAACACCGTTCCCTCTTCCGCCTTCACCGTCTTCTCAAACCTTGGCTTGCGAGAAGAGAACGTGTCAGCAATCTCCTCCCAACGAACAACCGAGCGCGAAGCCGCATCTTCAGGACGGATGCGCACAAACGGACGCAACCGCTGAAAATCCTCTTCGTTGAGACCGTAGAGGCGGCGGAAATCATCAGGCGAACGCCATTTCCCACCCTTCTCGCGATACTTCATCATGTTTCGAATTTGCCACGGCGAGAACCCGACCTTAAGGAGCGTTGCGCTATCGGCATGATTGGGGTCGAACGGAAAAGCCTGACTGAAATCCGAACCACGACGCCGTTCCGCACGTTCCATAGAATCAATTCTCACCTGCTCTGCGAGTGCCGCAAGACTGTCCGCCTGCTCTGCAGACAGCGACAGTACTTCTCCCTTCGGCTCAAAGAGAGGCAGAAGAAAACAAGCGAGACAGACGAGCAAAAGCAAGATGCCGGCGATAAGAAGCGACGTACGGTCTTTGCGAATCATGAGACAATATTTCTAAAAAGAAATTCTATAAACAATGAAAGAAAGAGTGTTCAAAAGAGAGTGATTGCGTTTGTATCCTGATTTATAGCACACACCTAAAAGTTTAGATCTTGAATGGGTAAAAGGGGCACAAACCACACAAGTGTCATTTCTTCGGAGACAAAGTTAGGTCTTTTGCACACGTTTGGCGCAAAAATCGCACGAATTGTTCGTTTTTTAATCTCCCATCATGCTCACAATACCTCAAAATTCGCTTTCTTTTCTCCCCTGTGTTAAAAACATGGGCGCATTTTTTTGTATTTCCCCGTTCAATACTTAATTTTGCTTCGAAAATAAACATGATTGAAGATTCTTAAACCCCAAACTAACAATCAAACATGGAATATTCACACGAAGTTCAGAACATGTGCTGCGTGGCCAAAGGCCCCAACCATGGTCCCGCTCCCATTCCTGAAGAAGGCAAGTGGGTGCAGGCAAAAGAAATCAAGGACATCTCCGGTCTCACCCATGGTGTGGGTTGGTGTGCTCCCCAGCAGGGTGCATGTAAGCTCACCCTCAACGTGAAAGAAGGCATCATCGAAGAATGCCTCGTTGAAACAATCGGTTGCTCCGGCATGACCCACTCCGCAGCCATGGCAAGCGAAATCCTGCCCGGCAAGACCATCCTCGAAGCCCTCAACACCGACCTCGTTTGCGACGCCATCAACACCGCCATGCGCGAACTCTTCTTGCAGATTGTCTATGGCCGCACCCAGAGTGCCTTCTCTGAAGGTGGTCTCGTCATCGGCGCAGGCCTCGAAGACCTCGGCAAAGGACTCATCAGCCAGTGCGGTACACTCTATGGCACCAAAGTCAAGGGCAGCCGCTACCTCCAACTCACCGAAGGCTACATCACCAAGATGTTCCTTGACAAGGACGACCAAGTGTGTGGCTACGAGTTCGTTCACATGGGCAAGTTCATGGACGCCATCAAGAAAGGAATGCCCGCCGACGAAGCTCTCAAGAGCGTGACCGGAACCTACGGTCGCACCAAAGAAGAAGATGGCGCAGTCAAATCAATCGATCCCCGTAAGGACTAAAAACAAGGAGGAATTATTATGCTTAGAGAAGTTAAGTTCGAATCTCAGGACCGTCGCATCAAGCAGATTCTTGCTTGTCTGAACGCCCACGGTATCGCTTCCATCGAAGAAGCCAACGAAATTTGTGAAAAAGCAGGTCTCGACCCTTACAAAACCTGTGAGGAGACTCAGATGATTTGCTTCGAAAACGCTAAATGGGCATACGTTGTAGGTACTGCCATCGCCCTCAAAGAAGGAGCAAAAGACGCTGTCGAGGCTGCCAACTACATTGGCGAAGGTCTCCAGAGCTTCTGCATCCCCGGCTCCGTCGCTGACGACCGCAAAGTCGGCATCGGACACGGCGAACTCGGTGCTCGTCTCCTTTCACCCGACACCAAGTGCTTCGCTTTCTTGGCTGGTCACGAGAGCTTCGCAGCTGCTGAAGGCGCCATCAAAATCGCACAAATGGCAAACAAATCCAGACCCGCAGACAAACCCCTCCGCTGCATCCTCAACGGTCTCGGAAAAGACGCTGCCATGATTATCAGCCGCATCAACGGCTTCACCTACGTGCAAACTCAGTTTGACTACTTCACCGGTGAACTCAAGGAAGTGAAACGCATCGCCTACTCCAACGGTCCCCGCGCTGCCGTGAACTGCTATGGCGCAGACGACGTTCGCGAAGGCGTTGCCATCATGTGGAAAGAAGACGTGGACGTGTCCATCACAGGTAACTCCACCAACCCCACCCGCTTCCAACACCCCACAGCAGGCACCTACAAGAAGGAACGCACCCGCAAGGGTCTCCCCTACTTCAGCGTAGCCTCCGGCGGTGGCACGGGTCGCACACTCCACCCCGACAACATGGCTGCCGGTCCCGCTTCCTACGGTATGACTGACACCCTCGGCCGCATGCACTCTGACGCACAGTTCGCAGGCTCCAGCTCCGTTCCCGCTCACGTGGAAATGATGGGCTTCCTCGGCATCGGCAACAACCCCATGGTGGGTTGCACCGTGGCTTGCGCCGTTCAAGTTGACCTCGCACTCAACAAGAAATAAGCGACTGAAACAAACAATGGGATTTCAAGTCCCCAACTCCCACTGCCCTCGCGGCGGTGGGAGTTTTTCGTTTGTTTTTCGTTTGAACGCCTATTGAAAATGCCGAAGGCGCGGCAAAAGCGGATGTTTAGCCGAATTTTCGTAATTTTGCGGCATCAACAAAGCAGAAAAGAATATGAACCAGCCCGTCTCTCAAGAAAGATACGTCAACTTCTACACAGATTTTGCCTTCAAGAAATTGTTTGGCACGGAAGTCAACAAGGAACTGCTCATCAGTTTCCTCAACTCCCTGTTTGACGGCGAAGAGGTCGTCAAAGACCTCACCTATCTCAACGCGGAGCACACCGGCAAAAACGCTACCGAACGAAAGGCGGTGTTCGACGTCTTTTGTGAAAACGAGAAAGGGGAAAAGTTCCTCATCGAAATGCAGAAGGCAGACC
>NZ_JADYUH010000184.1 GCF_021531665.1 Prevotellamassilia timonensis
ATTTGTATAGAGATATGGGAGGAGCCTCGGCTCCCCCCTTTTTTCGTCACTTTCCCTTTAAAAACGGGGATTTTAGAAGCGCATCCGGGAAAAATTTGCCTTCCTCTAGTTTTTCTTTGCCTTCCTCTAATTTTAATTAGGGGAAGGCAAAGAAAAATTATGCGCCGAGTAGGCAAAATTGGGAGGCGGAAAGTGTTCCCGAAGGTTAAAAATGTTAATGCCTAATCGCCGAAAAAACGCTCAAAATTGTTGGTTTTTTGGAGCGGAAGCCTACCCCAACCCCTCCCTAAAGGGAAGGGCTTTTCAATTTCTCCATTAATGCCCAT
>NZ_JADYUH010000185.1 GCF_021531665.1 Prevotellamassilia timonensis
ACGGGCAAAAGGCGGAGATTTCCTGATAGAGCTCAAAGCCAATCAACGGTCGCTACGTTATGAGGTCGAGGACGGGCTCAAGGAACATGCTCCGTTGTATTCATATACTGAAGGCCCGGAACTCGGCCATGGGAGAATCGAGACAAGGACCTACAACATCTATGACGGTTTTGAAGTAGTAGCCGACAAGGAAAAATGGGGCGGAAACATGACAATCATCGAATATAAGTCGTCCACAATCAAAAAGTCCAAAGGCGTGTGTACTTCCGAAAAACGGCTGTACGCCAGCAGCCTGCCTGCGGACACGCCAAAGCTGGGCGCAATA
>NZ_JADYUH010000186.1 GCF_021531665.1 Prevotellamassilia timonensis
GCGCTCCTAGTTTTTCTTAGGTGCGCTCCTAGTTTTTCTTAGGTGCGCTCCTAGTTTTTCTTAGGTGCGCTCCCAGACCCCAATTTTAAAAGGGAAGTGACGAGATAAGGGGGAGTCGCGGCTCGCGCCGCCATCTTCGCGGGCGTATAGCCCTCCAGGCTATTCTATTCTTTCCTTGCCTCCTACTATGGCGGTGTGTCGAAATGCACATTTTGGCTTCACCCCTCGAAGGTGCGTCAGAATGGCTAAGTTGCAAGGCGCTGAGGATGAGGGCGCAGGGAGTGTACTGAAGTACATGACCAAGCCCGAATCCGATAGCAACGA
>NZ_JADYUH010000187.1 GCF_021531665.1 Prevotellamassilia timonensis
GGTCTGCGCAGTAGGGACCGACTTTCACGTAGTCAAAAACGGAAAGCGAAGCGGCGACCTGTGGCGAAAGTTCACGTGCCCCGGAGTACCACCCCGTGCGGATTTTGTGGTCGTTTCGTTTTCTCACTGCATTGAAGAGTTCGCAAACGGTGTCGGGGTCGTCCTGACTTCATCACTTTTTTGCGCCATCATATAGCGCACGATGATAATCAGCGAGTTACGTAAATTCATTGGGTGGTTTTGGGTGGCGCAAGCGAAAAAACGTGTACTTTTGCACCATGTATGTACGCAAGAAACACAATCGTTCCGGCTCTACAAGTG
>NZ_JADYUH010000188.1 GCF_021531665.1 Prevotellamassilia timonensis
CCATGGAATCTTGCTCGCTGAGCCAGCCCTTCACCGCACCGCGCAGCCAGCGGCGGAAAACGCGCTGCCAGAGGTCGTCACGGGAGACGCGCGCCGCCAGTTCGCCGACGCGGTCGCGACCGTCCCACTCGGGCAGGGAGGTGAGGTAGGCACGCAGGGGGTGGAACTCGGGTACGTCCTCGGACAAGAGATAGGCATCGATGCTGCTGCGGAAGCAGTTGGGATAGGTCTGCTGTACGCTTCGCACAATGGAATTGTGGGCACGCACGCTCATGGGTTTCAACCGCGCCTCGGGGTCTTTCCTGTTCCGCACCTCGGGGT
>NZ_JADYUH010000189.1 GCF_021531665.1 Prevotellamassilia timonensis
AAAGTAATTGTTCCAGGAACTTTTGATCTTTCAGGGAGAGTGTTATGATGATTTTCTGTCTTGACATAGTTGATTGTAACCCTTTGGTTTTCAACTATAAAGGTGCGAAAAATAATTGACATAGAAAAATTTAATACTCAGATATTTAGCGCGTTAGACAACATTCTCCTTCCGCAGATAAACGTCCAGTTTGATTGCTGGTTAAGTAACTTGTTTTGTCACTTTTTAGACTTTACAGACTACTAGGCTTGATTCCCACTTGTCATAACAGTGGAGAGAAGACTTCCAGTGGAATGAAGACATTCAGAGGCAACC
>NZ_JADYUH010000190.1 GCF_021531665.1 Prevotellamassilia timonensis
AAGTTTGTAGTGGACTGAGAATCCACAAAACCCCGCCTCGTATGCACTTTTGAAGTGTGCATCTGGAAATTTTTTATTCAGTGTATCAAAGAGCACTTTCGCATCCGAACGCTGGCTGAATGAAATCTTATAGCCACTTTCTGTGATGGAAACAACGTGCCAAGTCTTCAAGTGTACGTCAATACCGACGAAAATGTTTTGTCCTTTGAAAGAGACTTTGTACTTTTGCATAGGTGTAATTTGTTTGGTTTATTGATTTTTATATTTGGTCATACAAAAATAATAATACCATTTCATTTACACCACTTTTTT
>NZ_JADYUH010000191.1 GCF_021531665.1 Prevotellamassilia timonensis
CGGAGGAAGTACCCCTCTACTTCCCCCTGCGCGACTACCTCCGTGCCCTCCCCGCCTGGGACGGTCGCGACCGCGTCGGAGAACTCGCTGCGCGCATCTCCTCGGATGAACTCTGGAACAAAGTGTTCCGCCGCTGGCTGCGCGGCGCAGTCAAGGGTTGGCTCGGCGAAGAAGAAAGCGCGGATGTGTATGATTGTCAGATTGCTCCGCTACTGGTCAGCGAGCGCCAGGGACTCGGAAAGAGTACGTTCTGCCGCATGCTCCTGCCGAAGAAACTACGCGCCTACTATACCGATAAATTTGACCTCACCT
>NZ_JADYUH010000192.1 GCF_021531665.1 Prevotellamassilia timonensis
GAAGCGATATTGAGCGCGGCGAATCTTTGCCCGTGCCGCTACCACCTGTTCAGCAAAAGTATCTTAGCCTGGAAGGCTATACCGTGAGTAACCCCGGGCAACGCCCGGGGATAGCAGATGGTAAGGAAAGATTAGCCTGGAGGGCTATACGCCCGCGAAGATGGCGGCGTGAGCCGCGACTCCTCCCTTGTCTCGTCACTTTCCTTTTAAAATTGGGGTCTGGGAGCGCTCCCGGTTAAAACTAGGAGCGCACCTAGGAAAAACTAGGAGCGCACCTAAGAAAAACTAGGAGCGCACCTAGGAAAAACTA
>NZ_JADYUH010000193.1 GCF_021531665.1 Prevotellamassilia timonensis
GTTTTTCTTAGGTGCGCTCCTAATTTTTCCTAGGTGCGCTCCTAGTTTTTCTTAGGTGCGCTCCTAGTTTTTCCTGGGTGCGCTCCTAGCAAGAACTGTTTCTCCATTAATGCCCATTAATTGTCTCATTAAATTTCTCATTAATTTCTGAACAGTCATGTTCCAAAAATCAATTCATGGTCAATTCGTGAACAATTCATGAACATTCATGTTTCAAAAAGACGGCCCTTTCGCCTTTCATCCTTTCGTTTTCGGCGGTTCTGTCGCCCAAAACGGCGGATTAAGTTTATTTAATACTCGCCCCGCA
>NZ_JADYUH010000019.1 GCF_021531665.1 Prevotellamassilia timonensis
AATTTTTCTTAGCCTTCCCATAGTTTTTCTTAGCCTTCCCATAGTTTTTCTTAGCCTTCCCATAGTTTTTCTTTCCCTTCCCCTAAGTAAAACTGCGCTCCGTTGCAATGTAGGGTTTGCGCTCCGTTTTGTGTAGGGTTTGCGCTCCGTTTTGTGTAGGGCTTGCGCTCCGTTTTGTGTAGGGCTTGCGCTCCGTTTTGTGTAGGGTTTTGAACGCCTCAATGTATAGTTAATGTATAGTTTGTGTATAGTTTGGAGCACAAACTATACACTTCGCAACACGCTTAGAATCAAAGGAATAAAGAGCAAAATGTAGGGTTTGTGTATAGTTTGCAGAGTTTTTTTCTTTCCCCTTTAATTTACGTATAGTGCGACGTCAAGGTGTTTTCCAAAACAACGAATGCTGTCCGGTGGAAGTTTGGCTGAACCAAAATTCTCTTCGCTATTTCTTTGTTCTCCATTGAACTTTTCCTCTCCATGAATGCTCATGAATGGCTTTTGGAACATTAATGCGCATGATTTGATTCATTCATTGTCTCATTCATGTTTCAAAAACCACTCGCGGAAAAGCGTGTTAGCGGACAGCCATATGACACCTACAAGACGGGCATTTGACAAACGTTTGACAGTCGCGGCGCTTACGCACCGCGCACGATGGTTTCATGACGGTGTTATGACGGTGTTATGACGGTGTTATGACGATGACGGGGCGCAAGTGGGTTTTGAGAAAATGAGGGCAGCAAGGAGCGGAAGATTCCAAAGAATGGGAAGCACATAGCGGAACTCTCCGTTGGCGGGAGCCACCCACAACACCGCCACTGCCCACAAGCAAGGCTGCGCCACCAACAATGCCGCGCGGTCGCGCTTCCATAACGCCCAAAAGAAAAAGGAAAGGAACAAAAGAACATAGAAACCCATGTCTGCCATCCAACCGACAAGCGGGAGCGATGCGAATGCAGCCATGCCGCAAGGCGCATTCGGGAAAGCGGCTTGCAAATGAAAAAGATTCGGCACATCGGGCGACCAACTGTGGGCAACGAAAAAAAGAGGATAGCGACCGGAAGGATGGAAATAAGCATCACAGCAATCCCACACCGCAGCCACATAGGCAGAAGGATGCTTTTTCGCCATTTCCCACCAGACGGCATAGTAGGCATTACGCTGCTCCGCCGTGCAATTACGACGATACATGAACTTGACCGGATCCTGCAAGGCAGGCTGATAGGCAGTGGCGAGACTGTCAAAAGGAAGCACGGCATCAATGGCTTTGCGCTCAGCATCTGTCACCTCTTCGGGGTGGTCGTGCACATAGCGTGCCGTCTGCTGAAAAAGAACACCCAACTTTTCCTGCCTGCCCGAAGGAGCAACGCCCCACGTCGGAAGAAGGTGCAAAAAGAGCGCGAAGAGCAACGTCGCCACTGCCCCACACACCCAGAGACGTGCCGAACGCCTGCCGAAGAGGAAGGGAAGAACACATAGCGTCAAGAGGATAATATATATACACTGATTCTTTGACGCCATGAAAAGCAGCATCACTGCCACCGTGACAAGCCACATCTTCACCGACACGCCGCGAGCGTCCCCCTCGCGAGAAATTCGAGAAGTCCAGTGCAGAAGGCAAACCATCAGTGCCGTGGTGCAAAGCGCATAGAAACTGTCTTTGAGCCAAAGCGTTGTCCACATTCCGAAAAAGGGACAAAGTGCATAGACTGCCGTCAGCCACCCTTTTGTTCCGCGATGCCGGCGCAACCAATCAATGGCAAGTGCCAGCAGCCAGGAGTGAAGCAACGACTGCAACAAAAGGAACAGGAAAACTGCTGCATTCTGACTGCCGAGTGCATTGCCAAACTCAATCGTGCCGCCGTAGAGGAAGGTGTAGAGGATGGGATGATGATTGTCCAACGGATGAGCCGGGTCGGCGCCACAAAGCACGGTGGTCAAGTCAGCGTAGCCAAAATAGTGCTGCACGCTTCCCTCCGTATCCGGGAAAGCAAAACTACCGGGAAAATAGAGCACAAGAAACGGCAAACGACACAACCACAAAAACAGGGTCGTCCGCAGCACTGCGTGCGAGCCACTCAACCAAGCCGTCATCACAAGAAGAAGACGACGAAGAGAAAAAACGAACCGAGAAATATCCTCCCTCGTATGCTGTAAATTGCGCTTCATCATGCTCTTCATTTATGATTTAAGGAATTCTCTTTGCGTGAACTTTGATTCGCCGGTAAAGGTAAGGGTAAGATGTGACGGGACGACCCGCTTTTTCCGAAAAATAAACCAAAATCCAAAAAATGAGACGAGATTTTGGACTTTTCCGCCCCCTACTTTGCTTCCTTCACCGTCAGTTCGAACGAAGCGGCGGTGGCACTGAACTCGGGAGCGAAGACGCCGGAGAGGGTGGCGATGCCGGAGGAATAGACTCCGCTGCGGTCCACAAAAAGTTCCTCGGTGAAGACGTGCTCGCCCTTGGGCAGCGACGAGATGAAATAGAGGGTGGAAGCATCCTGCACGGCTCGATAGGTGTCAAGCCCACCTTCCCAAACGTGACCGGAGAGCGAACGCACCGGCTGCAAGCAGGCGGGACGCGAACTCTTCAGACTGACAAAGTCTAAATCGCGAGCAGCTTTCAAGACATAGACCATGCGAAGTCTGTCCCCCACCCTCACTTCTGCGTGGCTGAGGGGCTGCCACTGCCCGTCGCGCTTCACTTCCACGCGACGACCGAGAGAGAGTTCGTTGCCCTGATTCTGCACTTGAGAAGCCGGCATCACAGCCGACACCGTCAGCGAAGCAAAGGAAACGCCGGGTGTGCGCTTGTCAATCTTCAATTCCGAAGCCTTTTGCGCCACTTCTCCGTGGAAGGTTTCTTTGAAATGCCCCATGCTGTTCGGTGTATCGGTTTGAGAGGGAGCATTGAAAGCCCATATTTTCTTGCCCTGTGAAAGGGTGAAGAGAAGCGGAGTGTCTGACGGTTCGGGCAGAGAAAGCGTCGGACGCGAAACTGAATCTTTGACTTCGACGGGAACGGCAAGCAGCGTGAAAATGGCATCGGCGGTGACAGCCGAAGTCTCCCACATTTGTGCGCGCTTGGCTTGCAGGAGCCAGCGGCGCATCTCCTCGCTTTCCTTCTCGAAGCCAAGGCTTTGCAGGGCATCGATGGCGGCACACTGCGTGAAAAGACAGTAGGACTTTTCGGAGCGCGCCGCCCGAGCCGTGTCAAAATAGCGTCCCAAGTCGGAGCGCACGACCGTGTGTTCCAAAATGCTCTTCCCGAGTAGCAATGCTTCGTCCTTCTTGCCCACACTCTGCAGCACACCGGCGAGCACCGACTTCTCCCACATCGGAAGTTTCGCCCCGCGCTCGGTCAGGTCTGCCAACAGTTTCTTTTCAGCACGTTCAAATTTCCTTCCGCTCAGCGTGCAGGCTCGAAGATAGCGCAACGCCACTGCATCAGAAAGATACGTTCCCGCCTTGACGCGCTCCTGACTTTCTTTCACAACGCTTTGCAGATGGTCCAAAACCTGATGAAGCAGGTGAACTCCGTCACGCTGTTCGGTCAGACAAACCACGCGGGAGAGGAGAAGGGCTATTTCTGAGGTGATATGAGGTGAAGAAGGCATGCCCGGATACCAGCTGAAGCCTCCGTCTGCATTCCGGTAGTTTTGCAGTTTGGCGAGAGCCGTTGCTTTGCGAGCGTCTGTCAGCGGTTCGTTGAACAGGTTCTTCAGTCCGCGGGTCTGGGCAGCAGCACGCTCTGCCTGTGTCAGCCAAGGATTAAGTTCGCGGAATCCCTCCGTTCGCAGTTTCTCCCACACCTCCACTTCTTCACTCTTGGCAGTCACGACTTTCTGAATCGCCGGGCAACGGCGCAGAGTTTCAAGTCCCAAGGCAAGGGCATAGTAGCGTGACGCCCATTCCACCGCACTCAAGCAACCGTCCGTCTCGGTGAGCGAAGGCAAGGCAGCCACCGCTGCCCATGCGGGATGAGTGGTCAGTTCAAGGGTGAGGCTGCGGTGGCGCGCAGCGGGAGAGGAAAGCAACGTGTCGATGCGAACCTTTGTGACTCCCTCTTTGTCAAGCGTGAGGGAGAGGCTTCGTTCGACGAGTGCCTCATCAGACAAAACGGGAAGGAGATGTTCTTCGCCATCGCTGAAACCTTGGCTCTCGCCCACCACGCGACAACCAATCACCTCGGCTGTGAGTTCGGAGGGAACCGAGAAGTTCACGACCGAAGTGAGTCCGGGCTGCACTGTCAGTTTCCGAACGTGCTGAGCCACGGTTTTTCCCGTGGCGGCGTCGGTGAGCAAGAAGGTGACGACGGGTTGCAACGACGATTTCGTGAGGTTGGTCACCCTGACGGGCACGGTGCAGCGGTCGCCTTTGCGAACGAAGCGGGGAAGAGAAGGTTCAACCATGAACTCTTTGCGAGCAACAACGGTCGTGTCCAGTTTGCCATAGTCCATTTGAGAAGAGAAAGCGAGCGCCGAAACGTTCCAAGAGGTGACGGACTCAGGCAGAGAGAAGCGGATTTCAGTTTCGCCCTGCTCGTTGGTTCGCAACGCAGGGAGGAAGAAGGCGGTCTCCGCAAAGTCTTTTCGGAGAGCAGCGAGGGCTTGGGGATTCGTGCCGGCACCGGTGCTTTCAAAGTTGTCAGCGAGGGTTTCTCCTTTTACTTTGGAACTGGTGGCTGTTGCCTCTGCTGCCGCCGGGACGGCATCGTTCATCACACTTCCCTCCGGAGCATCACGATTGAGGGAAGAGAAAACCCTGTCTCCGGTTTCCGCGTTTGCCAAGGTTTTGACCACGGTCCTTGGTTTTGCGCCTAATAGATAATACCTATAATTATTATATCCTGCTTTTTCGAACAGACCGCTCTCAAAGAGACGCTCGTCCCATTTGGCGAACTGAAGGTCGGCAACGGGGAGGAGACGACAAGATTTGTCGCCAAGGCTGTTTCTCAGTCCTTGATACATCCACCTTTGGTCATTCCAACTGGAGAAAGGAAGGCGGCGCACGAAATTCAGATGGTTCAGACGCCACGGCGCATGGGCGAGTTGCTCCAACGAGGCGTCGGTCATGCGTGCCATCACCGCCACGCCGGGGACTGCGCCGCGGCTGTCCTCCACGCGAAGAGTCCAGCATTCCTGACTGCCGGGGGTGAGGCGGGAACGGAAGGAAGACCAACGGAGTTTCAAGACCTTGTCGGGTTCAGGGCGCGGGATGCCGACGATTCGTGTGTGAAGCGTGTCTGCGCGGAGCAAGGCAAACACAGCCTTTGCACCTTCTCCATATTCCTTCTTCCAAGGCAAAGAAAAACGAACAAGACTGTCGTTCAAGGCAATCAGACGGTGTTCCAAAATCTCATCGCCGACGAGCAAGTCAAAGATGAGGCAGGCGTCGCGCTCAGGCGAGCCGACCCAAACGGTTTTCTTGCCGTTCATGCTGCCCTCATGGAAGAAGAGAGAACGGCGGCGGTCTGCGGGGCGCACGTCGTTTTCGCCAAAGAAACAGAAGGTGGCGGTGTCGCAAAGCAAACCGTCATCAGTGCGCACCACGAGCCAATAGCGGTCAGGCAGAAGTCGCTTCCACTTCTCCGTCGAGAACGGTTCGCCGGTCGTGAAGTGTGCTTCCAAGATTTTGTTTTCGGATCCCTCTGGCTGAATGACGTAGGTGGCAGCCGTGGCACGTCCCGTTCCGGCAGCGTTCAAACGATTCACCGTCAGCGGGCGCAACTCGGAGCGGCAGAGCACGTCGGGCAGCGAAAAAGAAAGTTGTTCTGCGTTTTGATTCAACGGCAGCGAGCAGGAGCCCTGCACGGTCTCACCGGATTCAGCGGTGACGGAATAGGTGACAAGCCAACTTCCTCTTTCCGGATAGGGAACGCGAGAATCGTTCTCGGCGGCTTTCGTGGCGACGGGAATAAAAAATCGCCCTTGCTCATCAGTGAAGACCTCGCCGCGCTGAACGGATGCTTCATCGCTGCTGCGCCACCAGTTGATGCGACGAACTTCAAACTGCACACGGGCATCCAAGAGGGGAACGCCCGTGAACGTGCGAGCCTCACCGGAGATGCGAACAGTGTCACCGGGTTCGTAGGCATCCGTGACGGCATGTGTGGTGACGGTGAAAATGGGACGTTTGTATTCTTCCACGTGAACCCCTAAACTCTGGCGAACACTTGCGGCGCGAGCTTCAATGATGAACATGCCGGGCAGCGTCTCGGCAGGAAGACGGAAGCGAGCGGAAAAAGTGCCCAGCGTGTCGGAGGAAACAGACAGGGAATCGACCGCTTTGCGATTCACGTCGAGCAGACGAAGACGAATGGGCACGTGACGCTCGACTTTGAAATCGTCGCCATGCCGGGTGAAGAGTACTCCACTGACAAAGACCTGCTGACCGGGACGATAGATGCCACGGTCGGCGAGCAGACTCAGCGAGGTGGTGGAAGTCTCTTGCTGACGGCTGACATAGCCTCGCTGATTCGGCGAGGGCAAAGCAAAAGCGGCGGCATCGCCTTCGACAGACGCAAACCATTGTTCCTGAATCCGACCACTCAGCGGCTCAATGAACACTTCGGGCTTCCCGCCGGAGACGAGGCTGCGACTCTGACGAAGCATGCCATTCTCGTCAGCCAAGTAGGCGGTGAGGCGGAAATCGCGCAGGGGCTGACCGGTGTGGCTGTCCAAAACGCTGACACGGTTGCCTTCCTTGCCGAAGGAGAAGAGGAGTGGGTGAAGGCGGGTGACGTGAACCACCTCGCGAAGGAGGCTCTCCCCATCGCCGGAGATTTCAAGGGAATAGACGCCGGGACGTTGGGGTGTCCGAACGGTGGTTTCCACTGACGTCAAACGATGGGAAGGCACGGAAGCAAGGGAGACGCGATGCACCGCGGCGCCTTTTCGGCGGGCGGCGGCGACATCAGAAAGTGGACAACGATTGTTCTGATAGTCCACCTCGTTATCGAAAAGCGGAATCCATCTCAATTCCAACTCACAAAGGTTCCTTCCCTTCAATCCGAACGTCACCACGCTGTCGGGGCGCAGGACCTGAGGAAAGCGCACCAAATGGACAACGGGGTTCTGCATGATGAGAAGAAAATTGCTCACCTCTGCAGCTCCGGGGTGGTTCTTCCCTTTTTTGAGAATACGGCGAGCGCGCTCCAAAAGCAGGCTGTCGTTGTGGGCGGCAGCGGGTGCGTTTTCAGCATAGGAGGAGCGGAGTGCTGTCATCGCCGCCACGATTTTCGCGGAAACCTCGGTCGTTTCATACGCTTCCAAAAGGTTTTCCAAAGCGCGGAAGCGGGCGTCGTCCTCCAATTTTCCAACCACACTCTCACCGCGTCCGACTTCGGCAATGCTGTCAAGCGAAAGCAGAACGACAGCATCGGTGCGATGAAGCCGACGATAGATTTGAATCACCTGCGAACGATGGCGCATCGATTCCTTCGCGTCCCAAACGTTGGCTTCTTGTGCGCCTCGGAAGACGATATGCAGTAGGTCGTTGCCAAAGAAACGGCTGTCCTTGCCTTTGACGAAAAGAGGGAGATGGTCGGTGTAGGGTGTGGCAGCGAGGGCGGCAGCACTTTCGAGGGCGGCAGTCAAATGGGCGGCGGAGCGGTTTTCACTCATCGTGTCGGTGGGCATAAAACTCAAATGGGAGGAGCCGGTGAGACCAAGGGCTGCGTGCCACAACGCACGTTCCACGGGGCGTGTTTCATTCTTCAACGCCTCCTCCATCGCCTTTTGCCAAACGGAAAAAGAGTCCGGAGAGATTTCGTCACAGAGCAGCCCTTCAATGAGCGAAGCACGCAGCAACTGAGCGAAGTTTTGCTCCGTCAATGCCTTGGCACGTATGGTTTTCACCTGCTCCCGGGCAGTTTCGGGCAAATCCTGCGACATGGAAGTCTCAACTCGTTTCCAAAGCGTCTTGAAACTCTGGGCACAAAGCGGAGTGGTCAGCAAAAGAGAAAAGAAAAGGAGAAAAAGGATGCGTTTCATAAGAATATATGTTCTGAAGTGAGGCACACTGCGACTTTATTTTCGTTGCCGCACACGAGAGATGAGAGACTGATTGTAGCCAAAGCAACCGATGAGTCCGAGGAATATGACAAGAAGGGTTTTGATGCCGTGGCTGATGAAGGCAAAAGACTGCGCCACGGCTTTCTCCACGCCATAACTGAGCGTGAGCGTTTTGACTATGGCAAAATGCCAGGGACCGGCTCCGGCGGGTGTGGGAAGAAGCATGCCAATGCTCGCAGCGGCGAAGACGTGAATGAAATCGGCGGTGCTGATGTCTTCCAGACCGGGGAAGCAGGGCACAAGCACAAACATCTGTAAGAAATTGAAAGTCCAAATGGCGGCGCTCAGCGAGACGAAGGTCAGCGGGCTTTCCAAACGAGAAAGTGCGGAAATGCCGAGCCAAAGATTACGAAAAAAACGACGCACATGGTGCCACAAGGGGAGTGAGATGCCGATGAGCAGGCAAACGAAACCACCAACGATGATGTAGAAACTATAACTCGGCACGACCCACTGCAGTCCCTCGCCAACTTTGTCCACCAAACCCACGGTGGCTTTCCAGCGGAGCATGACGGCAATGCCTGCCACTACGACCAAACAAGCCACATCGACAAGTTTTTCCACCACAACCGTGCCGAGCGCCTTAGTCGTCACCTCAGGGTCACCGCGCCGCACGAGCAACGAGCGAGTGAGTTCACCGAGCCGAGGAGTGAGACTGTTGACAAGATATGAAATGAAAATCAGCTCCACACTGCGTCGTACACTGATTTGAATGCCGGCACCGCGAAGCAACTCCCGCCAACGCAGCGAACGGAGCACGTTGGCACAGACGCCGAACAGGGCGGCAAGACTCATCCAAAGATAGTTCGTGCGATGAGTGAAAAACGAAACGAGCCCCCCGAAGTCGAACCCTCGGTAAACCCACCACATCAGTCCCAAAGCAGCGAGCGTGGACAAGATGGCGAAAAGGATATTTTTTAAAATACTACTCATGATTGTGCGGCGAAAGTAAGTATTCTAAGCCTTTTCATGACTAAAAGACGATGATAAAGCCCTCTTTTTATACCTTTTTATCAAATCTAACACCCCTTAGTCGCTCCGTTTGCAAATAAAGTCGTACTTTCGCCGCGGAAACTTGAAGCATACATAGCATTCTTACACATTAAAAATGGAACTTGAGAAATTTGCCAAGCAACTGAGGTTGCTCATTGAACTGACACAAAATCGCCGCCTAACCATTGAAGAAGTGAGCCAGCGAATCGGAATGAACCGACGCTCCATCTATCGCTATTTGGACGCGCTGAAGGCGATGGGCTTCATCATCATCAAAGAAGGAACCCGCTATCACATCGATGCTAAATCACCCTATCTTCGCGAACTCACCGACGGGTTGCAATTCAACGAAGCAGAGGCTGTCACCATCAGCCAGGTGCTGAACTCCATCTACAGCAACTCACCACAAATCAGAGACCTCCGAGCAAAATTCGCTAACCTCTACGACACCGAAGTCATCGCAAGACACGGCGTGGACAAACTCCTCGCAGGCAGAATCAGCACCATCTACCAAGCCATCCGAGAAGAACGCGTCGCCATCCTCAAAGGCTATGCCTCTCACTCCAGCGGAGTAATCTCCGACCGAATTGTCGAACCCTATGTTTTTCTGCACGAAAACAATGAGGTTCGATGCTACGAACTCTCTTCCGGAGAAAACAAAACCTTCAAACTCAATCGCTGCCAGGAAGTCGCACTGCTTGACCTGCTTTGGGCACACAAAGACAAACATCAGCCTTTCTTCACCGACCTCTTCCACTTCAGCGGAGACAAGAAAATGCCCGTCACACTCATCATGGGCACACTTGCCTCAAGCCTGCTCCTCGAAGAAGCACCTGACGCCGACCGACAAATGACCGTTCTGAAAGACGGAAAAGTCAGACTTGACACGGAAGTTTGCAGTTACAAAGGCATCGGACGCTTCGTCATGGGACTCATTGACGACATTGAAATCGTCGATTCTCCCGACTTTGTCAAATATCTTCAAGAGAAAGCCGAAGTTTTAACAAAAAAACTTGGCTTGTGACGCACTCTGTCACAAACTGACCGTTCTTTTGCAGCAGAAACAAGGGACACACCTGAAAACAAATTGCACTCAGGCTTCCCACACCAAAGATTTGTTGAACATCTTTCAAACCCTGCTGCATCATGACAAAGAACAATTCACTCACGATTTCTCCCTCCTCAGTTTTTTCTTCTCACGCCCCTCTCTCGGACTGCACCCGACGCACCTTCTCTCTTCTGCGCCCCACAGCATGGCTGCAAGAAACACGCGCCGCCGGTGTCTTTGCGTCGATTTGTTCCGAATGGCTCGAACTGAACGTGACGCCGCGCCAGGCAGCACAACTGATGTGGACCATTCTTGCACTGTTCGTCTGCCTCATCCCCTGCCCGCTTGACGCGGGATGGCGAGTGTGCGCCCTCCTCATTGCATGCCGTGCCATCAAAAAAAGCGCCATCCTCCGATTGTTGGCGAAAGAAGAGAAAAAGAAGATGTAAGGGGTTTCCTATATATTACGGAATAAGGAGCGTTCAAAAGAGAAGTGATTACTTTTTATGACTGTCCGCTAAACTTTTCATTTGCCTCATGAAAAGTTTAGCGGACAGTCATAATATTATATTGCGTATCTTACGCCGCGCCGGAAGCGCAGAGGAAGAGGATGAGCGCCTGCGCCACGAGGATGCGGAGGAACATTGCCAAAGGATAGACTGTGGAGTAGCCGACAGACGCGGCATCATTGTTGGCAGTCTGGTTGGCATAGCCCAGTGCGGGAGGGTCGGTCGTAGAACCTGCAATGACACCCATGAGGGTGAAGTAGTTCATCTTGAAGCGCAGACGAGCCACCACGCCCATGATGAGCAGGGGAATAATCGTGATGAGGAAGCCGACCCAAACGTACATCAGACCGTCGCCGTGTGCCACTGTATTCCAGAAGTTGGCACCCGCCTTGATTCCGACAGACGCAAGGAAGAGAATGAGTCCGATTTCGCGAAGCAAGAGGTTGGCGGAAGTCGTCGTATAGGTGACGAGATGGAATTTATAGCCGTAAGCACCGGCAAGGATGGCAATGACAAGCGGACCACCCGCGATGCCAAGTTTCAAAGGAGTTGCCATGCCGGGGAATTGGAACGGAATCATACCAAAGACGATGCCGACGAGAATGCCCAAGAAAATCGCACCTACGTTGGGATGGTCGAGGCGTTTGATGGAGTTGCCCAAGACTCTCGCTGCACGGTTCACACAGTCCTCAGGACCCACAACCATGAGTCGGTCACCAATTTGGATTCTCAAAGAACGGTCTGCGAAAAGGTCCATGCCCTGACGTGTGATTCGAGTGACGTTCACGCCGTAGATAGAGCTGAAGTGCATGTTGCCAAAGGTCTTTCCGTTCACCTCGGGTTTGGTGACGAGGATGCGCTTGGAGACGATGGGAGCCTGTTCAGCTTTCCAATCGACTTCCACTTCTTCACCAATGAAAGCGAGGACTGCCTCAGCGTCGTCTTCAGCGCAGACGGTCATGAGTTCGTCGCCATAGTGAATTTCAGTGTCCTTGTTCGGCGTGATGATTTCATCACCCTGCTTGAAGTGGGTGCAGACAAAGGTACGTCCGAGGAACTGGCTGAGCTGTCCGAAGTTCTTTCCTTCAAGCGCATGGTTCTTCACGCGGAGCGTCATGTGGTGAGGCTTGGCGTGAGGATTGTCCTCTTGGCGCATGCGAATCTCTTCTTCTTCTTTTTCAAGTTTGATGCGGCAGAGATAGCGCACAGCGATGGTCGCACCAATGATGCCGATGACACCGAGAGGATAGGCACAGGCATAGCCGGAAGCGATGTTCATGTTGCCCATGTTGATGCCAAGCGTGCCGATGGCTTCCTGTGCCGCACCAAGACCGGGCGTGTTGGTGACGGCACCGCAGAGCACACCGACAGCCATGGGAAGCGAAGTGGGGTCATTGGTATCAAATACCAAGAAATAGAGCACCAGCATGGTGATGATGTTGAGTGCGACGATGCCCAAGGTGATGAGGTTCAAGCGCAGGCCTTCCTTCTTGAAAGACTGGAAGAAGCCGGGACCGACTTGAAGACCGATGCAATAGACAAAAAGAATCAGTCCGAAGTCTTGAATGAACGTGAGGACCTTGGCAGGACAGGCGAAACCGCCATCAGCGTCCGCAATGCCGGCAGCATTGTAGATGTGACCGACCACAATGCCCGCAAAGAGCACGAAAGTGACTCCTAAAGAAACACTGCCGAATTTAATCTTGCCGAGCCAGACTCCGACAGCAATGACCAACGAGTAGAGCAACACGACGTGCGCCACGGAGTCAGTCACGGTGAATAAGTTTTGGAACCATTCCATCTTTTAATAATGAGATTTGTGAGACAATGTCCGACGCTGCAAAGAGCGTTCGGAATTAGAATTATTTCAAAGAAAATATGTTTTTACGTCTTCGAGGTTCGTTGAACCACGGCGCATCGACCGGTTTTCGTTCATCACGGACGCTTCAGGATGGCAGCTGCACGCTCAAGCGCGACGTTGATGTTCGGGCAAATGTGGTCTTTTCCGAGGAGACGGCAGAAACCGTTGTGTTCCAAGACGGCATAGACGTTGGGGGTGACGCCGGAAAGAACGATGTGAGTGCCCTCACGGTGAGAAATTTCGCAAAGATTCTGAAGATTGTGGATGCCTGTGCTGTCAATGAAGGGAACGCGGCGCATACGAATGATGCGAACCTTCGGATGGTCGTTCATGGCAGCCATTAGTTCTTCAAATTTATTGGCAATGCCGAAGAAGTAGGGACCGTTGATTTCATAAACCTCCACGCCATCGGGGATGACGAGATGTTCTTCGTGAACCACGGCGTCTGTTTCTTCGTTCGGGTCGATTTCGTCAGCAATGACCTTGATCTGAGTGGTCTCAGCCATGCGGCGCATGAAGAGGAGGCAGGCAATGAGCAGTCCGACTTCGATGGCGATGGTCAGGTCGAAGATGACGGTCAGCAGGAACGTGATGAAGAGCACGGCGATGTCACTCTTGGGGTTCTTCATCAGTTGCAGGAAAGTGCGCCAGCCGCTCATGTTGTAGGAAACAATGACCAGCACGCCGGCAAGGCAAGACATGGGAATGTAGGCAGCAAGCGGCATGAGCACAAGGAAGATGACGAGCAAGACGAAAGCGTGAACGATGCCGGCGACGGGTGTGCGTCCTCCGTTGTTGATGTTGGTCATCGTGCGGGCAATGGCACCGGTGCAGGGGATGCCGCCGAAGAGCGGAGTGCAAAGGTTGGCTACGCCTTGTCCGATGAGTTCTTGGTTGGAGTTGTGGTGGTCGCCACAGACACCGTCTGCCACGGTAGCGGAGAGCAGGCTCTCAATGGCGCCGAGCACGGCAATGACCATGGCTGTCGGGAAGAGACTCTTCACGTTTTCCCAACTGATGTCGGGCACGGTCAGTGCGGGAATGCCAGCTTTGATTTCGCCGAATTGGTCGTAGATGGTGTCCACATGGAATTTCGTGTAGGAGTTCAAGAAATAGACAGCAACAGTCATCACGATGATGGCAACGAGCGAGCCGGGAATCTTCTTGGAAATCTTCGGTGTAAGGATGATAATCAAGACACTGAGCACGCCGACTGCCGTGGTCGCCCAGTCGATGCTGGCAAAGTTTTGCAAATAGACGCCCCACTTGGAAATGAAGTCTCCGGGAAGTCCGCCTTCGATGGTCAGTCCGAAGAGGTCTTTGATTTGCGTGGTGAAGATGGTGACGGCGATACCGCTCGTGAAGCCCACAACGATGGGATATGGGATGAACTTGATGATGGTTCCCAAACGGCACGCACCGAGGAGAATGAGGAAAAGTCCCGCCAGCATGGTTGCAATCATGAGTCCCGAAAGTCCGAGCGCGGGATTGCTGACGATGCCGTAGATGATGACAATGAACGCTCCGGTCGGTCCGCCGATTTGCACGCGGCTGCCGCCGAGAGCGGAAACAATAAAACCGCCCACGATGGCGGTCAAGATGCCTTGAGAGGGCGAAACGCCGGAAGCAATACCAAAAGCGATGGCAAGAGGCAACGCCACGATGCCGACAATCAAACCTGCCATGAGGTCGGCGGCAAACTTCTCTTTGGAATAGTTGCGCAGTTCACTGACTAAGCGCGGAGTAAAGCCTAATAGATTCATTTGCGTCTGAAGAATATGGTGTTCTCATCAAAATTATTTCTCGCCGGATGGAATCAGGTTCACGCGAAAGAGGGATTCTCTCGCCCAAGGGAGGAGTGGACCCCCTCAAAAGAGGAAGGCTTTTCGCAAAACTTGTCCTAATTCTCTGCAAAGGTAGGTATTATTTATTGAAAATTATGCAAAAAACCGAGACTAATAGTCTGCAAAAAGAGAAGCCAAAGCAGCACATAGGGGCTTTTTGAACGCGGAAACGGCAGAAAAGCAACGATTTTCTTTCCTCCGCGCAGGCTTTGCCGTAACTTTGCCCACATGGAATATTTAGAATTCACGTTTTTGACAAAGCCCTGCAACGAAGCCATTGACGATGTCTTGAGTGCCGTCTTGGCAGAAGTGGGCTTTGACAGTTTTGTTCACACCGAAGACTTGGAACGCACCGCCGTCAAGCACTCCGCCAATCCCGAGGACCCGGAATGGGAGAAGGTGAACAAGGAAGCAAGCGAGTTTAAATGCTACATTCCGAAGGCGGCTTACGACCCCGAAGCGCTCCGCTCCGCACTCGCCGACTTTCCGCTGCCCGATGTCGAAATCAACTTCACGATGGCGGAAGCCGAGAACAAGGATTGGAACGAGGAATGGGAAAAGAACTACTTTCAACCGCTCGTTGTTGATGGCAGGTGCGTCATCTCGGGAACCTTCCACAAAGACGTGCCCGAGGCGGACTACAAGATTCTCATCAACCCGCAGATGTCATTCGGCACGGGTCACCATGCGACCACCTCGCAGATGATTTCGCGCCTGCTGAACGACGAAATCAAAGGGTTGGAGGTGCTGGACATGGGCTGCGGCACAGGCATCCTCGCCATCCTCGCCCGAATGCGCGGCGCCAAGCATTGCACCGCCATCGATGTGGATGAATGGTGCTTGAAGAATTCCTTGGACAATGTCGCGCTGAACGGACTCGACGGGATTGACGTCAAACTTGGCGACGCTTCCCTGCTCCCCGATGAAGGACCTTTCGACCTTGTCATTGCCAACATCAACCTTGGAATTCTCCTCCGTGACCTCCCCGCCTACGTGGAAAGGATGAAACCGCACGCTTATATATATATGAGTGGTTTCTACACCACCGACGTTCCGCAACTTGAATCCCGCGCTCGCGAAGTCGGACTGACGCTCGTGGATGTTCGTGAACTTGACGGCTGGGCTTGCATGAAATTGCAAAAAGAAGCGTGAAGGAAAAGCCTGCCCTTGGCAGCAAAGAATGAATAAAAACGCGCATATATGCGCTTCTTTCCGTATATTTCTCAATAAAAGCGGAAGAAAGATGAATAAATATGCAATTTTATACATTTATTCATTATCTTTGCCACCTGAACAAAGAAACGAACAATGAACAGCCGAGAAAAGCGTTTAGAAGTGCTTCGCGTCATCCTTTCCAGTCAAGGCATCGGAAGACAAGATTACATCCTTGAAGAGTTGGCGCGCAATGGTTTGAAAGTCACTCAAGCCACGCTCTCACGAGATTTGAACAAGTTGAGAGCCATCAAAATCCTCAAGCCGGATGGCTATCGTTACGTGCTCCCCGAAACGCCGAACTATCATCGCACCGTCAGCGTAGAGACCGTGCCACAGTATCTTCGCAACACGGGATTTCAGTCCATCGTGTTCTCGGGCAACCTTGCCGTCATACACACCCGCCCGGGCTATGCCGGAGGTCTTGCATCGGACATCGACAACCATAAACTTCCCTCCGTGGCAGGAACCATTGCCGGCGATGACACGATTCTCATCATCCTGGCTGAAAACGTGACACGCGAGGAATTCACAGACGACATGGCAACAGTCATTCCCGCCATCAAAAGCGTAGCACTCTGAGAGAAGAAAACAAAATACACACATATATAATTATATACAACTAAACTATCATGGAAGAATATAACGACGGAATCAGCGTCATCGTTGCAGACCCCTCCCACGAGAAGTACGTGGACACCATACTTCACACCATCACCGAGGCTGCCAAGGTTCGAGGCAGCGGCATCGCCAGCCGAACCCACGAATATCTTGCCACAAAGATGAAGGAGCGCAAAGCCATCATCGCTCTCTACGGCGAGGAGTTCGCAGGCTTCTGCTACATTGAGAGCTGGGAGAACAAGCACTACGTCGCCAACTCCGGCCTCATCGTCGTGCCCAAGTTCCGCGGTCATCACCTTGCCACCCGCATCAAGCGACTGGCGTTCTCGCTGAGTCGTGTGCGCTGGCCGAAAGCCAAAATCTTCGGTCTGACCAGCAGCGGAGCGGTGATGAGAATCAACACCTCGCTGGGTTACGTCCCCGTGCCTTTCTCCGAGTTGACGCAGGATGACGAATATTGGAAAGGATGCGGCACGCCGGAACATCCCTGCTGCATCAACTGCGACGTGCTCGCCCGCACCGGGAGAAAATATTGCGTCTGCACCGGCATGCTCTTTGACCCGGAGCGTCATCCCGACACCCCGCTGCCCGCCGAAATCCCGCAAGACGTACTGGATTTCATCAAAACACAGCCCGAATGAGACAAACTAAACTATAATCTCCTAAAAACCTTCCTCCCGATTATGGAAAAGAAAAAAGTAGTCGTCGCCTTCAGTGGCGGACTCGACACCTCCTACACCGTGATGTATCTCGCCCGCGAGAAGGGCTATGAAGTATATGCCGCCTGCGCCAACACCGGAGGCTTCAGCGCAGAACAACTGAAAACCAACGAAGAAAATGCCTACAAACTCGGCGCCACAAAATATGTCACCCTCGACGTAACGCAGGAGTACTACGAGAAGAGTCTGAAGTATATGGTCTTCGGAAACGTGCTCCGCAACAACGTCTATCCCATCTCCGTCAGTTCGGAACGCATCTTCCAAGGCATGGCAATTGCCCGCTACGCCAAGGAAATCGGTGCCAGTGCCATTGCCCACGGCTCCACCGGCGCGGGCAACGACCAAGTGCGCTTTGACATGACTTTCCTCGTCATGTGTCCCGACATGGAAATCATCACCCTCACCCGCGACAGCAATCTTTCCCGCAAAGAAGAGGTGGACTATCTCAACGCCCATGGCTTCTTCGCCGACTTCACCAAGTTGAAATACTCCTACAACGTCGGCATCTGGGGCACCAGCATCTGCGGCGGCGAAATTCTCGACAGCACGCAGGGACTGCCCGAATCCGCCTATCTCAAGCAAGTCACCAAGTCCGGTACCGAAGAGATGCGTCTGACCTTTGAAAAGGGAGAACTGAAGGCGGTCAACGGAGAACGCTTCGACGACCCCATCAAAGCCATCTGCAAAGTGGAAGAAATCGGGGCAGCCTACGGCATCGGGCGTGACATGCACGTCGGAGACACCATCATCGGCATCAAAGGACGTGTTGGCTTCGAAGCAGCAGCGCCCGCCCTCATCATCGGCGCACACCGTTTCCTTGAAAAATATACGCTCTCGAAGTGGCAGCAATACTGGAAAGACCAAGTCGCCAACTGGTATGGCATGTTCCTCCACGAGAGTCAGTACATGGAACCCGTCATGCGCGACATTGAAGCCATGCTGACCAGTTCCCAGCGTCACGTCAGCGGCACCGTCATCCTTGAACTCCGTCCCCTCGGTTTCCACACCGTGGGCGTTGACAGTCCGAACGACCTCGTCAAGTCAAAGTTGGGAGAATATGGCGAGACCCAGAAGGGTTGGACTGCCGACGATGCCAAAGGCTTCATCAAGGTGCTCAGCACGCCGCTCCGCGTCTTCTATGCCAACCACGAAGAGGAGGAAATCTAAGCCGCACGGATTCTCCTGCTCCATAATTATTGAGAAATATGATTAGAATCGGAATCATCGGCGGCGCCGGCTACACTGCCGGCGAACTCTGCCGCCTTCTCTTGAATCACCCCGAAGCAGAAATCGTTTTCGTCAACAGCGAAAGCAACGCGGGCAACCTGCTCACCGATGTCCACGAAGGACTCTACGGAGAGACTGACCTGCGCTTCACCGACAAACTCCCCTTTGAGGACGTGGATGTGGTCTTCTTCTGCTTTGGTCACGGCAAAAGCACTCAATTCCTTTCCGAACACTACATTCCCGCCGACATCCGCATCATTGACCTCGCCCAGGACTTCCGCCTTGCCGCTGAGGACAATGACTATGTCTATGGCTTGCCGGAGTTGAACCGCAACTTGATTTGCGGCGCGCAACACATCGCCAACCCCGGCTGCTTCGCCACCTGCATTCAACTCGGGCTGTTGCCGCTGGCGGAAGCCGGACTGCTTCAAGGCGACGTTAGCGTGAATGCCATCACGGGCAGCACCGGCGCCGGCGTGAAGCCTTCCGCAACGACCCACTTTTCGTGGCGTACGGGAAACATGAGCATCTACAAACCGTTTGCGCATCAGCACGTGCCGGAAATCAAACAGTCGCTCCGACAACTTCAGCCGAATTTCACGGGAGAGATTGACTTCATTCCCTATCGCGGTGACTTCCCCCGCGGAATCTTTGCCACGGAAGTGCTGACCTGCGACGCGCCCATCGAGGAAATTGAAACGCTCTTCACCGACTTCTATTCTGAAGCGCCTTTCACTCACTACGTCACCCGTGCCATTGACATGAAACAGGTCATCAACACGAACAAGTGTCTCATTCATGCCGAGAAACACGGCAACAAGTTGCTCATCACCGCCTGCATCGACAACCTGCTCAAAGGAGCATCAGGACAGGCACTCCAAAACATGAATCTCATGTTTGGACTGGAGGAAACCACCGGGTTGCGCCTCAAACCCATCGCATTCTGACGAACAAGTCTCCCCTCACTCCTCTCCATCTCTCACCTCCTCTCAACTTTCTCTTCTGCGGTTTTCCGCCATAGTCTATGTCACTTTTTCCTGTATATCCTCTTTTCCCCGTTGAAATTGTTCAAGGCAAAGGATGTCGCGTTTGGGATGCGGAAGGTCATGAATACCTTGACCTCTACGGCGGTCATGCCGTCATCAGCATCGGCCACGCTCATCCGACATACGTGGAAGCCATCTCGCGTCAAGTGGCGAAACTTGGTTTCTACTCAAACTCTGTCATCAACTCCCTGCAAGAAGAACTGGGGCGACGTCTTCCCCAAGCAGCAGGCTATCCCGATTTCTCGCTCTTCCTCGTCAACTCCGGTGCAGAAGCCAATGAAAACGCGTTGAAACTGGCATCTTTCCACACGGGAAGAAGTCGTGTGCTCGCCGCCTCGAAGGCTTTCCACGGACGCACCTCTTTGGCGGTTGAAGCCACCGACAACCCCAAAATCGTGGCACCCATCAACGCCAACGGTCACGTCACCTTCCTCCCGCTGAACGACCTTCCCGCCTTTGAAGCCGAACTTCGCAAGGGCGACGTTGCTGCCGTCATCGTGGAGTGCATCCAAGGCGTCGGCGGCATCCGCCTCGCCACCGCGGAATTCATGCAGGGACTTCGGAAACTCTGCGACGAAACCGGCACCGTGCTCATCTGCGACGAGATTCAGTGCGGCTACGGCCGCTCGGGACGCTTCTTCGCCCACCAGCACCTTGGCGTCACGCCCGACCTCGTCACCTGTGCCAAAGGAATCGCCAACGGCTTCCCGATGGGTGCCGTTCTCATCTCGCCGAAGTTTGAAGCCACCTACGGCATGCTTGGCACGACTTTCGGTGGCAATCACCTCGGCTGCGCCGCCGCACTCGCCGTGTTGGACGTGATGGAGGCTGAACAACTGACTGCCAATGCTGCCCGCGTCGGAGACTTCCTGTTGCAAGCATTCCGTGAACTTCAGTCCCGCTGTCCTCACATCACCAACGTCAGAGGGCGCGGTTTGATGATTGGCATTGAGTTTGACCAGCCCATCAAGGAGATGCGCGGCAGTCTTGTGCGTGATTTCCACGTGTTCACCGGAGCCGCCTCCACCAACATCCTGCGTCTGCTCCCGCCCCTCTGCCTCACCGAAGCGGAAGCCCGCGAAGCCGTGGCGAAGATTGAAGAAGCCGTGAAGAAGATGTGATTTGAACTTCCTCGCGCTCCATAGCGACAGGATTGCTGCCTTGCAAGTTTACTTCCAAGATATTTGAACGCCGTCTCAACCAATCGAATTTTCCGGTTTTGTTGAGACGGCGTTCAAATTGTTAGGTGGAATTTTGGAAGCGTCACGGGGGCGTCACGGAAGTACTTGACACTGTCAAATTGGGGTCAAGAAATCTCGCCGACTTTTTACCGAACAGTCACGTTTCACAAACTCTCGCGACCGTAGGCATCGACGGCGGTGAGGACATAAGTGGAATGAAGCAGGGAGGGGAGCGCAGGCGTCAGTGAAAAGGAGGTGTCGGTGAGGTGGTCCGCCACGACCACCGCGTCGCGACCGGCATCCAGACGATAGAGGCGATAGTGCACCGGCGTCGTCGCCGTGATTGCATTCCAAGAGAAGTGGAGCGTTTTCCCCTCCCGTTCCACCCGAAGTTCGGGAGCAGCGGGCGCAGCGGAGGTGTCGGATGCCACGGGCGAGATGGGCGGCACAAGTGCCGGTTGGGAGTAGAAGTCCGTGCGAAGCCAAGAGAACAGCCCCTTCACATCGTTCAAAAGAAAACGGGTGCGGAAGAAGGCGTGACCACCCAGTCCCATCATGCGGCTCACAGACATCTGGCGCGTGACGACGTGGAGATCCCAATTCTTTTCAGAGGGAGAAAGGAAGTAGATGCCGAGTCCGGGAATGACGCGCCCCGGTCCTTCGTTCTCTTTCCAGTCGGCAAGGAAGGGATAGAAGTGACGCCCGTCAAAATACATCATCGGGAAGAGCCAGTCCATCCAACCTTTTGCGAGCCACGCCTGAGCGTCTTGACTCACGGCGTCGCGGGCGTTCCATCCGAAAGAAGAGGCGCGGGGAAGGTCGGCATATTTCCCGACGGGCGAGCAACTGAGTTTGACCCAGGGGCGCACGCCCTTGACCGCATCGGCGACCGCTTTCACACAGCGGTCCACGTTCTGCTTGCGCCAAGCCGACTTGGAGAGTCCGGCTGGTGCGAGGCGGCGAAAGTCGGCATCGTCGCGGAAGGGAATCGTGTGTTCGGGATAGCGAATATAGTCTAAGTGAATGCCATCAACCTCGTAGTTTTCCACTATTTCGCGACAGAGTTTGGCGAGATAGTCTGCGATGGCAGGCAGTGCGGGATTCATGTACCATTCCTCCCCGGCGCGGCGGCAGAGTTCCGGGCGCATTTTGGCAAGTCCGCGGTTGCCGAGACGTTTCATCGCACCGTCCTTTCCGATGGGGAACGCCACGACCCAGGCGTGGAGTTCCATGCCGCGTTTGTGGCATTCGTCGAGGGCGAAGCGCAGGGGGTCGTAAGGCGGAGTTCGTCCCGGTGCGCCGGCAAAGACGCCGTCGTAGGGTTCGAGGGCGGAAGGATAGGCTGTGGTGGCTCGGAGTCGGGTTTGGAAAAGTACAACGTTGATGCCGATGGTCTGCAGTTGGTCCAACATTCGGCACAGTTCTCTTTGTTGTCGTTTCGCGGAGGCGGCGTCGGTAGCGGGACGGGAGGGCCAGTCCAAGCCGGAGATGGTGGTGAGCCAGACGGCACGAATTTCGCGGGGCACGGAAGCCACCTCGGCTGCAGAAGCAAACGTGGCGGCGCAAAGGAAAAAGAGCAGGAAAAGGAATCTACGCATCTGTCGGACTAAAGGAGAGAACACATTATATATTATATAAGCAAGCGTGAGGAAACGCGGCGCGGCACGTAATATATAAGCAAGCGTGTGAGAAAACGCGGCGCGGCGCGACATGTTTTCCTCGCTCGCCGGGTTCATCGCACGAGCATGCGGAGCGACTGCACCATTCCGGTCGGCATTCCCAATTCAACGGCTTTGTCAAGGTCACGGGCTGCGGCGCGTTTTTCGCCCAACGTGATGAGCACGCGGGCTCGTTCCACGAAGAGCGACGCGTCGTTGGGGCAAAGTTCGATGAGGCGGTCGTAGTCCCCCTTGGCGGGTTGCAACATATTCAGTTGCGTTTGTACTTCCGCCCTTGTGCGCAGGGCATCGAGGTGGTCGGGATTTGCGGAAACAATGGCGTTCAGTCGGTTCAGCGATTCGACTGACTGCCCCATTTGGAGGAGGATGAGGGCTTCGAGCAGCCGTGCGTTGACGTTGTCGGGGCGCAGGCGAAGGTGCTGCAGCAACTCGGATTTTGCTTCGACAAAGCGGTGGGCGGCATAGTAGCCTGCGGCGCAGACGAAGTGAGCGCGTGCTTTCATCTCACGAGAGATTTCCTCGTCCGATTCAAGCACCTTTTTGGCATCTTCGACCGCCTCGGCGTCTTTTCCGTTTTGAAGATAGGCTTCGCCTCGGGCAAGTCTTGCATCGACATAGTCGGGATGTTTCTTGAGGATGTCGGTCAGCGTCTTCTCCGCCTTTTTGCTTTCTCCGCGCGCCATTTCTATCAGTGCGAGATTATAGCGCAGTACGTGGTTGCCGGGTGCATCGGGGCGCAGTTTGATGGCGCGTTTCAGATTCTCTTCCGCTTCGTTGAGTGAGTCTGCGGCGAGGGAGGTGAATCCGCTGCGCACGAGCCCGACGTATGCCACGGAGTCTCGGCGGGCGATTTCCGCCATGCGCGCCTCGGCTTTGTAGTCGTCAATGGTTTTGGCTCGCACCTTTCCGCCTTTTTCCAAGTCGATGATGGTTTGTGCGGTGGCAGGCGCGGCGGTCAGAAAGAGACCGAAAAGAACAAGCAGCAGGTTTTTCATGTGAATTATTCAAGGGGTGTTCTAAAAATTAGGTTGAGTTGATTTTTGATTTCTTAGAGATGAACTTTTGTCAGTTGAGGAAGGAGCATAGCGGGCTATGTGACTGACGAAACTTACAAAAGGGCGCGCTAAGAAACGAAAAGCGACCAAAACGTAAGCACTTTCTTTTGAACGTTCCTTATCCCGTAATTTTTAGAACACCCCTTCAAGAAAACTCCCGCTCATTTGCCTGTCCGAGACAAGGAAATGAAGGTGCGGAGGCAAAGAGCGGGAGTGGGTTCATGAGACACAAAGTTCGGTGATGACGCTTCGTCATCCCTGTGTTTTTTTCTCCATGACGATGGCGTCAATCACAGCCACGGCGGTGACGTTGACGATGTCGCGGACGGAACTTTCAAAGTCGGTGAAGTGAATCGGCTTGTTCAGTCCCATCTGTACGGGCCCGATGACTTCTCCTTCTTCAAAGAAGTTTTTGATTATCTTGTAGGAGGAGTTCGCGGCAGAGAGATTGGGGAAGACGAGTGTGTTCACGTCCATTCCCTTCAGCGTGTTGAACGGGTATTTCTCATCGCGGAGTTCTTTGTCCATGGCAAAGTTGAGTTGCATTTCGCCGTCGATTGCCATGTCGGGGCACTCTTGGTGCATTCTTTTGATGACGTGTGCGACGCGCTCTGCACTTCCTTCGGTGTCGGTTCCGAAGTTGGAGTAGGAAAGCATGGCGACCACCGGTGTGCGGTTGAAGAAGCGTACGGTGGAAGCGGAGAGTCGGGCAATGTCGTAGAGCGTTTCTTCGTCGGGGTGACGGTTGATGAGCGTGTCAGCGACGAAGAGGATGCCCTTCTTGGAGTTGATGAGGTGCATGGTTCCGAAGTGGTTGTAGCCTTCGCGAATACCGATGACCTCGTTGGCGACTTTGATGGTGTTAGAATATTTGGTGTAGAGACCGGTGATGAAGGCGTCCGCTTCGCCTGTCTCAACCATCATCATGCCGAAGTAGTTTCTTTCATACATTTTGTCCTCTGCCTCCTGCGGCGTGTAGCCTTTTCTTTCCATTTTCTTGGCGAAGATGGAAGCGTAGCGGTGTCTGCGCTCGTTTTGGTTGTCGTTGCGGAGGTTGAGAATTTCGATTCCTTCGAGGTTGAGTTTGAGGTTTTCGGCAATGGCACGGATTTGCACGTCGTTTCCCAGGAGGATGGGGAAGCAGATTCCCTCTTCCTTGGCTCTGACAGCGGCTTCGAGCATGGTGGGGTGTGTTCCCTCGGCGAAGACGACACGTTTGGGGTTGGAGCGAGCGGTGTCGTAGAGGTTCTGGGTGAACTTACTTTCCTGTCCCATCAGTTCGCGCAAGTGTTGGCGATAGGCTTTCCAGTCCTGAATCGGTCGGCGCGCCACGCCGCTGTCCATTGCCGCTTTGGCGACTGCCATGGAGACCTCGGTGATGAGGCGTGGATCAACGGGTTTGGGAATGAAATAGTCGGGTCCGAAGGAGAAGTTACGGACGTGGTAGGCGCGGTTGACGATGTCGGGCACCGGGCGACGTGCCAGGTCGGCGATGGCGCGTGCTGCCGCCATTTTCATCTCTTCGTTGATGGCTTTCGCGGCTGTGTCGAGCGCACCGCGGAAGATGTAGGGGAAGCCGATGACGTTGTTGATTTGGTTGGGATAGTCCGTGCGTCCCGTGCTCATCAGCACGTCGGGTCGGGCAGCCATGGCGTCTTCATAGGAGATTTCGGGCACGGGGTTGGCAAGCGCGAAGATGATGGGGTTGGACGCCATGGAGCGCACCATGTCTTGTGTCAGGATGTTTCCTTTGGAGAGACCGACGAAGACGTCGGCGTCGCGCACGGCTTCGGCAAGCGTGTGGATGTCGGTGCGGGTGGTGGCAAATTCGCGTTTCTGTTCCGTCAGGTTGGGACGGTCGGCAGTGATGACGCCTTTGGAGTCGAGCATGACGACGTTCTCGTGGCGTGCGCCGAAGGCACAGTAGAGGCGAGTGCAGGAAATGGCTGCTGCGCCGGCACCGTTCACGACGATTTTGGCGTCTTCGATTTTCTTTCCCGCCACATCGAGCGCATTGATGAGACCGGCGGCAGAGATGATGGCTGTGCCGTGCTGGTCGTCGTGCATGACGGGGATGTCGAGTTCTGCTTTCAGGCGTTGTTCAATTTCAAAGCACTCGGGGGCTTTGATGTCTTCGAGGTTGATGCCTCCGAAGGTTGGAGCAATCGCCTTGACGGCAGCGATGAATTTCTCGGGGTCTTTCTCATCGACTTCAATGTCGAAGGCATCGACGCCGGCGTATATTTTGAAAAGAAGGCTCTTTCCTTCCATCACGGGTTTACCGCTCATCGCACCGATGTCGCCGAGTCCGAGGACTGCCGTGCCGTTGGAAATGACTGCCACAAGGTTACCCTTGTTCGTATAGCGGTAGGCATCCTGCGGGTTTTGCTGAATTTCGAGACACGGCTCTGCCACGCCGGGCGAATAGGCGAGTGAGAGGTCTGTCTGGGTGCGATAGGGCTTGGTGGGTACTACCTCAATCTTGCCCGGCTTTCCCATCTCGTGATAGTGGAGCGCTGCTTCTTTTGTGATTTTAACCATGATCAGTGTTTGTGTTGTGGGTTTGAAAAACGAAGCAAAATTACGGAATTGGGACTGAACGGACAAAGTTTGAGGTTTAATGAATGAAAAACGAACACTTTTTTTGCGGCTTGTGCCACCTGCCCGCGCCTTTTTCCGCCTCTAACCGAGACAGAGGGACAGGTACATTGACCCTGCATGGTGAACAAACGAACCTGTCCCTCTGACCCTTTGATGATTCTTTTTGCGTTCTTGACGTACTTATCATTCTTGACGTTCTTGACGTTCTTATCGTTCTTGACGTTCTTATCGTTATCTCTTTATAGTAATGCTTCGGCTTCCTGTGCACCCCGTCTCTGAGTATTTGCTGCAGCTCCAGAACGCATTGCCCTGGTTGCTGCCTCGCTTGGCATATCGTTTCACCATCGGCGCACCGCACTTCGGACACATCGGAGCATCCTCTTCCACGCTCTGCTGGCGCTGGCCCTCGATGCGCTCTTTAGTCATGTTTTCGGTAAAACCTCCTGTCTGCTTGAATGTTGCAAGGCAGTTCTCTAAATAGCGCGTTATCATGCTGTTGACACGGGCGCAGAGAATCATCAGCGCATTGGCAGAACACGTCAGTTCTTCATGCTCTATCCATGGATCGAAACGCTCTTTCTGCTTGAGCACATGCTCCATCATGTCGTGCATGATGTCTTCGCCATATTGCGGCGCATCGGGCTTCAACGCCCTCAGCTTGATGGCATTGGGGTCGTTGTTGCGCCAAGCCACCTGTTTGTTTGCCATGAGGATAAACGCATAATCATTGCTCAACTCGTTGATGCTGGCGCGTGCCACGTCCACCAGCTTCATCTCTGTCTCTATCGAGGTCTGATGGCGCGATACACCTTCGGCAATATTGGCCTGCCCCGAACGAGCTGCCTGAGTCATCTGGTCGAACAACCTGCCACAGGGGTCGTTCTTCTAATTCAGAAACCTTCGGCAGAAGCTGAATGTCCCCAACTGGATGATGCTGGCAAGCACCCACATATCCATATACATATATCCGGCAGTAGAACCTATCTTGACTCCCATGGTTGTCTTGGAGTATTTTATTGATTATAATGGAAATTCAGCCATTTGACCGGCTCACCAAGATCATCAATGATGCTCTTAATGTCACTGCAAAGTTACGCAAGAGTTTCAAAGTTTTCTTCGTCACTACTTCAATTCTTTTCCAAGCATGACGAAACGTAAGAATTTCACACAAATGGCACTTTTTAGGGGACATGAGGGTGTGTCAAAATGCACATTTTGGCTTCACCCTCGAAGGTGCGTCAGAATGGCTAAGATGCAAGCCCGAATCCGATAGCCACGCAGCAGATTGGCTATTATGACACACCACCATATATATTTTATGCTGTTGCCGATATGACTTGATGAATCTGCTTGACGAAGTCTTTCAATTTGACGAAGTGATCTCCGAAGGTGACACGCCAGTTGAATGCTTTTAGTGGATACTCAGTGAAGTTCTTTGTCTGAATATCACCGTTCACGCTGACATAATCAAGGATATTCTTCAAATAGCGTTCCTGCTCTGATGTTAGGTTGTGACCTTCGATGAAGTTCTGATAGATGTCAAGTGCCTTCTTGCGGTCAATGCCGTTGATAACACGAATGAAGGCTGCCACATTCGACTTGTACGGATGACCTTTTGCCAATTCGTTGTATTCGTCTCTTGTACCAAGTTCTTCAAAGAAGATTCGTTCCAATTCTGTGAAGTCGGCAGAAGTCAGCTGCTCAAAGTTCTGAATCTTACGGAGTGTAGCATTGTCGCTATGCGAAGCGAGGTAGTCGATAACACGCTGTTTGTAGGTTGTCCGGATAAGGGCATCCACGCCACCCTCTACCATTTTGTACTCATCCTCAATGTCAATGACAAACTTCTTTGTCTTACGTTGTTCCTTCAGCAGTTGCACAAGGTCACGCAAGTCTAAGCGGACTTTCTCCAACGCATCCAACGATTCGTTGTCCCAGAACTGTTGCGTCTGCACCAACTTGATGGTGTCTATTCGAGCCATGACAGCAGGAACAGTACCTTTCTTCTGAAGCAGAGCGGCTACGTTGACCACAACCTGACGGAACTGACCCACTCTCACCGTACTGTCAATATGTGCAAGCATCAGATGAAGCATGACTACATCAAACTTCTTTGCCTCTTCATCATCTTTATCAGAAGGAATAAGGCTTCCAATCTCTTTCAGACGCAGGGCATCTACCTCAGACAGGCAAGTCCATCTGTCTTTATCTCGGAATGGTTCAATAATACTCAGGAATGGACGTGCCTCCTTTCGCTCCTTACCGATAGAAGACACCTGTTTGTGAAGCAACTTCTTCAAGTCATCATGCAGTTTCTTGTCAAACTCTATCTTCTGATGATCGGCACTCTGTAGCTCCTTGACAATGTCGAGACGCAAACCAAACAGTCGTTCTGTCAGCGATTTGATGTTTGTAGGCTCTATGCCATCGCCATTCTCGGAGAAGTATTCAAAGTTGCCACACCAGTCAAAGATATAGAAATTCTCCTTGTCCATGCCAGGACCAAACAGGTCTTTGCACAAACGTGTGCCACGACCAATCATCTGGTCGAACTTGATCTTTGACTTGACAATCTTGAAGAACACGAGGTTCAGAATCTCTGGCACGTCAATACCAGTATCAAGCATGTCAACCGATACTGCTATCTGTGGCATCATCGTTGCAACCTTAAACTCTGCAATAATCTTTGAGTGGTGCTTCACCTGATTGTCTATCAACTGACAGTAGTCGGCTCCTCGCTCCGGATAGAGTGCATTAAAGCGCTCCACGATACGCTCTGCATGCCTATGGTTATAGGCAAAGATGATGGTCTTGCCAATATCCTCACCGCTATGTATCTTCTGACCATTGGTCATCAGTTCCGACAGCACATTGTCAATCGTATCATCATTGATAAGGTAGCGGAATATCTCGTTCCCTTCTATGTCTCGATGGTACTTCTCCTCCTGCGGAATGCCCTTGATGGCCTTTTCATATTCCCACACCTTTTCCAGTTCTGCACGCTCTTCCTTGCTGAGTTCATCATACTTGATGCCTCGGTTTATCATCTTCGAGGTGCAGTTCTTCAATTTGTATGGACGGAGGAAACCATCAGCAATGGCTTCATCGTAGGTGTATTCAAAGTTTGGTTCATCTTCCAACTCCAGCAGTTTGAAGGTGTTCTTATCTATCTCATCACGTGGAGTTGCTGTGAGACCAATCAGGAGTGAGTCAAAGTAATCGAAGATTGCCTTGTACTTACCGAACACACTCCTGTGTGCTTCATCTATGATGATAAGGTCAAAGTGACCGACCGAATACTTTACCGGCACTGCATTGATGTAGTTTATCATCGTCTGATAGGTAGAGAAGATGAAGCGTGCGTCAAGGTCAGGCTCATCGTCTTCCGACAGACAAGCCATCGACTCGCTTGGCAACAGGTTCTCATAGTTCTGACGTGCCTGGTTCACCAACTCTGTTCTGTCTGCAAGGAACAGAACGTTCTTTATCCAGTTGTTGTTGGTGAGCAATTTGCAGAGCGAGATACTTACACGAGTTTTGCCCGTACCTGTGGCAAGTACGAGCAATCCACGTCTGTGCTTTTTGTTCAACCACTCCACAAGACTCTTGATTGCCGTCTTCTGATAGTGGCGGTTTGTTATCTCATCGTCAATGGTCAGGTCGGTGATGTCCGCACGACCGCGTTTCTGCAAGATGTACTCCAGGTCATCATGGCTATGGAACGAGATAACCTCTCTGTCAGGATAGCCAAGCCCATCTATCACCTTTGTCACATACCCATTTGTGAAATAGATGACCGGTCGTACCCCATATTTCTTCTCCAGACAATTCGCATACTCTATTGCCTGTTTTCGTCCTTTCACAGGACTCTGTATGGTGCTCTTTGCCTCTATAACCGCAAGTGGTTTGCCACCTTTGCTGAACAGCACATAGTCGGCATAGCCGGTTCCTGAAGGGCATACACTTGGATCCATTCCTTCCATCTTCACCTCTATGCAGGCTTTGCTGCCTTGTATATCGCCCTTGACACTGAGGATGTCCCATCCTGCTTCATTCAGCATGTAGTCTATGAGACACTTGCGGGTGATGGCTTCGCTCTCTAATGATTCCTTAGGCTTTTCTCCCGGGGCTTTCGGATGCTCAATAGCATCGGTGGGAACGCAGTTTGCAATCTCTGTTGACACCGTTGGCTCTGAATGATCCACCACGTGCAAGCCGGAGAAGTTGTCGGGCACAATGGTGGCATCGAATGCCACAATGTTCTGTATGGCTCTCCAGCGGAAGAGGAAGCCGCTCACCACATAGTACAAGGCACGAAGGCAAATGAACGCATCGTTCTTCTTCACCTGCTGTGCTCCTGTGTGTGAAGCATAGTTACCGATTTTCTTCACTGTACGCATATCGCGCTCAAACTCCCAGTCTTCATCGATGAAGGCATCCATCTCCGGGTGTTTCAGCATTTCGTTCAGTGTCTCTCGTGGTTCGAGCGTCACATTCGCCATGTGCAGGTGGTTTTTTACCAACCATTCCAATGCCTTGCGTGCATTGCTGGCACTTTCCTCCGGAAAGGTTTTCTGAAAGATTTCTGCCTTATCGCAGTATGCGTGCAACTGACTGAAACTGGGTATCACCTCAGCCAGTTTTGTGATAAAGTCGAAATTCTTCATGCTTTTCTGTTCTTTTGTTATACAATTATTGTATCAGTTCACGAAATCCAACGGCAGGAGGTTATCTTCTTCGTCGAACTTATCAAAATCCGATTTAAACAAACGGTCTTGTATGATTCGGTATTTCTCAAATTCGCTCTCTGCATATTCTTTCGCATATTCTGCCGTTATCTTACCGGCATCATTCAGTACAGCATCACCACCGGCTTCAAGAACGATGTCTATTCGCTTTGCCCAGTCCTCCATTGTCATAGGAATGTGTCTGTCTGCCATACGTTGAGCAAAGTCAAGAATTGAGTTGACCAGTTTGCCCATATCGTCAAGTTCATTCTCCTTGAGATAATTCTTGGCGATGCTCACGTCTGCCTTAACAATTTTCCCATCGGGCGCTTTCTCCCAGGTTGTTAGCCCCATGTGTTCTTTTGATGCATCAGCTCGGTCAACGATCAACTCCGCTGCAGTATGACCATGCACGGCAAAGTGCATTTTGTTTTGTATCTTCTTGTAGAACATTCTTGTGGTGGGAGCATCCCTGTTGTAGTCGATGCTGGTGGCATATATGTCCGTGAGTTTCTGATAGAATCGCCGTTCGCTCATACGAATCTCACGGATTTCAGACAGCAGATGCTCAAAATAATCTTCATCTATGTACGCACCGTTCTCCATGCGCTTCTTGTCTATGATATAGCCTCTGAGTGAGAATTGCCGGATGACGTATGTGCACCATTGTCTGAATTGGGTGGCACGGATGGAGTTGACACGATAGCCCACGCTGATGATGGCATCAAGGTTATAAAACGATGTTTGGTAGATTTTACCATCGGACGCAGTTGTTTCCATTTTGGAAATAACTGAATCTGCCATCAGTTCTCCCGAGTCTAATATATTCTTCAGGTGCTTGTTAATAGCCGGTACACCCACGTCAAAGAGCGTAGCCATTGCCTTTTGGGTAGCCCATATCGTCTCGTCCTTATATAATACCTGTATGCCATTTTCCTTCCCTTCGGCTACAAAGGTAAGAAACTCAGCAGTACTATTTCGTATTTCTCTTTTCTTTGCCATTTGAATATTATATTTGAGACATCAACTCTTATCTGTTTTAGTCAAACCAATACTGCATACGGGATGCAAGGAGAGTTTCGAGGTCTGCTATTGTAGTCTGTATTTCTGCCTTTTGTTGCTCTATGAGTTCGATGCGCTTGGCAAAGAGTTGCTGGAGGGGGAGAGGGGGGAGGATAACAGGTATCTTTCTAAAATCTGCCATATTTATCTGTTTCAATGTTATACCCTTAGTGTAATCAGCTATTATGCATTTTATTTGTGGCATTTGAAACTGATAATACATAAACCATCTATCTGTATTATCGTTAAACAGCAAGGGTGTAATTCCTCTTGTTACATTGCAACCTTTAAGTTCGTCAGTCACTAATGAACATACTCCTGTTGTACCTCGTACACAAACAAGTAGTTCTTTGCCTGTTAATATCGTTCGAGAATAAGAACTTGATATTTTTTCTGTTGTTTTCTTCAGATTATTTGTTGATACAAAAGTACCGGTCAAGTCTATTGGACGTACTACTGGTATTCCATCTTCAACACCATCTCCAGGTTGCACTATTCCATATGATATAGTACATTCTAGAACAACTGTTTCTATCAACTTCTTCACTTCCCATCCTTTTTCATTCTCGACAGGGTCTCCGAACATCTCATAGAAGATGCTTTGCGCAAGGTTGTCATAGTCCTTCAGTTGCTCCTTCTTCAGGCTAATCAACTCGTTAATCTTGTCAAGTTCCACAACAATTGATTGTTGTATTAACTTTTCTGGAATTGAAATACAATCTTTAGCAATATCAACAAACTTAATGTTATTTATGTTTGCCCCATTACCAATAGACGAAAGAAATCGCTTAAATTTGGAAGAACAGAAATAATAGTACAACAGTTTGGGAACTATTAATTCTTCATTAGGTCTAATCAATCCCATAAAGCCTCCAAAAGCATAAGGATAATCCTTATCAATATAAGCAACTTTGCCGAGGTGTTGTTTGCTACCATTCGACATGCACATGAAAATAGAATTTCTTTGTAATTTTTTGTCGTTTGGAATAACAATAGCGTCAGAAATATATTTCAACTCATCATAGTTGAGAGTATTGGTTGCCAAATCAATATTATTTGACCTTAAAACAACATTCTCGGAAAAGTCAACTTCATCATTTCTCGAATAAGTTAATCCTCGTGAAAACGATGCAAGGCTTCCTATTGATATTACACATGTATTATTCATATTAAGCCTTTTCAAGAATGTTATATAATTCGTTATTAACCTTCAAATATTCACTCTCTTTTGTATCAAGGCGAGTAAGGATGTCTGAAACAGGTTCGTATTCTACCTTCTCACGCTCTATCTCCTTGTACTTGTTGGTGGAGAGGTCGTAGTTGTTGTTGCGGATTTCCTCTACCGGCACAAAGAAACTCTGCTCCTTTCTGCTGCGGCTCTCCTCACCCTTGGGGTTGTGGAAGCGGTTGACAATGTCGGAAATGTCGTTGTCCTTGATTTCAGAACGCTTGTCATCGAGGGAGAATCCATCAGCCTTCCTGTCCTTCAACCCTGTTGCCTCCATCATCTCCTTAACCGACATTTTCTGTTCTCCGACAACTATAATTAGGCGTTTGATATTCTCTTTCTCTGTGATGAACTGATTGCCTCCCACTTGAACCTGTTCGGTACTTGTGGGGGTACTTGTGGGGGTATCGCCAACATATCCTATAAGCATATACCTGTTCTTCAATTCGTTCTGTTCTCCAAGCATAAGATTACGGAAGAAGAGGGTCAAGAACGACTTGTCCGGCTCGATGTTTCTGGATGGATTACGATAGTTGGCACGAACCAAGGCGTTGCGGAAATACCATGAATTGTTGGCAAGCAGGCGGTAATAATATTGGCTGTTGATGTTGCGCTCCAACTCGCGTGTGCTCCATAGTTGGCTGAATGCTTCCTTCATGTACCACAGGCGAGCTTTTTCGTCATCAACGCGCAAAAGATGGCGGATATGTGTCCATGTAAGATTGTGAACTCGCGCGTTCACAATCTCTATATCTTTGAAACACAGGTAGAACTTGCGGAAATAACAAATGTTTCGATAGTTGAATGCATTACCGTATTCCGCCTGTAGGTTCTTGGCAACATTCTTTGCGATATACTCACCGTATCCAGCTCGCACTTCTCCATGCTGCTCTTCCTCCACAATACGTCTGCCCACATTCCAGTAGGTCTGTATCATCGAGGCATTGATGCTGATGTATGCTTGCCTGCGACCTTGCTCTATGATCTGTCGCAAGTCCGTGATAAGATGTGTATCTATAATATGTGTCTCTTTCATACGTTAGTTCTCCCGGTTTTTCATTTCTTTATACAGCATAGCCCCTTTCGCGGTAAGCAGGTATCGCTGGCGGGGATGACGTGGAGAGTCGGGATAGAGCATTTGCACCCAACCTTCGTTGATGGCTGGTTTTAGGGTGTATTCAAGGAAGTTTTTCCCGTCCTTCAACCCTGTTGCCTCCATCATCTCCTTAACCGACATTTTCTGTTCTCCGACAACTATGATTAGGCGTTTGATATTCTCTTTCTCTGTGATGAACTGATTGCCTCCCACTTGAACCTGTTCGGTACTTGTGGGGGTACTTGTGGGGGTATCGCCAACCTTTCTTGTACCTTATTATAGATGCTTATCCTTGCCCGTCAGGAGTCTTCCCCTCCAGCATGCTGACCAGTTGCCTATATCCCTTGACATACTCCGTTTCCGACTTGTTGAGGCGGGCGAGGAGGGTTTCCACGCTGTCGTACACCACCTTCTCACGCTCTATCTCCTTATACTTGTTGATAGAGAGGTCATAGTCGTTATTGCGGATTTCCTCTACCGGCACAAGGAAACTCTGCTCTTTTCTGCTGCGGCTCTCCTCACCCTTGAGGTTGTGGAAGCGGTTGACGATGTCGGGAATGTCATTGTCCTTGATTTCAGAACGCTTGTCGTCGAGGGAGAAGCCATCAGCCTTCATGTCGTAGAACCAAACCTTGTCAGTACCCCCACAGTTGGTCTTGGTGAACACAAGTACGGCTGTACTTACACCAGCGTAGGGCTTGAACACACCACTGGGCATGGAGATGACGGCACGCAGTTGTTGGTGATCGACAATCTCCTTGCGGATGGCAACATGGGCTTTTGAAGTACCGAAGAGCACACCATCGGGAACAATACTTGCACACCGACCGCCAAGTTCCAGTGAGCGAACGAACTGGGCAAGAAAGAGCAACTCTGTCTTGCTTGTGTTGGCGTATGCAAGGATATTCTTGTTTACATTACCCTTGTCAAGGCTTCCTGCAAAAGGAGGATTTGCCATGATGAGCGTGTAGCAACTCTGATCGTCATTCTGCTCAGAGAGTGAGTCGCGCCAAGCAAGTTCCGGAGCGGAAATATCATGAAGCAGGAGGTTCATAGCTCCGATACGAAGCATTGTCTGGTCGGTGTCATAACCATTGATCATGCTTGTCTTGATGTGGTGAGCCGCTTCGCCAACATACATTGCCGTCTCGTAGTTCTCCTTGATGTACTTGACAGCTTCCACAAGGAAACCGGCAGAACCCATGGCAGGGTCGCAGATGTAATCCTGGGGAGTTGGCTTCATCATCTCCACAATCATGCGAATGATGTGGCGAGGAGTACGGAACTGACCATTTGTGCCGGATGCTGCCATCTTGCCAAGGATATACTCATACACATCACCCATGGCATCACGATTGTTCATGTCGAGAGCATCCACACCGTCAATAACCTTTGCCAGTGTACGAGCATTAGGAATCAGGAATATCGCTGACTTCATGTAACGGCTATAAGCAGATTCCTCACCTGTACCGATATGCTTGATAAACTCGAAGACGCTCTGTCGAACTATCTTGAACATGTTGTCTGCACCAAAGTTCTTGAACACATGCCAACGCAGGTTCTCGTAGGGAACACCGGCTCTTTCCTCATCGCTCACAGCATCAGGATTCACCCAAAGTTGTCCTTCAAGAAAGGTAGGATTCTGTACCTCACTATCCCAGTCGCGAGCATTCTCTTCTTCCTGAAGCTGCTTGTCATCGAGCATCTTCATGAAGAAGATATAGGTCATCTGCTCCAGTACTGTGATAGGATTGGTTATACCAGCCACAAAGAATGTGTCCCAAATCTGGTCAATCTTATTTTTTATCTCGCCTGTTACCATCAGTACTTCGTTAATTTTTCAGTTTATAGATTCATTTATAATATGTTACGTGTCATATACGCCGCCCCTCTGAAAGAAACTTGTGCACCTGTCAGACGACCATAAACAACGATTCTTAAAATAGATGGGAATAATAGCGTAAGAGACCTCTTAATGTCACTGCAAAGTTACGCAAGAGTTTCAAAAGGGTGCGCTCCCAGTAAGAAATGTTTCTCCATTAATGCCCATTAATTGTCTCATTAATTGTCCCATTAATTCTGTTCAATTCGTGTTCAATTCGTGTTCAATTCGTGAACAATTCGTGTTCAAAAACAAATTAATGGCTTTTAATGAATCAATTCATGAACATTAATGTTCCAAAAATCACTCGTGCTTCTCTTTCAAACCGCCGCCGTCTGCTTCCGGCTGACACAGTAGAACACGCCCTTTGCGGTGCGCTTTTTCAGTACGCCCAGGTGGCGCAGTTGGCGACCCATGCCCGCTATCTTCACGCCCTGCAACGCACGCGGGGATTCGCGCTTCAAGGCCTCGAAGATTTCGGTGGCGGACAGCCATTGCGTAGCCTCCGTGCCTTCGCCCATCATGAACGACTTGTGGAACGCTTCTGCTAACGGGGACTGACGGTAGAAGGTGCGGTTATGTTCTTCAATCTCAGCCTCCTCTTCTTTGGAGAAAAAGGTCGGCTGACCCTCTGCCAACTCTGCCATGACCTGCGCATAGAGTTGGTCGTGGTCTATCGCCTCGCGACTAATCGGTGCCTCCACCATCTGGCAGAAGAAGCGGCGCG
>NZ_JADYUH010000001.1 GCF_021531665.1 Prevotellamassilia timonensis
TCTTATAAGACCAAAACGGAAGCATCACAGCAGCGGCGCAGCCGCCATACTCTTCAAGGGGTTTTCTTGGTTTGTCTTTGCCCCTTTTTCTTTTTATCACTTCCTCTCTTTGTCTCTTTGACTCTTTGTCCCTTTGTCCCTTTGTCTCTTTGTCTCTTCAACTCTTCGATTAATGAGACAATTAATGGGCATTAATGGAGAAAAAATCTTGTTTTGGACACGAATTGTTCGCGATTTGTTCAGAATTAATGAGACAATGCGGGAAAGTGACCTGTCCCTCTGTCCCCTTTTTCTCAAAATCCTTGCACAATCCAAATAAATGCCTTACCTTTGCAGCGCTAGAACCCCCAAGCCTCTTAACAATGCTCAAATCGGGGGTCGTTTTATTTTTATACCACTATGAGATTGTACCTGTCCCTCTGTCCCTCTGTCCCGCTGTGCCACCTTACTGCGGCTTCCGTCCCTTAAAAAGAAAACGCCAAAAACGGAATAAGTCAGCAAAAACAGGTGTTCAAAAACGGAATAAGTCAGAAAAAGTTGGGTTCAAAAAACGGAATAAGTCAGAAAAAGTTGGGTTCAAAAAACGGAATAAGTCATATTTTCTTTTTCCGAGAGATGAAGAAGTGATAATATTGCGCTGATTCTCAATCATTTCCCTTTACTTCTATCGTAATACCTATGCTTGAGCGCAAATTTACCGTGTTCTCGGAGCATTTCCTCAAAAAAGAAAGCGACAAGACTGTGGTTTCCTGCGGCTGTCAGGAGAGGTCGTCCACATCTTCATTTTGAAGTCCGTTGAGCGTATTCATCCCAGATAGTCCTCCAAAAAGCGACGGATGGAGGCGAGACCGAAGCGAGCGGGACAGAGTTCGGCGCGGGGAATGAGTAACACTTCTGCGGCATCATCGCCTGCTTGTAGTACTGCCGCTGTGCTGATGCGGCAAAGGAAGAAGGCATCGCAGGTGTGGACGTCATGACCCGAAAAGGGATAGACATTGGGGTGAGAACCGATGAAACGGTAGTCCTCAATGTCTATCCCGATTTCTTCTTTCACTTCTCTTTTCAATCCTTCAATGAGACTTTCTCCCGGGTTCACGAAGCCGCCGGGAAGGTCCAGTGTCCCTTTTGCCGGTTCGTTGTTGCGAAGGACACAAACCACTTCGTCACGCTCCGTCAGGATGAGTGCTGCGGTGGCGGCGGCAGCGTTCGGATAGAACTCAAAACCACAAGAGGTGCACCGCTTGCTGAAAGCGTTGTGCACCTCAAAGGTTGGTCTGCCGCAGTGTGGGCAGTGATGAAAATCTTCCAAAGGATGTTTCATGAGTCAAAGTACTTAGTAATCCTCAAAAAATAACCTGCATCATCTTTGAAAATCTTTTCGGTCCATATTTCCTCCCTCATCAGTCACATAGCTACGGCTATGCTCCTTCTTCGGGTGAAAATCTGACCTCGAAAATGTCATTCAAACCTGACGCAACTTATTATTTTCATATTACTTAGGGCATGGCGTCGCAGGGGTCAAGCGGGCGGTAAGGTCCGTCTTTCACTTCAAAGATGACCGCGGGCTCCACCACTTCCAGCGAGTGCCATTGTCCTTTCGGAATCTGAATGCCGTAGTGTCCCCGGGAGACATCGAGGCGGTGACGCTCCGTTTCTTCACCTTGGTCGTTGAAGAACATCACATCCAGCTTTCCACGCAGGATGATGAAAGTCTCGGCGGTGGCACGGTGACGATGAATCGGCAGGACAGTGCCCGGTTCCAGTGCGTTGAAGAGACGTTGCGCCTTGGATTCCGCAGACTCGTGAAGGTTAAAGTTCATGCGCAGTCTCTCTGACTGTTTTGCGCGTTCGGCAAGTTCGTCAAAAAGTGTATCGTCAATCAACATGGTCTTCTTTCTTTTCTTGAGTTTGTGGTTTCTCTTCCGATGCGCCCGGGCGGCGTGATGCCGCTCTTCTGCGAGGTTTGGCTTTGCTGACTTTGGTGGCTTTTGCTTCAGCATGGTTTGCTCCAGCCTCGGCTTCAGCGTTGTTTGCCTCGGCTTCTGCGTTCTTTTCCTCGGCTTTGGCGTTGTTAGCTTCGGCTTTGGCGTTGTTAGCCTCGGCTTCAGCGTTGTTTGCTTCGGCTTTGGCTGCTTTGGACTCACCTTGTGACGCATTGTCCCCGGCGTTTTCGGTGTTCACGCTATCCTCTTTTGAGTTGATGTCTTCACCGGCTTCGGGAGTTTCAGTTTTTTTGCGTCGTGGTTTTCGCTTGGGCTTTTCCGGAGTCGCTTCAGCCGCGTTCGTGTCAGTGCTGCTGACTTGCACATTGGCATCTTCAACTTTAGGTGCTTCGTTGCCTGTTGCTTCCGAGTTCGCTTTTGCTGTTCCCTCGCTCTTTGCCTCTTCTTTTTTCTTCGCTTTGGCTCGTGGGTTGGATTTCTTTTCCGCAGCCTTTTTCTCTGAGGCTTTCTTTGTGGACGCTTTTTTCTCCGCTTTTCCTTCTTCTTTCGTTTCCGCCGTTTCCTGTAGCGCTTCGTCCACAGTCATGGCTTTTCGTTTCGGGTTGCGGGTTTGTTTGCGTTTCGGTTTGTTTTCTTCTTCCAGCATCATCGGAGCGGTGGCGAAGTCATTGGCGAGCCGCAGGTCTGAGGTCTGTTCAATGATGTCGAAGCGTTGCGTGTGGTCGTAGGCGGTGTCGTAGGCATCTTCCGCGGAGACGTTCACTTTCCCGCTCGTTTTTTTCGCGGGGTTGTTTTTCGGCTTTGCTTGTTGTGTTTTTCTCTCTGTTTCTTTGATTCCGAGATCTGCGAGACGTGGCAGTGTGAAGTTTTCCACCGCCTCCATGGCGGTGCGTTTTTCTTTTGAATCAAAGAGACTGCGATAGAAGCCTCGATTTCCGTTCAGTCGAATCAGTGCGTCTTTTGCGCCGTGCTGGTGAGCTTCCTTCTTGCTTCTTCCTTGTCCCTTTCCGACGGAGATGCCTTCCACGAAGAGTTCGCAGTGGAAGATTTTCACGTTCTCGCTCTCGTCAAGGTCTCTGATTTCCAATTGGAGGCGATTTTTCTGGCTCCATTCCAGCAGTTTGCTTTTGAAGTTCACCTCTTTCTGTGCCACGGTGTCAAGGTCAATGTAGCGTCCGATGATGCGGTTGCTGACGAACCAATGGCAGTGGCGGTAGCCTCGGTCCAGATAGATGGCTCCGATGAGTGCTTCAAAGGCGTTTCCCCCGATGTTTGTGTGAGACATTCGGGTGGTTTGGGAGACGTGAATCAGTTTTTCGAGTCCCATCTGCGTAGCGAGTCGGTTGAGCGATTCGCGCTGCACGATTTTGGCTCGGGTGGAGGTGAGGAATCCTTCTCTTTCGTTTTTGAAATGACGGAAAAGGATGTCCGACACCACTCCTTCGAGGATGGCGTCGCCAAGATATTCCAACCGTTCGTTGTTGATGGGTTTGTTCGGTTGTGAGTTTCTTCCTTTTCTGTCTCTCGAGTGCGAGCGTCTGTCTTTGTGGCTTTCGTTTTGTTGCTGATAGGCGACGGACTTGTGGGAGAAAGCGATGCGATAGATTTCGATGTCGTGGGGATAGAATCCCAGGATATCATACAAAGCCGAAAGAAACTCCTTGTTCCGTCGGAACGGGAGTTTCATTCGGTCTAAAAGGTTCAGAATCATTTGGGTTCTTATCCGTTGTACTTCTTCAAGATGCAGCAAGCGTTGTGTCCGCCGAAGCCGAAGGTGTTGCTGAGAGCGGCGCGTACGGTTCGCTTCTGTGCTTTGTTGAAGGTGAAGTTGAGGTTATAGTCAATGTTTTCGTCGCGGTCATCATCTTCGTGGTTGATGGTGGGCGGTACGATGTCATTCTGGACGCTGAGGCAGCAAATCATGGCTTCCACAGCTCCGGCAGCACCGAGGAGGTGTCCGGTCATGGATTTTGTGGAACTGATGTTGAGTTCGTAGGCGTGCTGTCCGAAGAGTTTGGTGATGGCTTTGACCTCAGAGATGTCGCCCACGGGGGTGGAGGTTCCGTGCACGTTGATGTAGTCAATGTCCTCCGGTTTCATTTCAGCGTCTTCGAGCGCAGCTTCCATGACGAGTTTTGCGCCGAGGCCTTCGGGGTGAGAGGCAGTGATGTGGTGAGCGTCGGCAGACATTCCGACACCAGCCACTTCGCAGTAGATTTTCGCTCCGCGAGCCTTTGCGTGTTCAAGTTCTTCGAGTACGAGGATGCCGGCTCCTTCGCCCATGATGAATCCGTCGCGGCTTGCAGAGAAGGGTCGAGAAGCGCGGGCGGGGTCATCGTTGCGAGTGGAGAGTGCGTGCATGGCATTGAAACCGCCCACGCCGCAGGGGAAGATGGCAGCTTCAGCACCTCCGGTCACGATGGCGTTTGCCTTGCCGAGACGAATGAGGTTGAAGGCATCTGCCAGGGCGTTGGTGGAAGAAGCGCAGGCGGCGGTGGTGGTGTAGTTCGGTCCGTGGAAGCCATACTGAATGGAGATGTGACCGGAAGCGATGTCGGCAATCATTTTGGGGATGAAGAAGGGATTGAATTTCGGTCCGTTCTCATGGTTCACGGCATAGTATCCTGCTTCTTCTTCAAAGGTATGGATGCCGCCGATGCCGACGCCGAGGATGACGCCGATGCGGTTTTTGTCGAGGGTTTCGAGGTCCCATCCGGTGTCTTTGATGGCCTCCTGTGCAGCGACGAGCGCATATTGCGTGTAGAGGTCCATCTTGCGTACTTCTTTACGGTCAATGAAGTCTGTGGCTTTGAAGTTCTTCACTTCGCAGGCGAACTGCGTTTTGAACTTGGAAGCGTCAAAGTGGGTGATGGGAGCGGCACCGCTGACGCCGGCTTGAATGTTTTTCCAGGTTTCTTCAGCAGTGTTACCAACGGGGGTGAGGGCACCCAAGCCCGTCACGACAACTCTTTTTAATTCCATTTTGATTTTGGTTGTTTTGGTCCGCCTCCTCTGTGAGCATTTTTCTCCTACTTAGAGGATTAGTGCGCAGTCTGCCGAGGCATTTCTCACTAATCCCCTAAGTGGTTTCAGAGCATTCAGCTCGGGATGTGGGGGCGGAGGTGAAAAATTGTTTTTGTCAAAAAAGAAGTGGGTGAAAAGACAAACAACAAATAACGTTTAACGTGCAGCTTTTATGCTTCACAAAGGAAAGTGACGCATCAAGCAAGACGTTAAACGTTAGATGTGTGTCAATCGTGGAAAAGCTCAATTATGAGTTAGCCTCGATGTAAGCGATAGCGTCACCTACGGTAGAGATTTTCTCAGCCTTGTCATCGGGAATGGTGATTCCGAATTCCTTTTCGAACTCCATGATGAGTTCTACGGTGTCGAGAGAGTCTGCGCCGAGGTCGTTGGCGAAACTTGCTTCGTTCTTTACTTCTGCTTCGTCAACGCTGAGCTTGTCAACGATGATTGCTTTTACTTTTGCTTCAATATCAGACATAGTTTCTAATTTATAGATATTAATGAAATGTATTGGCTTATCCTAATTACGGGTGCAAAAATACGGGTTATTATTCGTACTGACAAACATTTGTGCGAAAAAGTGGCATTTTCCTGCACATTTCTTGAATTTGTGTGCTAAGAAAGGCATTAAATCTGTGTTTTTTGCTTTCCCGCAGTCATGATTGGTTTTGTGCTTACAGTCCCCAGACGGAGGTGATGCATTGGTTTTCGATGCTTTCTTCTTTGGTGTCCGGGAGGTTGGGGAAGAAGTTGATGCCGGTGGTCGTCTCAAGTTGGTTGATGCTCATGGCGTGCTTCTTCATGGCGCTTTCAGCCACGGGGTCTTCGTAGGTGTAGTTGTAGTTTTTGTGTTCCAGGAGGAATCCGATGGAGGAATAGATGCCGTTTTTGATGCGGAGCAGTGCCATGAAGTAGTATTTTGGTACGGCAACCTTTGCTCCGTTGCTGCGGTTGACGTGTGTGAGAATTTGTCCGTCGCGGATGGTGCCTCCCTTGACGACGTAGAGCGTGTCGCTGAAGCCTTCGTTTCTTCCGAGTTTCTGAACCAGTCCTTCCAGTGTCACCCAGTAGCCTTGGTTGAAGCTGGAAAGTTGTGGTGACATGTTGGACATGTAGAAGGTGTTTTGATTGGCATCGAGGGAGTAGAGTCGGTCGGCAGAGGCGCAGAGGTGACCTCGGTCATAGCCGCTGTAGGAGCTGCTTCCAATTTGACAATCGGACGGTAGTAGGGGGTCATCCATGAAGGAGCCCGAACGACTCACGTTCTTTTTACGTGTGGCGGAGTCAAAGCGGAAAGCCACCCAGCGGGAGTGATATTCCTTTTTGTCGTATTCAATCGTGTAGGTCACGACATCTTTCTTGGCTCCGTTCACGGTTTCAGAAGACGTGTGGCAGATGAGCAGGGTGCTGCCGTCTCGGAGAATCTCGGGAGTTTCCATGCGGCTGACGATGGCTTTTGCCTCTGCATCAAGTTCTTCTTCGCCGCCGGGTTGTTCGTTATTCCCTCCGTCTTCGCCGGGTGGCAGAATGGGGTCGTCGCCACCGCAGGACGCGGTGAAGGTGAGAGCGGCAAACAGAAGAAGTAGTTTGTGAAGTTTCATTTTCTGGGATATTTTGAGAGAGCAGGAAAGACCGTTGCTGTCGTGGAGGGCAGCAACGGTCTTGGTGAGTCTATGAGAGAGGATTATTCAGCGTAGGTGATGACAATCTTTTTGAAGCGAATCTGGCTTGCAGCACCTGTCTGTCCAGAGATGTTGGTGATGGTAGCCTGGAGTGCGTTGATGCCGGTGAATTTGATGACATCGTCAGCCAGGGAGAAGGTTCCGGGCTCGATGCTGATGTCACCGCTGGCATTGTAGGTCACACCGCTGAAAACGTCCACGGTCATGTCGATGGAGAGAATCTTCTTGGAGGACCTCACAGTCATGGAGTTCTTCGGATACATGCGGATGGTATTGCCGGTGGTGTAGTACTTCGGAGCGTTGTTGTTGCCTCCACCGTCGAAGGTGAGGGTGGTGCCGTCACTGAGGGTGAGGGTGGGCACGGCAGTTCCGTTTTCGAGACCGAGGTCAGCAGCGTTCACGGTGATGGTGTTGCCACTCACTTCGCCGCCGCCTTCTTCGCCTCCGCCGGGTTGGTCACCTCCGCCGGGTTGGTCGCCTCCGCCTTCACCGGGCTGGGTGTTGCCGTTGATGCTGACCACGTAGGCTTTGCCCTGCACGGTTTCAGGCGTGTTGCCCTTGAAGTTGGTGACGCGTCCGCAGACAACCACTTCGTCGCCGACGTTCAGGAGTGTGCCGGAGGTGTATTTCTGATTGCCGAGATAGAGGGCACGGTACACATAGAACTGTCCGGTGCTGGTGCCATCGTCAGAGATGTAGAAGGTGGCGTTACCGAATTCTGTGCCGAACTGCTCTCTGATGGAAACGACTTTTCCCTTGATATAGATGTCTTCGGAGCTTTCTTCACCGTCGGCGAGTGCGGCAGCATATTGGTTGGCTGCGACGCTGTTGAAGGGGTTGGCAGCGGTTCCGTCGCCGGTTGCCTCTCCTTCTTCGCCTCCGCCGGGTTGTTCTCCGCCGGCGGTCACGCCGTTGAGGGAGTAAACGAAGGATTTGCCTTGTGCGGTTTCAGGTGTGTTTCCTTTGAAGTTCACGACAGAGCCGCAGATGATGACTTCGTCGCCCGCTTTGATTTGCGTGTCTCCTTCGGCGAATTTTTTGTTGCCGAGGTAGTAGGTACGATAGATATAGAATTGGTTTTTGGAGGTGCCATCGTCAGAGATGTAGAAGGTGGCGTTACCATAGTCGGTGGAGAATTCCTCCTTGACGGAAACCACGATGCCTTTGATATAGACGGTGGGAGAGTTCACGTCAGCTTCGAGTGAGGAGATGTATTCGTTGATGCCAGCCACGTTGAAGGGCGTAGCCAGTGTTCCGTCGCCTTCGGGCTCGGCGGTTTCGCCTTCATCGCCGCCGCCTTCGCCGCCATTACCTTGATCAAAAATGCCGTAGGGGGCAGGGATGTCCTCGCAAGCTGTGAATCCGAGTGTCAGCACTGCGGACAACAGGAAAAGAAAATACTTTTTCATTGTATGTTTGATTTATGATTTCTGTTTGTGGGTTCGCCGCTGTTTTTTGCGGCACGCCTTATATATTATATATGTGTGGTTTTAGGGATGGTTCGGGATGATGTCTCCGAGGTCTCTCACTTGAATCTGCCAGCTTTTGTCGTAGTAGGTCAGGATTCCGGTGTAGTTTCTTCCGTCTTCCGGCAGTTCTTCGTAGGAGAGGTCAATTTTTGTGGAAGTTCTCAGTGAGACGGTGGAGTTGTTGGAGTAGAGTTCAATGGTGCGGTCCACTGCCATTCCCTTGTCGTGCAGGTTGTAGGGTGCAAAGATTTTCTTTCCGTTGGGTGAGAGTTCTTCCGCTTTGCCGTAGGTTTCGGGCAGGTCGGGGTCAGAGCCGTAGTCCAATTTGTCTCGGTTGGCATCTTTCACTTCGCGAATGCTTCCTTGGATGGTGGCAAGGCGCGGTGTGTTGTAGTATGCCCTGTTGTCGGAGGCTCTGAGCCATGCGTCGCCTTCTGTTCCTGTTAGGTTGATGGGGACGAGTTCCGGTGCGGAGGGGTCGGGTCTTCCGACGAGTTCCACGTTTTCTCGCAGCAGTTCAAAGAGCATGGGTCCGAGGTTCAAGTTGTCCCAAGAAGATTTAACGGGCTGTCCGATGCGGGGCACCTGGCTATAGACGCCCACCCAGAGACCTTTGAGGTTCACCTTGATGCGCTGTCCCAGTTGGAAGTAGGGATAGAGGCAGGTGTTCTTCACGCCGAGGATGATGCACTGGTCTTCGCCGGAAGGTTCCATGTTTCGGATCAGGAGGGTCTGATAGAGGTTTCCGCTGATGTCATTGGCAACGACGACGCCGGTGATGACGATGTCTTCATCCACGCGGGAGTAGAAGTTTTTGTCGTTTCTGACGAAGGTTGCCGTGGCGGAGTTGCTGCAGAAGCGTTCTTTCACTTCGAGGATGGTGGCATTGACTTCGCCCACGGAGGTTTGACTGGTCACGTAGGGTTCTTGGCTGGAAGAAGTGCCAATCATGTCAAAGTCGTTCTCCTCGCAGGAAGTCAGGGAGGCAGTTCCTGCGAGCAGCAGAACCGCTAAACCGATTTTTGAAAATATCTTGTTCATGTTGGGGCAGAATTTAGAATTTAAATCCGATGTTCAAGAATGCGTTGAGCGCGTTGGCGTAGTAGTACTTCGGGTTCTTGGAGAACATGTAGGCTCTTTCGTTTCCGGAGCTGTAGTTGTCGTCGCGGTTTTGCTCGTAGCCTCCGGTTTTCATGTTGCAGTTGTTGGTGAGGTTTTGCACCTGGAGGTTGATGCTGAGGCTCTTTCCTTTTTTCATGCGGATGTATTTACCGATGGAAAGGTCGAGCATCCAGCCTCCTTTGCATTTTTCCTGTTCTGCTGCTCGTGTGGCGAGGATGTTTCCTTCTGCATCGAAGGCGATGCCACTGTAGTCTTTCACGTCTTGGCTTTTGATGAAGGTGACGAGGTCTTCTTCCGTGCTGACCACCGCCCAGCTCTTTCCGGAGTTGGTGGGGGCTGTGACGATGTTGCCAAGTCGGCGATATTCAGAGAAGTCGATATAGACGCGGTCGTAGTAGTTGGCGTTGATTTCAAAGAACCATCCGTTGATGTTGTAGTTCAAGCCGAAACTGAGTGCGGTCAGCGGAGTTCCGTTGGTTCGCATTCCCTTGGCGAGCACTTGAAGCGGCATGTTTTCTCCTGTGACGGGGTTCTGCCATTGGTTGAGTTCTGCGATGGTTCCTGCGTTCATTCCTTCGTAGTTCACTTGTGCCAACGGGTTGTTGGTGTAGCGTGCATCGCTCAGCGTTCCGAGGACGTTGAAGGAGAGGTTGGATGTGATGTCCCATTTGAGTGCAGCTTCAACGCCCATGTGTTCGCGGCGGATTCCGCTCATGGTAAGATAGGTGAAGCGGTTCTCCTGGTCGTTGTAGAAGGCGGTCTGTTCCACTCCGTCGGTGAAGAGTGTATAGTAGCCTGCGACTTTGGCAGTCACGTCTCCGATGCGGAAGCGGTAGGCGAGTTCGGTGCTATAGATTTTCTCAGAGGTGAGATGGTCCACGAAGTTGTTTTGGATGCGCGGTGCCACAAAACTGTTGCGTGCCAGCGGTGCTTCGTTTTGGATGCCGGCGTTGAGGCTGATGATGTGGTTGTTGTTGGGTCGGAGTTGGATTCCGAGTCGTCCTCCTCCGGTGAGGAACTTCGCCATGCCGCTCTTTCCGTAGGAATTTTCGGGGGCGCGTCCATTCTGCATGAGACCTTCGCGTTCAATGGTTGTTCCTTCCACATATCCTTTGGCGTCAAAGGAGAAGATGTCCTTCGTGTATTGATACTGACCAAAGGCGCGTGCCTTCATGACATATATATTATAATTGTATCCGAACTTGTCTCCGACTCCGATTTTGGCGTTTGGATTGCGGAGGTCGTTTTGGATTTCCGGCGCGCCAGGTCCGTAGTCATTCTGTGCGAACTTGTCCACGTCGGTGTAGCGTGTGCCGCCGAGGAGGTCCGCCATGGTTTTGTAGTGCATGCCCTTCGTGAAGTTGAAGGAGGCACCGACGGTGTATTTGTTTTCTTTGTTGATGTCTCGACTCAGCACGCTGTTGAAGGCTGCCACCATCTGGTCGTTGTGGCGACGTTCCTGGTAGTAGAGTGCTTCTCCGCCTGCCGCTTCGTTCTGTCGGTTGACGAAATACATTCTGTCCCAGTTGATTTGACGGTTGGCGTCGTCTGCCATCCAGTAGTCTTTCAGCGTGTTGTACTCCTCGAGGAACCAGGGGTGCTGTGCGAGGTAGTCCGGATTGTTGACGTCCGGGTCATAGACGTTGAAGACGGAGGAGGGGAGGTTTTTGTAGTAGTCGGGTCGCGGGTCGTAGGCGTCTCCGTTCCAGCCGAGTGCGGTGGAACTGTACCAAGAGTACTTAAATCCGGCAGCCGTGGTCCATTTCGTTTTTTCGTTGATGTCCCAGTCCCAGGTGAGGATGGCGGTCGGTTCGAAGTCGTTGACGATGCGTGAGTTTCGTTTTTCCCCGTTTTGGTAACCCCAGTTCGGGTTGTAATAGTGTGAGTTGGCAAGCCAGTAGGCTTCTTCGGTGGATGCACCCTGCTGTCCTCTTTGTGTGGGTGAACCGAAGGTGACGAGCGAGAGCGTGTGTTTGTCTCCGAATTTCTTTTCTGCAGCGAGGAAGTAGGAGAAGGAGTTATAGAAAGTTCCTTCGATGACGCCCTCGTTTGCCCAGCGGTAACCGATTTGTCCGGCGAAAGCCCATCCGGAGGGGAGGTAGCCGGTGGCGTGTGAGAACATGCCGCGTGCGACGTAGTTTCTGTTGCAGCCGGAGAGTGTGATTTTGCTTCCTTGTGCGAATCTTCCGGCGCGTGCGTTCACGTCGGTGGCTCCGCCGATGCCGACGAAGCCGAGTCGGTTGTAGTCAAAGGGGGAGAGACCCTCCTGGTTTCTGGTGGCGTCGTTCATTCCGCCGACCATGCCGTAGCTGAATCTTCCCAGTTCGAGATCGTTCAGTTGCAGACCGTTCATGTAGTAACTGTTGTACATGTTGTCGTAGCCTCTCACTCGGAATCTCATGGGGCTGAAGCGATAGCCGACTTCAGAGTAGTAGGGGTCGCTTTTTGAGCCGGAGATGGTGGCGACGGTCTGTGCCGCGTCGTTGTCTTCGTCCAATTGTGACTCCGTGAAGGTGAAGTCTGCATTGTCCAGCACCTGAAGTGAGTCGGCTGTGGTTTGGGCGTAGGCGCCGGAAGCCACGAGCAGAGCTGCTGCTGTCAGTTTGATGCCTTTTGTCATGCTTGGTGAATGGATTTTTGCCGTGTTCGGTTCAGCGAGAGTTGCGTTTTCCGTGGTTTGGAACCATCGGAAAAGGGACAGTGAAGAACCGTTCGGGCATTCTTAATTAAAATTTATTTGCTGCAAAAGTACTAAAAAAACATCGCGCACTCTTTACGTTTCTGTGAAATTTCGCCTTTTCCGTGCTTTTCGGCAGGAAAAAGATGGTGTTGAGTGGTTTCCACTTGCCGTTCGGCTTGTCTTGGCGATGGGTTTCTTGTCGAAGGCGGTGCGCATTCACGTGATGGGTGTTTGGCTGATTCATCCGACAGCGAACCCCTTCCTTCCAAGAAAGTTCGGGAGGAGTCTTTGCGTTTAAAAAAAATTATAGACCTTTGCGGCGTCATTTGAGCACTTCGCTGCGAGCGGCGTGTTTCTCGCCTATCCCGAGAATCTTCTTGTCTTCTCATCTTTTGAATCTTTAAAGGCAAACATAAGTTCATCCCAAATCATGAAAAAGTTCACTCCGTGGCTTACCCTGTGCGCCACACTTCTCTTCCTTTGTTCTTCCTTCGTCAATCACACTGAGCAGAAAAGACTTGCGCTCTACGGTGTGGCGTTCTACAATCTTGAAAACCTCTTCGACACCGTCCACGACGCCGGAAAGAATGACTACGAGTATCTTCCCAAAGGCAAGAATCGTTGGGGAAAGATGAAATATGAAGCAAAACTTCACAACATGGCGCGCGTGCTCAGCGAACTCTGCACGGACAAACTTCCTGTCGGCCCGGCTGTCATCGGACTCTCCGAGGTGGAGAACGACAAGGCTCTTTCCGACCTCCTCAATGAACCGGCTTTGAAGAACCGAGGCTACAAATTCGTCGATTTTCCCGGCGTGGACCGTCGCGGCGTGGAGTGCGCGTTCCTCTATAATCCCCGCTTCTTCCAGATGGAACGCAGTTTCATCGTGCCTTACTACTATGACCCCGAAGGCAAGATTGACTCCGACCTCCTCGGCTTCTACACGGATGAAAACGGACAGGTGCAAGCCTACGAAGAACTGAAGGGCGACACGACCCACATCACCCGCGGCTTTCTCGTCATGCAAGGCAAACTCGCCGGAGAGAGAATGTTCTTCATCGTGAACCACTGGCCTTCTCGTGCCGCCGGAAGCGAAGCCCGTGAGCGTGCCGGATTCCAAGTGCGCTGTCTCAAAGATGCACTCATGAAGCAAGATCCGGCTGCCAAGATTGTCATCATGGGCGACATGAACGACGACCCGAGCAACAAGAGTATGACCGAGCAGCTTGGCTGCAAGAGCAAAACAAAAGACGTCAAGAATCCCGGTGACCTTTACAATCCGTGGTATGATACACTCTACAAACTCGGACAGGGAACCCTCCTCTACGACGGCAAATGGAATCTGTTTGACCAAATCGTCTTCACCGGAAACCTTCTCGGAAATGACCGCAGCACGCTGAAGTTCTACCGTCATGAAATTTTCATCCGTGACTACCTCTTCCAGCAGGACGGACGCTACAAAGGCAGTCCCCTCCGCACCCACGCCGGCGGAACCTGGCTCAACGGCTATTCCGACCACCTTCCGACCTACATTTATCTCGTGAAAGAACTGAAGTAAACCTCGTTTCATTCTTTCCAGGAAACGCCCTAAACTGTGCCCACCCCAAAAAGTGCGGCACAGTTTTTGTGGTTGCTGTCCGATAAAAGTTTCGCACACCGGAAGCCATACGCCGTCATGGTGACATCGTCAAAACAGTGTCAAAGTCAGCGACTGTTTTCTTCTGTCAGTGCATCGATGTTTCGGCGTAGTCCTTCAAATTTTGCCCTTTTCACCGCACTTTTTCGGAAGAGCCGGGTGTAGTCCTCCCGTGAGAGTTTCATCCAGTCCTCCCGTTGCATCGCCGTGAGTGCCGGGCGCGGCATCAACTCCGGGCAGTTCGTTTCTTGCGCAAAGCGTCGGTTCCACGGACACGCCTCGGCGCAGCGGTCACAGCCGTAGAAGCAATCCTTCATGGCGAAACCCGTGCCCGGAGGCAGAGCGCCGCGGTGCTCAATGGTCAGATAAGAAAGACATCGTCCCGCATCCATTCCGCCTTTTCCGTCCAAAGCCTTTGTCGGACAGGCTTCAATGCAGGCACGGCAGTTCCCGCAAAGCGCAAGTGGAACGTTCTTTGCAGCAGCGTGGGCGGCAGTGTCATCGTAGGCGTCAGCCTCTGCCGTTAGTAGCATTTCCCCTAAGAAAAAGTAGGAGCCCGCTTGGGGTAGGATGAGTTGTGTGTTTCGTCCGATGGCACCCAGTCCTGCACGCATCGCCCAAAACTTCTCATCGATGGGTGCCGTGTCTGCAAAGACTCTTGCCTCGGCTCCCTCCTCAAGTCCGAGTTCGTGAAGGAAGAGCCGCAGTTTCTGTTTCATCACGTCATGGTAGTCGTCGCCGTAGGCATAGCGAGCCAATTTCCATTCATTTTCTTCGTTTTCATCGGGCGTTTCGTCTCTCAGTGGGGCGAGGGAGTGGGCATAGTTCAGTGCGACGCACACCATGGTGCGGGCACCGTCCAAGAGCAAGCACGGATTCAGTCGTTTCTCCAAGTGTTTCTCCAGATAGTTCATCTCGGCGTGACGCCCTTCCAACAAGAATCGTCTCCATTCCGCTTCGCGCCAAGCGGGGAGCGGTCCGGGGTGAGCCAAGCCGCAGGCAGAGAACCCGATTCGCCGGGCAGTCTCTTTGATGAGGCGCGAAGAGAGTTTAGACATGAGATAGGGAATGAAAAAATGCGGTTTCACCGCAAGAAACGGAAGAAAAACTTATTGATAGATGAGCGTGGTCAGTCTGCTTTCGTCATAGACCTCCGCTGCCACGCGCTGCATCTCCTCGGCGGTGACCCCCTGTAGTGCTTCGATGAGGTTCGCAATGTCGCGGTGTGTGCCGAAGTGAGCAAAGGTCTTGCCCATGGCGAGCGCATAGTTTTCCGCCGATTCAGAGGAAATGCCGATTTGTCCGCAGAGTTGTTTCTTCGCTGCGGCAAGTTGAGTCGGGGTGAGAGGTTTCTCAATGAACTTCCGCAACTCCTGCATCAGCAGTCGGCGGCAGCGTTTGACATCTTTGGCATCGCAGCCAAAATAGACGTTCCAAAATCCCGTGTCCGGGTAGGTGTTGAGATAGGAATCCACCGAATAGACAAGTCCTGCCCGTTCTCGAAGCGAAAGGTTCAATCGCGAGTTCATTCCCGGTCCGCCCAGCATGTTGTTGAGGAGTATCAAGGCAAAACGGCGCGGGTCACTGCCGCCAAAGGTCGGTGCGCCAATCAGCACGTGTGCTTGGTGTGTGTCCTTTCTTACCACTCTCTCGATGCCGCAGAGGCGAGGACGGGCCACAGGCTGCGCATCGTCAGGTCTGGGTGGAAGATGAGCGAAGTCCGAGGCGGGAAGCAGTCGTTCCATGCCGCGGACAATGTGGCGAAAGTCCAAGTCGCCATAGACAAAGAAGATGACGTTCTCCGGGCGATAGAATCGGCGGGCGAACGCCTCGGCATCGGCGGTGACATAAGTCCGAAGTCGCTCCGCTTCTCCCAAGATGTCACGACCGAGCGGCTGGTTCGGATACATTAGACTTTCAAACTCGTCAAAGATGATTTCGGAGGGCGAGTCCCGATAACTCTCGATTTCATCGCAAATCACCTCTATTTCTTTCGTGATTTCGCCCTGCGGATACGTACTGTGGAAAACGATGTCGCTGAGCAGGTCTGCGGCACGCGCATAGTCCTCCCGGAGCACGGTGGCATAATAGACAGTTTCCTGTTTCGTCGTGAAGGCGTTGAGGTCGCCGCCGACGCGCTCCAAGCCGTTTGTGATGTGGTAGGCTCTGCGGCGGTGCGTGCCTTTGAAACTGATGTGTTCCAGAAAGTGCGCCATTCCTGATTCCTCGGTGCGTTCGTTGCGTGTGCCGGCTTTGACGACGAAGCCGCAGTGAACCACTCGGGAAGCGTGGGGTTCAAAGATGATTTTCAGCCCGCAGGGAAGCGTGGCTTCTTGATGAGACAAAGTGAATTCCATGCCGATGAAAACGGAGATTTTGGGAAGTTCAAGGTTCAAGGAGCGGAGAAGCGCCCTTATTTCTTCTTAAAGAATTTTCCGATGACCGGAATGCGCGAGACGGGGAAGTCATGATAGAGCACGTGGGCGGCGAACAAGGCAATGCAAGCCGTGTTGCAGAGCAGACGAAGGAATACGTTCTCCACATATTCGCCCGAGAGGCGGATGCAAACGAAGAAAAAGACGGTTAGAACGACATAAATAGCCATGCTCTTCAACGGATAGCGGACGGGATAGTAACGCTGACCGACCACATAACTCAAGAGCATTGCCGTGGCGTAGCCCGCGAAGCCTGCCCAGGCACAAGCCATATATCCATATTTAGGAATGAAGATGATGTTCACGGCAATCAAGACTGCGCAGCCAATGCCCGAGAACCATGCGCCCCAGATGGTTTTGTCGATGAGTTTATACCAAAACGAAAGGTTGAAATAGATTCCCATCATGATTTCGGCAGCCATGACGATGGGCACGACCTGCAAGCCGTCCCAGTAGTCCGGCGCAATGATGTGTTTCAAGATGTCCATGTAAGCCATGACCATGAGGAAAGCCAGTAGCGTGAAGATGAGGAAGTATTTCATCGCCTTGGCGTAGGTCTCGCGATTGTCCTTGTCCTTTTGCTTTCCGAAGACGAACGGCTCGTAGGCGTAGCGGAAGGCTTGCGTAATCATTGCCATTATCATGGCGATTTTTGCGCAGGCACCGTAGATGCCGAGTTGCACTTTGCCCTCTTCTCCGCCCAAGACACGAGGCAGAATCATTTTGTCGGCAGTTTGGTTGAGGATGCCGGCGATGCCGAGCACGAGGATGGGCCAGGCGTAGGATAACATCCGGCGCAGGAGGCGCGTGTCAAGCACGTAGCGAAAGCCGGTCAGTTCTTTGCGGAAGAACAACGTGATGAACGCCGTGCAGAAGAGGTTGATGAAAAAAGCATAGCCGACTCCGACGGAAGGACTGTAGAAAAGTGCGATGAAATCGTGGATTTCCGACATTTCGTAGAGCCAGGGAAGAGCCACAAAGAACAGCAGATTGAGCGAGATGTTCAACACGATGAAGAACAGTTTGAGCGAAGCAAACTTGATGGCTTTCCGGCGATAGCGCAAGAAGGCAAACGGAATGCACTGAAAGGCATCAATTGCCACGCAGACAGCCATCGTCGCAATGTATTCCGGATGCGAAGCATAGTCCATGAACTCCGAAATAGGGTTCAGAAAGCCCATGATGACAGCAATGAAGGCTATGCCGACGAGACCGACGGTCAGCAGCGTCGTCGAATAGACCCGCATCGGCTCCTCTTCCTCTTTGTTCACGAAGCGGAAGAAAGTCGTTTCCATTCCGAAGGTCAGCAGGACAAGCAGCAGGGCGACGTAACTATAGACCTCCGTGATGATGCCGTAGCCGCCGGATGCCGCGGAGAGTTTCGCGGTGTAGAGCGGCACGAGCAAATAGTTTAGGAAACGGCCAATGATGCTGGAAAGGCCATAGACGGCAGTGTCTTTTGCCAGGGCTTTCATGGAAGAAGCCGGCGCGGAAGAGGAGGAAGCAGTTTGGGACATGGGATGGTTGGTAAATCAGAAGAAGAGGTAGCAAAGCAGGATGGCGGCGATGACGCCCGCAAGGTCCGCGAGGAGACCGCAAGCCACCGCGTGACGAGTGCGAGTGACGCCGACAGAGCCAAAATAGACGGCGAGAATGTAGAACGTGGTGTCGGTGGAACCTTGGAAAATGCAAGAAAGCCTTCCCACAAAGGAGTCCGCTCCAAATGTAGTCATGGCATCGACCATCATGCCGCGGGCACCGCCTCCCGAAAGCGGCTTCATGAGTGCCGTGGGCAGGGCGCCGACCCACTGCGTGTCAATGCCGATCAGCGAAATCAGCCATTTCATCTCTTCCACGAGCCAGTCCATTGCACCGGAGGCACGGAAGACCCCGATGCTCACCAAAATGGCGATGAGGTAAGGGATGATGCGGACGGCAGTCTGGAATCCGTCCTTTGCGCCTTCAATGAAAGCGTCATAGACATTTATCTTCGCCCTCATTCCCGAAACGAGAAACATCGTGATGATGGAGAAAAGCAGAATGTTCGCCACGTTTGTGCCCCAAAGATCCAGAGAAGCAGAACTCAACTGTCCGACTCCCCATATCAAAGCGGCGACGAACAAACTCATGCCGCCGAGAACGGCTAAAAGAACGGGCTGAAAGAGATTGATGCGCTGATAGATTGAAGTCACCACTATGCCCGCTAAGGTGGAAAAGAACGTGGCAAGCAGGATGGGAATGAATACGTCTGTCGGTTGGGCGGCGCCCATTTGTGCACGATAGACCAAAATGCTCACCGGAATGATGGTCAGACCGGAGGTGTTGAGCACGAGGAACATAATCATTGAATTTGACGCCGTGTCCTTCTTCACGTTCAGTTCCTGCAACCTCTCCATCGCTTTCAGACCGAGCGGTGTTGCCGCGTTGTCCAGTCCGAGCATGTTGGCGGCAATGTTCATGAAGATGTTGCCGAAAACGGGGTGGTTGCGTGGAATTTCCGGAAAGAGGCGCGTCAAGACGGGACTCAGCAGACGAGCCATCGCCTGAATCAAACCGCCCTTCTCGCCGATTTTCATGATGCCCAGCCAGAGCGAAAGAACGCCCGTCAGACCGAGTGAAATCTCAAAACCTGTCTTTGCTGTTTCAAACGTGGAGTTCATGATGGCAGGAAACACCTCCGTGTCGCCCAGGAACACAAGTTTGATGCAGGCAATGACAAAGGCAATGAGGAAGAATGCAATCCAAATGTAGTTCAAAACCATGGTGTAGAGAATTCTGTTCCGTTCGCCTCAGACGAGGCGGATCGAAAGATGAGAAGATAATTCGGCGCAAAGTTACAATTTTCTAAGGTGCAAATTGTGCAAACACCGAGCGCAGTCCTTTGAAAGGGCAGAAAATGGAAAAAGAATCTCCTTTTTGACGCATCAACCACCCCTTCCGCAGGCAATTCTGAACCGTTTCTTTTGTACTATCCAAATCAAGGGGTAAATTTGCAGTCTCATGCAAGAAGACACTTTTGACATCAGACAAGAACAAAGCGCGCCGCCCACGTCGGAGCGAGACTATGAAAACGCGCTCCGTCCGTTGCGCTTCCATGATTTCAGCGGACAGCAGAAAGTCGTGGAGAATCTCCGCATCTTTGTGGAGGCTGCAAAAATGCGCCACGAGCCACTGGACCACACCTTGCTCCACGGACCTCCGGGACTCGGCAAAACCACGCTTTCCAACATCATTGCCAACGAGCTCGGTGTAGGGTTCAAACTCACTTCCGGTCCTGTGCTGGACAAGCCCGGTGATCTCGCGGGACTGCTGACCAGCCTTGAACCCAACGATGTCCTTTTCATCGACGAGATTCATCGCCTTTCTCCCGTGGTGGAAGAATATCTCTACTCCGCCATGGAGGACTACCGCATTGACATCATGCTCGACAAAGGTCCTTCTGCCCGAAGCATTCAAATAGACCTCAGTCCCTTCACCCTCGTCGGAGCCACCACACGAAGCGGACTCCTCACCGCACCGCTCCGCGCTCGTTTCGGAATCAATTTGCATCTTGAATACTATGACGTCGCAACGCTGACGAAAATTGTGCTCCGTTCGGCAGACATTCTCCGAGTGCCCATCGTCGTGGAGGCGGCAGGCGAGATTGCCGGGCGTTCAAGAGGTACGCCGCGAATCGCCAATGCGTTGCTGCGAAGGGTGAGAGACTTTGCACAGGTGAAAGGTTCCGGAAAGATTGACATGGACATCGCTCGCTTTGCGCTCGAAGCTTTGAATATTGACAAGTATGGTCTAGATCGCACGGACAACAAGATTCTCATGACCATCATCGACAAGTTCAAAGGAGGTCCCGTCGGCATCACCACCATTGCTACCGCCATCGGCGAGGATCCCGGCACGCTCGAGGAAGTCTATGAACCATTCCTCATCCAAGAAGGTTTCATCAAACGCACGCCGAGAGGACGTGAGGTGACGCCGCTGGCATACCAACACCTCGGCATTACGCCGCAGCAGTTGCCCGGCTACACACCGGGGCTCTTTGATTGACGCGCTCGGCAGCGGCATTTTCATACACCATATTATATATGATAAGTTATCAGACCATCAACGTCAGGATGCCGAAGATTCCGCGCCGCCAAACATCTGCGTGGATTCGGCAAGTGGCAGCCTCGTTTGGCAAGAAGGTCGGCGAGATTGCCTACATCTTCTGCGACGATCCGAAAATCCTTGAAGTAAACGTGCAGTATTTAGGTCACGACTATTTCACCGACATCATTACCTTTGACTATTGCGAAGGTGACAGCATCAGCGGTGACCTTTTCATCAGCCTTGACACGGTGCGTTCCAACGCCGAGAAGTTTGGAAAGACCTACGAGGAAGAACTTCATCGCGTCATCATTCACGGCGTGCTCCACCTTTGCGGCATCAACGACAAAGGTCCCGGTGAACGCGAAGTGATGGAGGCTGAGGAGAACAAAGCCTTGGGATTTATTTCGCTCTCAAAATGACGGTTTGATTTCGCCCTCGGAATGACGGATTTGACCCAACCATTGGTCTAAATCCGTCAGCTTGTAAAACTAGTTCTTAAATTTCAGTTTTCTTAAACTAAAACTTTTGTTTGCTTGCAAAACATTCTCTTCTTTTGCGGTTTGTAAAGCAAAGCACGTTTTGTGTGCGAAAAGTTTTTGTGAGTTAACAGTAAATATAATATGGAACAAGCAAAAGGAAAGTTAGGTGTGATGTGCGTGGGACTCGGAGCAGTCAGCACGACATTCATCACGGGTGTCTTGATGACACGCAAAGGTCTGGCAAAGCCTGTCGGCTCCATGACCCAGTATGACAAAATTCGCGTGGGTCGTGGCAAAGACAAGAAGTATTTGCACTACGGTGAGATTGTCCCTCTCGCCTCTTTGGACGACATGGTTTTCGGTGCGTGGGATGTTTATCCCGCCAACGCCTACGAGAGTGCGGTGGAAGCCGAGGTGCTCAAGGCAAAGGATATTGAGCCGGTGCGCGACGAGCTTCTCGCCATTCGTCCGATGAAAGCAGCGTTTGATCGCAAATATGCTTCCCGCCTTGACGGTGACAACGTCAAAGACTGCGCCACCCGTCGTGAGATGGTTGAAGCGCTCCGCGAGGATATCCGCCGTTTCAAGAAGGAGAATGACTGCGACAGAATTGTCGTGATTTGGGCAGCGTCCACGGAAATCTATGTGCCGGTGGACGAAACCGTTCACGGTTCCCTCGCTGCATTTGAGAAAGCACTTGACGCCAACGACACCGACCGCATTGCTCCCTCTATGTGCTACGCCTACGCTGCTCTCCTCGAAGGTGCTCCCTTCATCATGGGGGCACCGAACACCACGGTGGATATTCCCGCCATGTGGGAACTCGCAGAGAAAACCAAAATGCCGATTGCGGGAAAAGACTTCAAGACCGGGCAGACGCTCGTCAAGTCCGGCTTTGCTCCCATCATCGGAACGCGCTGCTTAGGGCTGAACGGATGGTTCTCCACGAACATTCTTGGCAATCGCGACGGTCTCGTGTTGGACGAACCCGCCAACTTCCACACCAAAGAGGTTTCGAAACTCTCCACGCTCGAAAGCATCTTGACACCTGAAGAACAGCCCGACCTATATGCCGACTATTACCATAAAGTACGAATCAACTACTATCCGCCTCGTGGCGACAACAAGGAGGGCTGGGACAACATCGACATCTTTGGCTGGATGGGCTATCCGATGCAAATCAAGATTAACTTCCTCTGTCGCGACTCCATTCTCGCCGCTCCGCTCGTGCTTGACCTCGTCTTGCTGACAGACCTCGCTGCACGCAAAGGTCGCTTTGGCACGCAACGTTTCCTCTCTTTCTTCTTGAAGAGTCCGATGCACAACTACGAAGAAGGAGAAATCCCCGTCAATCATCTCTTCAAACAGTATGTCATGCTCAAAAATGCCATCCGAGAAATGGGCGGCTACGAGGCAGACGAAGAAATCGATTGACCCGCACTTTACCGAATGAAAAAACTTCTTTCCCTCTTTTTTCTCCTCACGCTTTCTCTGGCAGTCGGTGCACAGACCCGGTTGTCAGGGAAAGTTGTGGATTTCAGAACCGGCGAAGTGATTCCGCTGGCGAACGTGGTGAGGCTGGGGGAAAAGAAAACAGTGACCACCGACCTGCAAGGAAGGTTTTCCATTCCGTGGAGGGCGGGGAAGTATAGGATTTCAATGCTCGGCTATCAACCCGTAACCATCATGGTGACGCCGGGCATGGATTCTTTGGTCGTAAAACTTAAGTCCACGGAAAGTGACCTTGGAACAGCCGAAGTTGTCGGACGCAAGAAGAAATATTCAAGGAAAAACAATCCGGCGGTGGAGTTCATGAAAAAAGTGATTGCAGCCAAGGGCAACAATGACTTGAAACGCCATGACTTCTATTCCATTGACAAATACACCAAGATGCTCTTCGCTCTCAACGACGTGACTGAGAAAGTCTTTGAGGAAGGAAAGTTCAAGCGTCTTCCGTTCTTGAAAGAGCATGTTGAAGTATGCAATGAGACCGGTCGCCTCATTCTGCCCATCTCCGTCGATGAAACCGTCAGTCGCGAAATCTTCCGCAAGACGCCAAAGTCGCAGAAGAGCATCATCCTTGGAGCACAGAACACAGGACTTAACAACTTCTTCAGCACGGGCGACATTCTGACGGACATGATTAAGGACTGCTTCACCGACGTGGATATCTATACGAATGATGTGCGACTGCTGCAACATCGTTTCATGAGCCCGATTGGCGACAACGCCATCTCGTTTTATCGGTATTTCTTGGTTGACACGTTGATGGTAGGGAAGGACAAGTGCATTCAAGTGGACTTCACACCCAACAATCCGCAGGACTTTGGTTTCTCCGGCAGCATCTACATCGTTGCAGACAGCACCTACCGCGTTCGGCGTACCGACATAGGCATTCCGAAGAAGTCGGACGTGAATTTTGTGGAAAGCATGCGCATCATTCAAGACTTTCGGCAACTGCCCTCCGGTGAGCAGGTCTTGGTGAAGGACGACATGCTTGTTCAAATCAAAGTCGCAAGTTTTTTGCAGAAGCTCATGGTGCGACGAACCACCAACTACAGCAACTTCTCCTTTGACCCGCTGCCCGAGAAGGAGTTCCGTTTCAAGGGGAGCGTCCACACCAAACCTGATGCGCAAATGAAGGACAAACTGTTCTGGCAGACCCACCGCCCCGACAGTTTGACGAAGTCGGAGTCCGGCTTGGACGCTTTTATGGCGAAACTTCAGAGGGTCAAAGGTTTCAAGCCGATTCTTTGGGTCTTGAAGGCTTTCATCGAAAACTTCGTGGAGACCAGCACCGACCCGAAGAAGCCCTCCAAGGTGGACATCGGACCTGTGAACACCATCATTTCCCAGAACTTTGTGGACGGTCTGCGTTTGAGAGCCTCCGCTCAAACCACCGCCAACCTTCACAAGCATCTTTTCCTGAAGGGATATATTGCCTATGGCTTCAAGGATAATCGTCCGAAGGGCATGGGAGAGGTGACGTGGTCTTTCAATGAGAAAGCCTATCTGCCCCGCGAGTTCCCGGTCAATAATTTGACGTTCACCTTCACCAACGACGTCATGTCGCCTTCCGACAAGTTCCTTCCCACAGACAAGGACAACGTTTTCACCTCCTTCAAGTGGACCACGGTGGACCACATGATGTATTTCAACACGCTCCGCCTCACTTGGGACAAAGAGTGGGGAAACGGCTTGCGCTATACGATGCAGGTGCGCACCACCAAAGACACTCCGACGGCAGCGCTGTTCTACCGCCCCCTCACCGCGGGCAACGTCTTCGGAGATCCGGCAGACAACTATCACAGCCTCCGCACCTCCGATTTGAAAATTGGCGTCACCTATCAGCCCGGCGTCAATTGGATGAACACCAAACAGCGGCGCATCGCCACCAATCACGATGCTCCGAAACTTTCCCTAAGCCATTCCGTCGGTCTCTACGATTTCGGACGGGCAACCTACACCTACAACTTCACCGAAGCCGGCATATACAAGCGCTTTTGGCTCGGTTCGTGGGGAAAGATTGACTGCGACCTTCGCGGCGGTGTGCAGTGGGACAAGGTGCCCTTCCCTTTGCTCATCATGCCTGCAGCCAATCTCTCCTACATCATGGAGGATAACACGTTCTGCATGATTGACAACATGGAGTTCCTCAACGACCGCTACGCCTCTCTCATGTTTTCGTGGGACATGAATGGCAAGATACTGAACCGCATTCCCCTCATTCGTCGTTTGAAGTGGAGAGAATACATCGGCTGCAATGTGCTTTGGGGTACGCTGTCAAAGAAGAATAACCCCTATCTTCTCCGCAACGCCGACGAGTCGAGGATGCTCTTCTTCCCCGGTCACTTTTACGGTCCGGACTCCTACGAGCCCATTTCAAAGATTATGGACAAGAAAGTGCCTTACGTAGAAGTCATGGCGGGCATCCACAACATCTTCAAGATTTTCCACATTGAGGGTGTCTATCGTGTGAACTACCACTATCCCGGCACGAAGAAGTGGGGCATTCGCGGCATGCTTCGCATTAGGTTCTGAGTCGTTTTGGGAAGTACCTCAAAAAAGTGAGCGGAAGATTTCCAAAGACCCCGTGTCGGGAAATCCCGCCACGTGCAGTTGGTAGTAGTGTTCAATTTGTTCCAGCAGGCGACTCCTCTCTGCTCCATTGAAGCGGAAGAAGCGCATGTTGGAATATTTCATTCTAAGCAGTTTGGGCACGAGTGCCGCGTCCTCCGGCTTCAAAAAGTCGGGGTGCAACGGTTGTGATGAACAAAACACGGAGGAGCGCAGGTCAAACCAGCAGTTAGGGTGATAGGTGCGTGCCTCCGGTCGGAAACCGAGGAACTGTGTCAGATAGAGCAAAAAGACCAGGTGGAAGTTCGCAAAGCCCTCTTCGCAGGCGTCCAACCATTGCAGCGACTTTTCAACGTATTGAAACAGCGTCTCCGTGTCCGGCTCGTGGCGCACGGCATGAAAGAGGAACTCAGCCAGATAGAGTGCGATGGCGGATTTGTGCGGATGGAAGGGGAGGGAAGAGTAGGGGAAGGCTGAGGCTACTGCTTGCGGACGCACCAACGCATCACTGTTTCGCTCCCGCCACTCCAACTCCAACAGCGCCAAGGGCTGGAACAGACTGTGGCGTATGGCGGCGCGGCGCGAACGACTGATGCGAACCATCATCCCAACGCAGCCTGCCTTCTCGGTCAGCACATCGACGATGAGCGCATCATCGCCATATTTCCTAACGTGCAGCACAATCGCTTTGCTCTTCATGTCGCGTATATATATAATAAGGAGTAATGCGTATATAATATGGTCTAAGAAACGGATTCCGGAGTGCGTTCGCGGCAGCGCCGCGAAAAAACGCAAAAAACGCGGAAGTAGCACGAAAAACCACCGAAAACCACCCCTGCACCCGCTTCTTCCGCACAAAAATACGATATTTTGCAAAAAAAGTAAGGGAAATATTTGCTGGTTCAAAAAAACACCGTACTTTTGCACTCGCAATTACGACCGAAAGGCGTGAGAGCACACAAAATTGGTCCCTTCGTCTATCGGTTAGGACGAGAGATTTTCATTCTCTAAAGAGGAGTTCGACTCTCCTAGGGACTACTCAATAAAAAAGAAAGAATTAAAATGGCAAACCACAAATCATCTGTAAAACGTATCCGCCAGTCTGCAGCGCGCAGACTCCACAACAGATATTACGCTAAGACCGCGCGTAATGCTGTTCGTGTCCTCCGTGCCACCACGGACAAGGCAGTTGCAGCAGAACTTCTCCCCAAAGTGCAGAAGATGCTCGACAAACTTGCAAAGAACCACATCATTCACAAGAACAAAGCCGCTAACATCAAGAGTAGCGTGGCTTCTCACGTGGGCAAACTTGCTTGATTCCTTTTTTACAGATTACCCAATAGGACTAAAGCCTTCCACCGAAAAGTGGGAGGTTTTTTGTTGCTTGCACGGCGGTGTGTCATAATAGCCAATCTGCTTCGTTGCTATCGGATTCGGGCTTTGTCATCTACTTCAGTACACTTCCTGCGCCCTCATCCTCAGCGCCTTGCATCTTAGCCATTCTGACGCACCTTCGAGGGGGAAGCCCCAAAAATGTGCATTTTGATACACCCTCGTGCTTCAAACTCATTCTTTGCGTACAAAATCTCGTCTGCCGCGTAACCATCCGAAATCAGCCGTCTTGTCCGGATTCTCTGCGTTTTCGTACTTTGTAGAAAACAAATGACACCTACTTGACGCCGATTTGATACCGTCAATACTCTGCCTAATGACCTCAAAACAGTGTAAGAGACTGCAGGGGAAGTGTTGGGACACCCCTGAAAGCCTCTCCCGTGAAGGTGACAGATGAAAGAGGCAGGGAGCAAATGATGTTAATCCGCAGAGAATCGCTAACTTTGCAGTTCAAAACAAGTAACAACCAAAATTTTCATGAGTTTACAATGCGGCATCGTCGGACTTCCTAATGTCGGAAAGTCCACTCTTTTCAATTGTCTGAGCAATGCAAAGGCACAGTCTGCCAATTTCCCCTTCTGCACCATTGAACCCAACGTCGGCGTCATCACCGTGCCCGACGAACGTCTGAACAAACTTGCTGAACTCGTTCATCCAGGGCGAATCGTTCCCACTACGGTTGAAATCGTCGATATTGCCGGCTTGGTGAAAGGAGCCTCCAAGGGCGAAGGACTCGGCAACCAGTTTCTCGGCAACATCCGAGAGACGGATGCCATCATCCACGTGCTCCGCTGTTTTGACGATGGAAACGTCGTGCACGTCGATGGAAGCGTGAACCCCGTTCGCGACAAAGAAATCATTGACACGGAATTGCAGTTGAAAGACCTGGAAACCGTTGAGAACCGCATCAAACGCGTTGAGAAAATTGCGCAAGTTGGCGGCGACAAGACGGCAAAGATTGAATATGAGGTGCTGCTCGCCTATCGCGAAGCCCTGCTGCAGGGCAAAAGCGCCCGCTCCGTGCAGTTTGAAACCAAGGAAGAAATCAAGGCTGCAAAGGGACTTTTCCTGTTGACCTCTAAGCCTGTCCTCTACGTCTGCAACGTCGATGAAGCCTCTGCCGCCACCGGCAACCACTATGTCGAAGAGGTGCGCGAGGCGGTGAAAGACGAAAACGCCGAAGTGCTCGTGCTTGCCGCACAGACTGAGGCAGACATCGCCGAGTTGGAGACCTACGAAGAACGTCAGATGTTCCTGCAAGACGCCGGCTTGGAAGAGAGCGGTTGCAATCGTCTCATCAAAGCCGCCTACGACATGCTCGAACTCGAGACCTTCATTACTGCCGGCGAGATGGAAGTGAAGGCTTGGACCTATCGCCGAGGCTGGAAAGCGCCTCAGTGCGCCGGTGTCATTCACACTGACTTTGAGAAAGGCTTCATCCGTGCCGAGGTCATCAAATATGAAGACTACGTCCGCCTTGGCTCTGAAGCCGCCGTGCGCGACGCCGGTCTGCTTCACGTGGAAGGCAAAGAATATGTCGTGCAAGACGGAGATATCATGCACTTCCGCTTTAATGTCTGAAAGGGTTTTATTGGCTTCATGTGGAACGGTTTCTACGATTCATCAGTGGTCGGAAGCCACCAAGACGTGAGCACTTTCTCATGAGCCTCCCTTGTTTCATAATTTTCAGAACTCCCCAACATTAAATCACTTGTTCCCATGATTTTCTGGAATCCCTCAGTGGAAGCCTTCAGCGTTGGACCGTTCAGCGTGCGTTGGTACGGTCTCTGTTGGTGCATCGGTTTGGCGCTGTCCTACATGACCGCCTATTACCTCTACAAGAAGCAAAAAATTGCGGAGGACAAGTTTGAGCCGCTCTTCCTCTACTGCTTCGTCGGCATCATCGTCGGCGCGCGCCTCGGGCACTGTCTCTTCTACGAGCCCGCTTATTTTCTCGCCCATCCGCTTGAAATCGTCCTGCCGATGAAACAAGACTCCGCGGGCTTTTGGCGTTTCACCGGTTTCGCCGGCCTTGCTTCCCACGGCGGTACGCTTGGGCTGATGGTTGCGCTGTGGCTTTATGTCAGAAAAACGAAAATCAATCTCATGCGTGTGCTCGACAACATCGGCATCGCCACGCCGATTGCTGCCTGCTTCATTCGAATCGGCAACCTCATGAACTCCGAAATTGTGGGCAAGTTCACGCAAAGCGACTATGGCTTCGTCTTCGTTCACAATGGAGATTTACTCCCGCGTCATCCTGCCCAGGTCTATGAAGCACTCGCCTATTTGCTCATTTTCTTCATCGGCATCGCGCTCTATCGCAGGTTGCCGCAGAAGGTCGGTACGGGCTACTTCTTCGGTTGGTGTCTCGCCTCCATCTTCGCTTTCCGCTTCATCGTGGAGTTCTGCAAAGAGGTGCAAGAACCTTGGGAAGTTCAGATGCAGCAGTTCATCGGTCTCGACCAGGGACAACTTCTCAGCATCCCCTTCCTGTTGCTCGGCGCCTATTGCATGGCGGGCGGCAAATGGTGCCGGAAACTGGGTGAGCAAGCGTGAAAAATCAAGCGCAAAGCCCTAAACGAATGACCAAGGGCATTTGACGCAGCGACTTATTCCCAAATTACATTAAAAATCAGCGGGGTGAACAAATGCCCCATACGTTTTTGTGTAACTTTGCACTCGGTTGGTCGGAAGACTCCCTTCTTCGTCAAAAACGTCCGGAGAATCGTTGCCGCTTCAGGCATGGAAAAATACGAAAAACTTATATACCATATATTATAAGACATGCAGATTCAAAAAAACCTTACGCTTGCTTTGGCAGGCACGCTGATGCTAACTTCGTGTGGAAAACTTGGTGAACTGACCGCAGACAACTTCACCGTGACTCCCTCTCCGATGGAGATGGTAGGCGGTCAAGTGCCCGTGACCATCAACGGACGCTTCCCCGAAAAGTATATGAAGAAAAAAGCTGTCGTCACAGTCACCCCCGTGCTTCGCTACCAAGGAGGCGAAGCTGTCGGACAGGGAACCACCTTCCAGGGCGAAAAAGTGATGGATAACTATCAGGAGATAAGCTACAGACTCGGTGGGAACTACACGATGAGAAACACCTTCTCCTATGTGGAAGCCATGCAGAAGAGCGAACTCTATCTCACCTTCAAGGCTCGCCTCGGGAAGAAAGAAGTGAACGTTCCCGAAGTCAAGGTTGCCAACGGCGTCGTTGCCACCGCAGACCTCGCCAAGAAAGCAGCGTGGACCTCTACCACCGAAATGGCTGCCGATGCCTATCAATATGCCATCCAACAAACCAAAGAGGCACAAATCAAATATCTCATCAATCAAGCCAACATCCGCACCAGCGAAATCAAAGGAACCTCCGTTCAGGAATTCCTTCAGACGCTTCGCGACATCAAAGCCGACCAGAAAGGCTACATGCTTGACAACATTGAAGTGTCAGCCTACGCCTCCCCCGACGGCTCAATGAAAGTGAACACTGCGCTGGCACAGAAACGTGAGCAATCTTCCAAAAAATATGTCGGCGAGAGCCTGAAGAAGAACAATCTCGAAACCGAACTTGACACCCGCTACACGGCAGAAGACTGGGATGGCTTCCAACAACTTCTTCAAGCATCCAACGTGCAGGACAAGGACATCATCCTTCGAGTCCTTTCCATGTATCAGGACCCCGAGGAACGCGAAAAACAGATTCGCAACATTTCTGCAGGCTATGACGAACTCGCCAAAGAGATTCTCCCCGAACTGCGCCGCGCACGCCTCACCATCCACTACAACCTCATCGGCAGAAGTGACGATGAAATTCAGGAGCAACTGAAAACAGATGCCTCCAAACTTTCCGTCGAGGAGATGCTCTACGCCGCCACACTGACGGAAGACACCAAAGAACAGAAGGACATCTACTTCAGAACCACCCAACTCTATCCCAATGACTATCGCGCCTTCAACAACCTCGCTTCCATCGCCCTCGAAAACGGACAGCTGAACGAAGCAAAATCTTGGCTCGAGAAAGCAGCAAATTTGAAGGGTGATGCCACCGAGGTGAACGCCAACCAGGCACTCGTGGCTCTCGTCAGCGGTGAAAACGACAAGGCTCAGAGCTTCCTCGCCAAAGCCACCACGGCAGGAAACTACAACGAACTGGCGGGTAACATGATGCTTGCTTCCGGAAACTACGTACAAGCAGCCTCCACCCTCAAAGGAAAGAAAACCAACACCGCCGCCCTCGCTCAGATTCTGAACAAAGACTATGCCGAGGCGCTCAACACCTTGAACGCTGTGGCACGTCCCGACGCCACCACCGCCTATCTCAAAGCCATCGTCGCCGCTCGCACCAATCGCGACAACGAAGTGGTGGGATTCTTGAAACAAGCCTTTGAGAAAGACCCAACTTATAAAGAAAGAGCATCACGCGACCTGGAATTTGTGAATCTCTTCAACGATTCCTCCTTCCAAAGTCTGGTCAAATAAAAGCCTGCTTTTGACACATCACTACACGGAAGGATGAGAACGCCAAGCGCTTTCTGCATCCTTCCGTGTCTTTTCCTCTTTTCAACCATCTAATCTTATGAAAACCTTATCTACCGCTCTCCTTCTGGCAACCTCTCTCCTGCTCACAGCCTGCGGTGTGGGAAAAGACAGAGTGAGATTTGAAGGAAAACTGGAAAACATCAACGACGCTGAGTTCTACATCTACAGCGACGAAGGCGGCTTCGAGGGAGTCGACACCATTCGCATCCAAGACGGTGAGTTTGTCTATGAGCGCAAACTCCTCCGCCCCGTCCTCGCCTCCTTGCTCTATCCGAACTTCACGCAGTCCCACGTCATTCTCGAGCCGGGAAAGACCATCAAAATGAAAGGCGATGCTTCCCGCGTCGGGGAAGCCAAAATCACCGGCACCGAAGAAAATGAACTCCTGACCGACTTCCGAACCGACCAAATCGGAAAGTCAGAAGCCAACCGTTTCTTGGCAGCAGAACAGTTCATACGTCAGCATGCCGAAACCATGGCGGCGGTGGCTGTCTTCAAAGCCTACTTCGCCACGTCCAGGCAGAAGAACGTGAAACTCTCCATGGAAATGCTTCAGACGCTGCACAAAGCACAGCCGAAGAACTATGCCGTCAACTATCTCTGGAACTTCTATCAACCCATCTTCATGAACGGCGTCGGCGAGCAACTTCCCGAATTTTCTGCAGAGACCACTGAGGGAAAACAGGTGACGCAGAAAGACTTTGAAGGCAAGAAACTCCTCGTTGTGGCAGTCGGATTCTGGACGCCCGATTCGAGAACCTTCCTGAAAGAACTTAAAAAGAAGTTGGACGCGGCAGGCAATCCCTTTGAAGTCTTGCTCGTTTCGCTCGATGTGGATCGCGGAGGCTTGCGCAAACAGTTACAGCAGATTGATGTGAACTATCCCGTCATCTGTGACCGTCAATCCTTCAATTCTCCTCTGGTCGGCACGTTCGGACTGCGCTATGTCCCCTCCGCCATGGTGGTGAACAGTCAAGGCAAAATTGTTCAGCGCGACGTGACGGAAGTGGATAAACTCAATTTGAATATTTAAGCCACTAAAACGGGTGTGTCCGCTTCCGCGACATGCCCGTTTGTCTTTAGCCGAAAACACAATGTTGGTTTCCGTACATACCGCCGCTCTGAACGGTCTGCAAGCCATGCCGGTGCTCATTGAAGTGAGCCAGATTATTTTTAAAAATGCAGCCGTCATGTCCTCCTATCTTCGGTCTGAGTGACAGCCAAACCTATCAATTGCTGTGGCCTATTCCATACAACGAGCTAATGACCAATCCGTCGATGACACAAAATCCGGGTTATTAGCGAAAACCTACAAACCCAAGAGTACTAATCAAAAAAAACAAGAAGAATGACACACAAAAAATTTGTATTGACAGCTGCAATAATGCTATTTGCTATCCTGAATTTCTCGGCATGTGATGATAACGAGAGCAGTTCGGAGTATTCTAAGTTTCATGGCTGATGGTTACATGAATTTCAACTTGAAGGAGTGGGTGCTCCAAGTATGGCATACGCATATTGGTTTCACGATGATGTTGTAGAGGGTGAATACCTTCTTATAGACCATATAGAAAGTGGCTTCTCCAAGCATGCCGTTGGAAAATGGTATATGAATAATATCATCTGTGTAGATATGCCATACACTGTAAAGGGAAATACCATATTCATAGACAACTCCAAAGATAATTTCTTAGTTCTCCAAAACGGGAAACTTGTAAAGAATGGAAACGGCTATGAATATACTAAACAATGATTTTGTTGTATCTAATTTTTACAAATTAATAAACTGAATAATATATGAAAACTAAAGCATTCTCCCTATTCTCTGTAATAGTTATTTTACTGTCTTCAATATCACTCTTCTCGTGCAGCAACGACGACGAAGACGGAATATGGACAGGAGGCACTAACCTCGTGGGTATATGGGCCGTCTTAGATTCTTACAACGATACAGAAGTTCCTTCAACGCATGAACTTTATATTATAAAGGCAGATGGCAGTATTGCACTCTTGTATAATTGGGACTTTCTCTACGACGATGGCTATCTGGTTGACAAATATTTTGGTTATCCCCAAGAGGAAATTGAAAAGGAAATGGAGGAGTGGGCAGCATACGACACCTATACATGCACATTCTCCAATAACACCTTCTATTGGCAAGGAACTGCGATGGCAAAAATCACAGTCATTGATAAGGAAACGGTCAAGATGGAAAGTGTCTTCCTAGGCAATGAAACCCTGCATAAGGTAAAGGAAGTTATCGGTAAACGTAGTTTTGATTATGACGGCTCCAATGGTCAAACGGCAAGTCTTTTAGGTAAATGGATAGGCGTAGATATGGAACGGAATAAGAATGGTACGTATAATGTACATTATCTGTTTGAGCTTGATGACAGAGGCAGACTGAGCATTCGTCCTTTGGAAGGTGTATATCATAAAAGCAATTATGGCAATGGATATATCGAGTCACCGCTTTCACAAGATGAACTTGACAGGCTACTTCGTTCAAATCTCACTGTTTTCAAGTTTTGTCAAAAAAAGAATAATAAGCTCTTTTGCAATAACGAGCAGTTAGCAACCATAGAGGCGACAAGTGACGATGAATTTGTAATGGTAAGTACGCGATGGGGCAAACTTCGGCTGTTACCAAACGGTGAAGACGTTGGTATCATTTCTTCCCAAAATAAAAATGACTGGAACTAGCAATCTGGTTATTCTCCAGCGGGAGCTAGAATAAGCAGCTACTCACGTCGTTCGTCACGTACACCAGGGTGCGGCACGTTCACATCATTCCTTATTCTCTGACACATCCATCATTGATTCAACTATCGAACCAGCAGCCGAAGGCTGCGTTGAAACAGGAAGCCTGCGGGGATTCCCTGAAACTAGGGAACGAAGTTCCCGTTGAAACCAGATCGCGCAACGACCGATGAAACTTTTGGTCAAAGCGCACCCAAAGCCCGCCTCGTAATATTATACATCGCGAAGGATCGCTGCTGCAAATCGCTGCATTTAACATTGTAGGTAGGTTCTATAAATTAGTTTTAATGGAAGGTAGTGTTTCTATCTTGCTTGGATGCCTTTTCGCCTCTCGCACCATATCTTTTTGTTTTTCTTTCAGTCACATAGCCCGCTATGCTCCTTCCTCAACTGACAAAAGTTCATCTCTAAGAAATCAAAAATCAACTCAACCTAATTTATAGAACACCCCTTTAGCCGAAAATACAATGTTGGTTTCCGTACACACCGCCGCTCTGAACGGTCTGCAAGCCATGCCGGTGCTCATTGAAGTGAGCCAGATTATTTTTAAAAACGCAGCCGTCATGTCCTCCTTCAACATGGTAGGGCTGCCCGACAGTGCCGTGAGGGAAAGCCGTCTCCGCGTGGAGGGCGCCATCAAAAACTCAAAATTCGCCATGCCGCCGAAAACGCAAGTCACGGCAAACTTCGCACCGGCGGATGTCAGAAAAGAAGGCACGGGCTACGACCTCCCTCTCGCCATCGGACTGCTCGCCGCCAATGAGCACGTGAAAAGTGAAAAACTTGAACGCTTTGTGCTGGTCGGCGAACTTGGTTTGGACGGAAGTCTGCGCCCGGTGAAAGGCGCGCTCTCCATCGCCATCAAGATGAGAGAGTTGAACTTCGAAGGAATGATTGTCCCGCAGGAAAACGTGCGAGAAGCAGCCGTCGTGAATCGTCTGAAAGTCTTTGGTGCTTCCCATCTTCGTGAAGTCGTGGACTTTCTGAACGGAAAAGAAGACGCACTTCAGCAAACCATCGTCAACACTCGCGAAGAGTTCTTCTCCGCCCAGCAGCACGACACCTTCGACTTCTCTGAGGTAAAGGGACAGCAGACGGTGAAGCGAGCCTTTGAGGTGGCTGCCGCCGGAGGGCACAATCTGATTCTCATCGGATCCCCGGGCTGCGGAAAGAGCATGATGGCAAAGCGCATTCCTTCCATCCTTCCTCGTCTCACGCTGAACGAAAGCCTTGAGACCACCCAACTTCATTCCATTGCAGGAAAACTCGGCGTCTCCACCTCTCTCGTCACCGAACGCCCCTTCCGCTCGCCGCACCACACCATCAGCGATGTCGCCCTCATCGGAGGCGGCACTTCGTGTCAGCCGGGGGAGATAAGTCTGGCACACAATGGCGTTCTCTTCCTTGACGAACTTCCCGAGTTCTCGCGCTCTGCACTCGAAACCCTGCGCCAACCCTTGGAAGACAGACAAATCACCATCTCCCGTGCAAAATACACCGTCACGCTTCCTTGTTCCTTCATGCTCGTTGCCTCCATGAATCCTTGCCCTTGTGGTTACTATAATCATCCGACTCATGAGTGCAAGTGCATGCCGGGGCAGATTCAGCGCTACATGAACAAAATCAGCGGACCGCTGTTGGACCGCATTGATATACAGGTAGAGGTGACGCCCGTTCCGGTTGAAGAACTGTCTCAACTTCCTTCGGGCGAGTCAAGTGCCATGATTCGTCAGCGTGTGGAAGAAGCAAGAAAGATTCAAACCGAGCGTTTCAAGGACTGCCCCGGCATCCACTGCAACGCCCAAATGACTCGCCGGCTTTTGGAACAGTATGCCCGCTTGGACGAAGAGTCTGCCAACGTGCTCAGCACCGCCATGCGACGCTATAATCTTTCTGCCCGAGCCTATGACCGAATCCTCAAAGTGGCACGCACCATCGCTGACCTTGACCACTCCGCCGACATCCGGCGTGCCCACATCTCTGAGGCTGTCGGCTATCGCCAGTTGGACCGTGAGGACTGGGGCGAGTAGCAACGGTGCCTTTGCTTCCGTACTTACGAAGGCGTCACCATGAGGGATTTGGGACTTCAAAAGAAACTTACCGGACAGCAAAGGGGTTACACTTCATGATGCTAAAGCACTGAGAACGAGACTTGTTTATAAAGAAACGTACGAACGCGTCGTTTTGGGAGAAAACCACAAAACGACGCGTTCGCACTGTTAAAACGAGAGCTACGTGTTTTTCAAGAACTTAGCCTTTCAAAACGTCCCAAAAGTGTAACCCCTCTCTCGGGTAATTAAGCTCTTGCCGATGCGACTCCGCGTCTCAGAATGGATAGAGAAGTACATGACCAAGCCCGAAACCGACAGCCTCGCAGCAGATGGAGCATTATCACGCACCGATTCGTCACTTCTGCGTGCGCACTCCGCACTCTGTCACGAAAGGAGAAAAATTCAATATTTAGGGCAACTTTTTTTCAAACCCGTTCTTAAGGAACTCGCGCAACCCCAAGTGTACCACTCCCTGGCGATCACTTCTTCTCACAAGAGGAGTCATGGAAATGACATACTTAGGGTAATTATCCTTGATATTATCCAAACTTCCAAACTCTCTCTCTTCTGTTTCCTCAGAAGCTATTAGGTAGGCAACCTGCACGTACAAGCGCTCATTTGACTTCGTACACACAAAATCCACTTCACCAGCTCTCAGCTGCCCTACGCTCACAGCATATCCCATTCTCACCAATTGCTGGTAAACGATATTCTCCAATATCTTCTCTATATCTCCCTGCCTCTCTCCACCAGCAATAAGATTGCGAAGTCCGACATCACCGAAATAGATTTTTTCATTAGACTCCAGCAGTTTCTTGCCATGAATATCAAATCTATCTACCGTCAAGAGCAGGTATGCATCCCTAAAATAATTAAGGTACGCAGCTATAGACTTGACCGACACGTCCAACCCTTGCGACTTCATGAACTTGCTAATATTGTTCAGCGAACTCAGTTTGCCAATAGTATCAGCAAAGTAGCGCAACAATGTATTCAGGAATGACACGTTGCGGATATTGTTTCTTTCAACAATATCCTTAAGCATCACCGTGTGAAAAACCGCTCTAATGTAATCCCAGACGAATTCCTCATCATCAAGTCCGACCTGCTTTAGACCTGGTAATCCACCATAGTTGATATATTTTGACAATGCATCATCATTGTCTTCAAGTTCATGAAAAAGCAGAAACTCTTGGTAACTGAGCGATTGCACGTATATCTCATGGTATCGTCCGCCTATCAAGGTACTAAGTTCACTTGACAGCATCTTCGAATTACTTCCCGTAATGATAATGTCAGTATCCTCTTCTGTACGGTAACTTCTTACGCTCTTTTCCCAAGATTCTATCTCCTGCACCTCATCAATGAGAATAAAGTTATGCAAGCCCTCCACCCAATGCTCATCAATGTAAGCATTCAGTTGTTCATTGTTCTTGATGGCATCAAACTTTTTCCGCTCCTTGTTGATGTAGATGAAGTTTGTCTGCATATCCTCCTTATGCCTCTCAAGAAAGTCCCTAAGAATATAGCTTTTGCCAACTCTCCTTTGACCAGTGAGGACTATTATCTGTCCCTTGCCTATCCATGCATCAACCTTATCTGCATAGAGTTTTCTTGTAATCAACTGCATACCTATAAGAAATATTTTGCACAAATATAGTAGTTTTATTTCCCACAGGAAACAAAAACAGCGTTTTTTACTCCTTAATCCAATTAAAAGGGGCTGCGCCAATGTTGACACAGCCCCATATGGTTTCACCATGAGCGTCATTACTTTTTCTTTGCCTTCTTCTCAGGCTCTTCGTGTCAGCCGGGGGAGATAAGTCTGGCACACAATGGCGTCCTCTTCTTGGACGAACTTCCCGAGTTCTCGCGCTCCGCACTCGAAACCCTGCGCCAACCCTTGGAAGACAGACAAATCACCATCTCCCGTGCAAAATACACCGTCACGCTTCCTTGCTCCTTCATGCTCGTCGCCTCCATGAATTCTTGCCCTTGTGGTTACTATAATCATCCGACTCATGAGTGCAAGTGCATGCCGGGGCAGATTCAGCGCTACATGAACAAAATCAGCGGACCACTCCGCCGACATCCGGCGCGCCCACATCTCTGAGGCTGTCGGCTATCGCCAGTTGGACCGCGAGGACTGGGGCGAGTAGCAGCAACACCGTTTATCTCTTCCGGTCTTTTTACGCTGACACCAAGCCGCCACGCTTCACACTGAAAAAACAATTATTGCTGTCCCCTAAAACTTCTTTTTGCGACACCGCCCTGACTCTTGTGCGCCTGCCGCCACGCTTTGACGCGCTGACTAATAGCCTCCGGCTGTGTGTCTATACGTAAATAAAGGGGGAAGAAAAACTATGCAAACTATACACAACTCCTACATTTAATCCTGCATCTATCTGATTTCCCGCGCGTTACATGATGTATAGTTTGTGCTCCAAACTATACACAAACTATACATTGAACTATACATTGAGACGTTCAAACCCCTACATTGTGACGACGCGCAAACCCTACACAAAACGACGCGCAAACCCTACATTGCAACGGCACGCAGTTTTACTTAGGAGCGCACCTAAGAAAAACTAGGAGCGCACCCAGTTAAAACTAGGAGCGCACCCAGTTAAAACTAGGAGCGCACCCAGTTAAAATTAGGAGCGCACCCAGTTAAAACTAGGAGCGCACCCAGTTAAAATTAGGAGCGCACCCAGTTAAAATTAGGAGCGCACCCAGTTAAAACTAGGAGCGCACCTGGGAAAAATTAGCCTTCCCCCAATTTTTCTTTGCCTTCCTCAAATTTTTCTTTGCCTTCCTCAAATTTTTCTTTGCCTTCCTCTAGTTTTTCTTAGCCTTCCCCTAGTTTTTCTTTCCCTTCCTCTCTCCCACTCTCCCACTCTTCCTCTCTTTGTCTCTTAGTCTCTTAGACTCTTAGTTCCCATGTAGGGTTTAATGTAGGTTTTGTGTAGGATTTTTGCTTCAAACCCTACACAGTGCAACATACGGAGAATCAGAGAGATACGAAGAGAATGTAGGGTTTTGTGTAGGGTTTGCAGAGTTTTTTTCGCCCTATTATTTACGTATAGACACACAGGTGTAGGTTGTTGGTCATCGTGTCAAAGCGTGGCGCCGTGCGCCGTTGGGGTCGGGCGGACAAGAGTCCATGTCGAACGATGTGTTCGCCTCTATTTTTCGTCGCGCAAAAATGTGGTAGCGGACAGCAATATCAAATGACGTTTACGGGTCGGCAATGAAAAACGCAAACTGCGCCGGAACTTTTCGGTTCCGACGCAGTTTAGAATGTATGTCACCTCGCCCACAAGGGCGGAGGTAGGAGCGATTTAGAGTTGAGGACCTGCAGCGACGAGAGCTTTGCCGGCAGCGTTGCCTTCATACTTAGCAAAGTTCTTGATGAAGCGAGCGGCGAGGTCTTTGGCTTTCTCTTCCCACTGAGCAGCTTCAGCGTAGGTGTCACGCGGGTCGAGGATGTTGGTGTCCACGCCGGGGAGTTCTGTGGGCACGACGAAGTTGAAGAAAGGAATCACCTTGGTCGGAGCCTTGTCGATGCTTCCGTCGAGGATGGCGTCGATGATGCCACGGGTGTCGCGGATGGAGATGCGCTTGCCGGTTCCGTTCCAACCAGTGTTCACGAGGTAAGCCTTGGCACCGTTAGCCTCCATTTTCTTCACGAGTTCAGCAGCATACTTGGTGGGATGGAGTTCCAAGAAAGCCTGTCCGAAGCAAGCGGAGAAGGTGGGAGTGGGTTCGGTGATGCCGCGCTCTGTTCCTGCGAGTTTTGCGGTGAAGCCGGAGAGGAAATAGTACTGAGCCTGGTCGCTGTTGAGGATGGAGACGGGAGGCAGTACGCCGAAAGCGTCAGCGGAGAGGAAGATGACCTGCTTGGCAGCGGGACCCTTGCTGATGGGCTTCACGATGTTCTGGATGTGGTTGATGGGGTAGCTGACGCGGGTGTTTTCGGTCACGCTCTTGTCTGCGAAATCAATCTTTCCGTCAGCAGCCACGGTGACGTTCTCGAGGAGTGCGTTGCGCTTGATGGCACCGTAGATGTCGGGTTCGCTTTCTTTGTCGAGGTTGATGACCTTGGCATAGCATCCACCTTCATAGTTGAAGACGCCGTTGTCGTCCCATCCGTGTTCGTCGTCGCCGATGAGTTTGCGCTTCGGGTCGGTGGAGAGAGTGGTTTTGCCTGTTCCGGAGAGTCCGAAGAAGATGGCAGTGCTAGTCTCGTCCATGTTGGTGTTGGCGGAGCAGTGCATGGAAGCGATGCCCTTGAGCGGGTTGTAGTAGTTCATCATGGAGAACATACCCTTCTTCATTTCGCCACCGTACCAAGTGTTGATGATGACCTGTTCGCGGCTGGTGATGTTGAAGACCACGGCGGTTTCGGAGTTGAGTCCGAGTTCTTTGTAGTTTTCAACCTTAGCCTTAGAAGCGTTGTAAACGATGAAGTCGGGTTCAAACTCAGCGAGTTCTTCTTCGGTCGGACGGATGAACATGTTCTTCACGAAGTGAGCCTGCCAAGCCACTTCCATGATGAAGCGGACAGCCATGCGAGTTTCTTTGTTTGCACCGCAGAAACCATCTACCACAAAGAGGCGCTTGTTGGAGAGCTCTTTCTGAGCGATTTCCTTCACGGCAGCCCATGCTTCCTGAGAAGCGGGTTTGTTGTCGTTCTTATATTCGTCACTTGTCCACCAAACAGTGTCTTTGGAGTTCTCGTCCATGACGATGAACTTGTCTTTGGGGGAACGTCCGGTGTAGATACCGGTCATGACGTTCACGGCATTGAGTTCGGTGTTTTGACCCACCTCAAAGCCTTCGAGGCCAGCCTTGGTTTCCTCTTCAAAGAGTTGTTCGTAAGAGGGATTGTGTACAATCTCAGTTACACCGGTGATACCGTACTTGGTTAAATCTAATTTTGCCATAATGATTTATGAAAATAAAGATGTAAATAATGATTCTTGAATACAGTTCAGAGTAACTCGAAAGTTAATCTCTTAATTGCGAAGCAAAAGTACGAAAAAGTCATCACCCTCAAACGTTTTTCACACAATTTTTACCATTCTCCCCTTCTCTCTCCCCTTCTTTGCCACTATTGGGGAGGTCTAAAGGGAATTCTTCGAGGATGTGTCCGTAGTTGGTGAGGCGTCCGTCCGGGGTGTGCGTGTGGAGCGGGATTTTGTAGGTGATTTTGTGGAAGCGATAGCGTGTGCAGGCTTCGTGCCATCCCTCTTCGGTGAAAGGTTCGTTGAGCCGTTTTCCCAGCGGGCCCATTTCGCTGAGTGGTAGACTCTCAATCAGGCGTTGCACTTCGGGAAGTTCGCGGCGCGCCACAGCAAAGCAGTAGTCTAAGAGCAGGTAGTCCACCAAGCGGTTGCGTCGTTTCCAATAGCTCAGATGCAGGTCGGCGATGAAGGACGGGAGGATGTGTCCTTTGCCTGCTGCCACGAAGAAACTCACCCAGCCGCCGCGGGAGACGTTGCGATAGCGTGTGATGTGGTGGCAGCTCCAGTAGTCTGTGCCCGGAGGGATGAAGTCGTCCAATTTTCCCGAGGGAATCAGTAGCGTGCTGTCCATCCAGATGCCCCCGTGTTCCCGCAGCAGCATCATGCGGAGGATGTCCGAGAAGTGCGTCAGGTCGATGATGCCTCGACGTTGTTTCTCCAGCACGTAGTCCGGCATGGTGACATAGTCCGCAAAGTTGTGTTGTGTGATGAGAATGACCGGGTGAGCACCGGCACAGCGCTTCATGGCAGCATAGCACGCCTTCACAACGGGCGGCATCTGTTCCTCTCCCTGCCACCAGCAAGTCCAGATGGGAGAGTGGGCGGAGAGCGGCTCACACGGTTTGGATGCCGCTTTGGGAGGGTAGTTGTCGAGGAGTTCGCGTCCGCCGCAGGCGTTCATCAGATAGGAGAGGATGCAGCGTTGTTTCAGGCGTGAGGCGGCGATTTCGATGGATTTTCCAACTTTTTTGAGAGAGAACATGGTAAGGAATTAACAGTTTGGCGAGGATTCTTTACTGTTGCGAAAGGCGGAGATACTTATCCATGACGAGGAGTTGGATGAGTTCCTCTCGGCGCGGGTCGCGGAATTGTCGGACGAAGTCGTGGGCGTTTCGGATGATTTCCTCCGCTTCCTCCGGGTGTTGAATGTAGTGTTGCAGTTTCTCCTCCAGGTCAGCGTAGTCATCGCGTACCTCCACATAGTGTTTCCCGGCTTCCAGTTTTCCTTCCATGAACCATGTCTCGCAGGTGGGGCGCGGCATGACGGCGAGCGAGTTGGAGGACATGACCCATTTCAGGTTTGACGCCACGTCGTTGCCTTCAATCGCCATGATGAACTTGTAGTCCAGATGCTCGCGGATGGTTTTCTTTGGCTGCATCCACTCTTCCGGGCATCCCTCGTTGCGACCCACCACGCCGCAGTCGCAGAGCGGATGGTCGAAGAACTGTTCGAGGAAGGCGGTGCGGAGACGACTCTGACGAATTTTTCCGCGGAAAATCACCTTGTCCTGCTTCTCACGGAAGGGCACGGGGTCTTCGACAAAGAGAAAGTGACGCAATTTGTCCAGTTTGAGCAGTACGGAGTTCGTGTTGTCACCCTCCAGCAGGCGGCTCTTCACGACCGTCGGGCTCTCGGGAGTGAAATAGACATCACCCGGCAGGAAACTCCAGCGCAGGTTGGGGTCAAAGAAGCGTGTCACGTCGTGCTGGTCGAGAAAGTAGGCGGTGTGGAACATGTTTCGCTTGAAATCGCCAAGCCTTCCCACATAGTGAAAGATGCTGCGCCCATATTCCCGCAAATCTTCTTTGGGCAGAGAGAAGGGGGTGCACACCTTATTATAATAGTTGGCGCGCTCGAGACAGTAGTCGTAGTCCTCTCGCTGTTTGGCTTTTTCCAAAATTTGTTGGAGGCGGGCGCGATAGATGCAGTCGGGAACGAGGGTGCCCAGCATGCCTTTCAGAAAATACAAAGCTTTGTTGGGTTTCCCGCTGCGGAGTTTGTAGGTCAGTTTGTCAGACATGAGATGAATTTCTTTGGGATTTCAAGAACGAGACAAAAACTGGTGGAAACGTTCTTGAAAACACGGGATTCAGTCGCAAATGTAGCGTTTTCAACCCAAAAACGCCACAAAAAGTGGTGTGTGTTTGACAAAACGACATTCATTTCCTATTTTTGCGGGGCATCACGCACTATTTCTGCGTATAAATAAAGGGGTGTTCTTAAAAATTAGATTGAGTTGATTTTTGATTTCTTTGAGATGAACTTATGTCAGTGGAGAAAAACGGGCTGTGTGACTGACGAAACTGACAAAAGGGCGCGCTAAGAAATGAATCACTCATAAAGACTCTGCAACCAAAACGTAAGCACTTTCCTTTGAACACTCCTTATCCCGTAATTTATAGAACATCCCTTAAGTAATTCAGACTATGTTGCACATCGCTTTCAACACAGACAGTGCCTATACCCGCTTCTGCGGCGTGACAATGGTTTCTCTGCTTCGGCACAACCGTCAGGAATTGGTGACGTTCCACATCCTGGGACGTGGACTGACGCCGGCAGACAAGGAGGCATTGACCATTTTGACCGACAACTTCGGACAACAGATTTGCTTCTACGACACCGACCCGAAATTGCTGGAGGGAATGTCCATCAACTGCTCCGCGGGACACATCTCGCTGACGACCTATCTCCGCTGCTTTCTGGCGGAGGCGCTGCCTGCCACGATTGACCGGGTGATTTATCTGGACTGTGACATGCTCGTGCTCAACTCTCTGAAAGAGCTTTGGGAGACGGACATCGCGGGGAAAGCTCTGGCGGCGGTGGAGGACATGAGCTGCGACGAAGATGAACGCTTCGAAAGGCTGTGCTATCCGAAGTCTGAATCTTATTTCAATGCGGGTATGTTGCTCGTGAACTTGCAATACTGGCGCGAACACCAAGTTGGAAGGGAGTGTCAGGACTACTATCACCGTCATCCGGAACGCATCCGCTTCAACGACCAGGACCTTCTCAACGCGGTGCTCCACGGTCAGTGGGTGAAACTGTCGGCGAAATGGAACGTGCAGGAGGGCTTTTATCGTCCGGCGTTTGCAGAGAACGAACAGTGGAAGGCGGCGCACCCGGACTTGCTGACGCACCCTTCTATCCTTCACTTCACGAACCGCAAGCCTTGGGACTACGACAGTCTCCATCCTCTGCGACACCTCTTCTTTGACTATCAGGCGTTCACACCTTGGTGCCGGATGCACCCGCTTCACAATCCGCTCCTTTGCCTGGCACGCTTCTTCCGACACCTCCCTTATTACTTGCATCTCCGCAAACCAAAATATTCCACACTGCCCGCAGAAGGCGTGGCAGCAAGATGCTGAGACGCTCGTCGGGGTACTCGGTGGCCTTCGCTCGTCGGTTTTCGCTCGTCGGGGCGGGTGGTCCCGCCCCTTGCCGCTTGGCGCTCCCCGACCGTGTTTGCATCCGCCCTTCTCTCTGCTCGAAGCGCGTGCCGCGCTTCAAGCAAAAGCGACCCGCCTGCGGCGGATTTCAGTACAGCAAACGGGGCGGGTGGTGGCTCGCTCGTCGAGGGTGTGCCAAAATGCACATTTTGTCTTCACCCTCGAAGGTGCGTCAGAATGGCTAAGATGCAAGGCGCTGAGGATGAGGGTGCAGGGAGTGTACTGAAGTACATGACCAAGCCCGAATCCGATAGCAACGAAGCAGATTGGCTATTATGACACACCGCCTTGCTGCTTGGCGCTCCCCGACCGTGTTTTTATCCGCCCTTCTCTCTGCTCGAAGCGCGTGCCGCGCTTCAAGCAAAAGCGACCCGCCTGCGGCGGATTTTAATACTGCAAACGGGGCGGGTGGTTTTTTCGCTCGTCGGGGCACTCGGTGGCTTTCGCTCGTCGGGGCGGGTTTCCTTGAAACGACGGCTTTTTCCGCTCTTTGTCCCTTTGATTCATCATTTCGCGGAGTGCATGATTCATAAATAGATAGAAATTCGTACTTTTGCCCGAAATTTGGGATATTCTCCCCTTTTGGGGGATGTTTTTCCCTTTGAATTCATTTGTTTATGTCAGGAAAACATTCCAAACGGAAAAATACCGGAAAGTTCAGCGTGGTGACCACCTGCATCAGTACCACGCTGGTTTTGATGCTTTTGGGCATTGTGGTGCTCTTTGTCACGGTCGGTAACAACTTCAGTCGTCAAATTCGTGAAGGTCTCACTGTGGAAGTGATGGTGAGCGACACCATTCACCGTTCCGACCTGCTTTCTCTCCAAACTTTTTTGAGACAAGCTCCTTTTTCCCGCCGTGTCGATTACATCAGCAAGGAGCGCGGCACTCGTGAGATGAACGAAGCCTTACAGGGCAATATGGGCGAGTTCATAGGCTCCAGCCCCATTCCGGCGGAGTTTGAAGTCTATCTAAACTCCGCTTATGCCAATCTTGACAGCCTCAGCCACTTTGAACCGGTGTTGCGAAGCCGCCCCGGCGTGATTGAAGTGTCTTATCCTCGCGATGTCATGGAGAGCCTTGACCGCACCATCCCGATGGTCGGTTTGGCACTGCTGATTGTCGCGGCTTTGTTGGCACTCGTTTCTTTCGCGCTGATCAACAACAGCGTCCGCATGAGTGTTTATGCGCGTCGTTTCAGCATTCACACCATGAAGCTCGTGGGAGCAGAGTGGAGTTTCATTCGTCGCCCCTTCCTGCGTCGCGCCTTTTTCATCGGTTTGGTCGCTGTCTTGATTGCCGACGGTTTGCTCGGCGGCTCGCTCTACTATCTCCAATTCATGGCAGGCGAAGGAGAGGTCTATCTCAACGATCTCATCACCCCCGAGGTGTGGGCGGCAACGTTGGGCATCGTGGCAGTCTGCGGTTTGGTGCTGACGGTTTGGTGTGCCTATCTTTCCGTGAACCGTCATCTCCGTAGCGACGAGAGTGATGTCTATCTGAAGTGAGGCTTCAAGGAGGTCTCTATTCCTTATTATATATAGTCGCAAATTCTATTCCTTTTCATATTATGTCCTCCAAAAAGAAACAAAGGATTTTTGCCTTTGACCGTATGAACTTTATTCTTCTTGCGGTCGGCATGGCCGTGGTGATTCTCGGCATGATTCTGATGTCCGGCTCCGGTTCCACGGAAACGGAGTTTAATCCTTCCATCTTTGATGTTCGTCACGTCAAGGTGGCACCTGCCGTTTGCCTTTTCGGCTATTTGTTCATGATCTACGCCATTGTGCGTCGTCCCAAACCAAACAAAGAAGAAAATGACTTGGATTGAAACCATCATCGTTGCCATCGTGGAAGGGCTGACGGAGTTCCTGCCGGTGTCCTCCACCGGTCACATGATTATCGCACAGGGGCTGCTCGGCATGGAGAGTACTCCGTTCGTCAAAGCTTTCACCGTCATCATTCAGTTTGGTGCCATCCTGAGCGTGGTGTGCCTCTACTGGCAGAAGTTCTTCTACCCCGAAACCATCAAGACGCACGGTTACACCTGGTGGCAAGCCATCTGGCGCTTCTATCTGAAACTCATCGTCGGTGTGTTGCCTGCCGTGGTGCTCGGCTTGAGTTTCAACGATTTCATTGAAAACAATCTTGGTAATGTTACGCTGGTGGCAGTGATGCTCATTGTCGGTGGTGTCTTCATGTTGTTCTGCGACAAACTCTTCAACAAGGGCTCCGTGAACACGCCGCTGACCTATCGCCGCGCCTTCATCATCGGTCTGGTTCAGTGCATCTCCATGATTCCCGGCGTTTCTCGCTCCATGGCAACCATCGTGGGCGGTATGTCTCAGAAACTGACGCGTAAGGCGGCGGCTGAGTTCAGTTTCTTCCTCGCCGTGCCCACCATGTTCGGTGCGACGTGCTTGGAAACTTATAAACTCATCAGCCACGGTGATGGAAACATTCTCACCGAAGGCAACAACCTCGCGATGCTCGTGCTCGGCAGCGTCGTGGCTTTTGTGGTGGCAGTGGCTGCCATTAAATTCTTTATTAACTACGTGGCTCGCTACGGTTTCGTGGCTTTTGGCTGGTATCGCATCATTGTCGGTCTGCTGATTCTCGGTCTCGGCTGGATGGGCTACGATCTCGCCATGGTGGATTGATGGACGCGCTGTTTCCCCTTTCCGTTCCGGCTGAGGTTCGTCCCGTCGCCAACGACGTGGTGGAACTGAAGCGTTTATTGCAGTTGGCAGCTTCGGATGCGGAGTTGCCCGTGCCTTCTCTGATTCTTGCTTTTGACAAACCGCTCGGCATGACGTCCTTCCAGCTCGTTGCGAAGGTGCGCAAGTCGCTGACGCTTGCCATGGGCGGAAGAAAGATTAAGGTGGGACACGCCGGTACGCTGGACCCGCTCGCCACTGGGGTCGTGGTGATTTGCACGGGGAAGGGTACGAAGGAAATAGACCGTCTGCAAGCGGGCGTGAAGGTCTATGACGCCACGCTGAAACTGGGTGCCACGACTCCGAGTTTTGACCTTGAACACGAGGTGGACAGGACTTTCCCGACAGAACACATCACTGAGTCTTCCGTCCGAGACGCTCTGAAACGCTTCCGCGGGGACATCATGCAAGTGCCGCCGGTCTATTCTGCCTGTAAGGTGGACGGGAAACGTGCCTACGACCTGGCACGCCGAGGAAAAGCGGACGAGGTGGAACTGAAACCGAAACTGCTCCGCATCGACGAAATCAACCTCACGGACTGCCGCCTCGAGAAACAAGAAATCGACATTCATGTGGTCTGCTCAAAGGGTACTTACATCCGCGCCCTGGCTCGAGACATCGGCGAAGCTCTTGACAGCGGCGCGCACCTGACCGCCCTACGACGTACTCGCGTTGGGGACTTCGGTGTCAACGACTGCTTCCACGCCGACGACTTTGCCAAGATGCTCGGCGTTTGACGAGCACTCGGTGGTCTTCGCTCATCTGTGTGTTCGGTGGCTTTCGCTCGTCGGGGCGGGTGGTCCCGCCTCTTGCCGCTTGGCGTTCCCCGACCGTGTTTGCATCCGCCCTTCTCTCTGCTTGAAGCGCGTGCCGCGCTTCAAGCAAAAGCGACCCGCCTGCGGCGGATTTCAATACTGCCAACGGGGCGGGGTGGCTTTCGCTCGTCGGGGCAAGTGGTTCCGCCCCTTGCCGTTTGGCGCTCCCCGACCGTGTTTGCATCCGCTTTTCTCTCTGCTCAAGGCGCGTGCCGCGCTTCAAGCAAAAGCGAGCCTCCTGCGGCGGAAATCGGTTGCCCCTGTGGCTTTTTCTGAAATTTGAAATTTTGCGGCTCTGCCGCCTTCTAATACTACTTGTCAAATGAAACTCTCACAATTCAAGTACAAACTTCCGGAAGAAAGGATTGCAAAATATCCTGCTCCTCATCGCGACGAAAGCAGAATGTTGGTGCTTCACCGTTCTACTGGTGACATTGAGCACCTCATGTTCAAAGACATTCTGAGTTTTTTCAACGAGAACGATGTGTTCGTCTTCAATGACACCAAAGTCTTCCCCGCTCGTTTGTATGGCAACAAGGAAAAAACCGGTGCACGCATCGAAGTGTTCCTTCTTCGAGAACTGAACGAAGAACTCCGCTTGTGGGACGTGTTGGTCGATCCGGCTCGTAAAATCAGAATTGGCAACAAGCTCTACTTTGGCGAAGACAACTCCGTCGTGGCTGAAGTGATTGACAACACGACGAGTCGCGGACGTACGCTTCGCTTCCTCTACGACGGTGACCACGATGAGTTCAAACGTGCTCTCTTTGCGCTGGGCGAAGCACCCATTCCCCGCTTTGTCGGACGCGAAAGCGAACCTGAGGACCTCGAACGTTTCCAGTGTCTTTTTGCTCGCCACGAAGGTGCCGTCACGGCTCCTACTGCCGGTCTCCACTTCTCCCGAGAGATGTTGAAGCGTATGGAAATCAAAGGCATCGAGGCTGCTTTCGTCACGCTCCACTGCGGACTCGGTAACTTCCGTAACACGGACGTCGAAGATTTGACGAAACACAAGATGGACTCCGAACAGATGTTTGTGGATGCGGAGTGCTGTCGCCTCGTGAACAAGGCAAAAGACGAAGAACGCAACGTGCTGGCTGTCGGAACCACGGTGCAGCGTGCGCTTGAAACTGCGTGCAGCGCAGACATGCGAATCAAAGAATTCGAAGGCTGGACCAACAAGTTCATCTTCCCGCCCTACGACTTCTGCGTTGCCAACTCCATGCTTTCCAACTTTCACCTCCCCTACTCCACGCTGCTCATGCTCACCACAGCCTTTGGAGGCTATGAGCAGACGATGCACGCCTACGAAGAGGCGTTGAAGGAGGACTACCGCTTCGGTCCCTTTGGAGACGTGATGCTCATCATTGACTAAGCAGCGCCGTTTGGCTTACTTTTGAACGCTCCTATCTCGTATTTTATAGAACATCCCTCAAGAGTTTCAGTCACATGATTTTCCTGGGTCTTGGCTCCAATTTGGGAGACAGAGAGACACTTCTGCGACAGGCGATTGGCAAGTTGTCGGAGAAGTTGGGAAAGCCTGTGGCTGTTTCTTCTTTCCACGAGACGGCTCCCGTCGGCTTCGTTTCCGCTCATCGTTTCCTCAATGCGGTCGTTGCGTTCAACGCTTCCATCGAGCCTTTTGCGCTTTTGGATTTCACGCAGGAAATCGAGCGAGAACTGGGACGGAGTCGCAAGAGCGTGAACGGGGAGCACTTTGACCGCACGATGGACATAGACATTCTTTTCCTCGGCGACACTGTGCTTTCCTCCGAGCGCCTCACGATTCCCCATCCGCACATCGCCTCGCGTCGTTTTGTGCTCGAACCCCTTGCTGAGATTGCGCCAGCCTTTGTTCATCCCGTTCTTCATCTCCCGATTCAAGCCATGCTTCACGCCTCCCTCGCTCCCCGTTTGTTTCGCCTCAGTGCTGAGATGCTTTCGGGCGTCACTTCTGACGCAGTCTTTCGTTCTGATGAAATCATCTCCGCCGTTAATCGTCTCCTGCCTCAGCTCACGGCGCATCCTCTCCTCCACACGCCGGAGTCCCTCCGCCGTCTCGTGGCGAGCGAGCGCACCGAAGTGTGGTTGGTGTGTGACGAAGCGAGCGGCATTTGCGGCATGGCGAGTCTTTGTCTTTGCGAGTCGCCCACGGGTTTGAAGGCGTGGGTGGAAGATGTCGTGACCGACGAGTCGGTGCGCCGTCGGGGCTATGGGCGCCTTCTGCTCTGCCGTCTTATTGAAGAAGCCCGCGGCTGCGGTGCCAAGGGCATCTATCTCACCTCCCGTCCCGAGCGCATCGCCGCCAATGCTCTCTATCGCAGTCTCGGTTTTGAGCCGCGAGAGACAAATGTCTATTGCATGAAGTTCTGAGGCGCGTTCTCTTTCGGTAAGGAGAGATAATTCCCCTTTTATATATTGTATTCCTTCCGCTTTGTTATCCTTTCGCGAGATTTTCAAGAACACCGGTTTGCTCGGTGCGGTGCAGGTGTTGAACATCCTGCTTTCGATTGGTCGCAACAAGATTGCGGTCCTTTGCATCGGTTCTGTTGGTTTGGGTTTGACCGATTTGTTTGCCAAACTCATTGAAGCCGTTGGTGGTCTCACCAATTTCGGCATAGGTCTCACCGCCGTGCGTCGCATCTCCGAACTCCGTGAGCGTGGTGTCAGTGCGGTGCGCCTTCACCGCCACGTGCGCCTTGTCCGCACTTGGACACTTTTGCTCGCCCTCCTCGGCGCCGCTGTCACCGCCATGTTTGCCCTGCCCCTCAGTTGGCTGATGACAGATTCTCCTTCCCACGCCCTTTCTTTTGCTTGTCTTGCCCCCGCCGTGGCTTTTTCCACCCTCACGTTTTGTGAAATCGCCATTCTCCGTGCTTTCCGTTGCATTGGTTCTTTGACGAAGGTCGGTGTTGCCGTGGCTGTCTCCGGTTTGTTGGTCAGTGTCGTTTGCTATGTTTTGCTTGGCATTCCCGGCGTCCTTTGGGCGGCACTGGGTGTCACCTTCGTCTCGTGGCTTCTCCCCTTCCATTTCAGTCGTCGTCTTGTCCCCTATCGTTTAGGCAGTCTCCGCCTGCGCCATCTTCGCTGCGGCTTCCCCATGTTGCGCCTTGGTTTCGGCTATGTCGTTGCCGGCATCGTCGCCGGTTGGGCAGAGTTGTTCATTCGCAGCGTGCTGTTGCGCTCCGAGGGCGGTTGGAGCATGATAGCCTTTTATGCCGCCGGTATCACCCTCACTGTCAGTTATGTCCGCGTGCTTTTCACCTCCCTCGACGCCGACTTCTTCCCTCGTCTCTCCGCCGTGGCATCGTCTCCTCGCGAGGCGAACGCCACCATCAACCGTCAAATCGTGACGCTCGTCACCCTCACCGCCCCCTTCCTTTTGGTCTTTTGCGCTTGTCTGCCGTGGATTGTCCCATTGCTCTACAGTAGCGAGTTCCTCCTCATCATCCCCATGACGCTCTGCGCTGCCGGTGCGATGTACGTCAAAGCCATCTACACCCCCGTGGCTTATCTCTCCCTCGCCCGCGGTGACGCCTTCACCTACATGGTGATGGAGATTCTCTATAATCTCGTGTTTTGTGCCGGGGTTTCTTTGGGGTATATGTATCATGGACTTCTCGGTGCCGGTTTGGGTCTTTCCGCCGCCCATTTGTTTGATTTGTGCGCTTTGTCTTTGGTCTATCGTTTGCGCTACGATTGGCGGATGGACCGTTTCACCTTTCTTCGTTGTTTCCTCCCCGGCGTGTGTCTCGCCCTCGGTTTGTGGTGTTGCACGTGGGAGGCGTGGCATCTTCGTTTCGTGGGTATCGCGCTCTGCGTTCTGCTCATGCTCCCCACCCTGCTTCCCGTCTGGAAGCAGATTCGAAACAATCGGTGACGCCACCCTTCTGCACCAGATGTCTCAAAGGTGTCAGCGACGCCACGCCGTCCGCGAACGCCACTTTTTTGTGAAGGTCAGTGCGGCACCCTCCTATTTTTTCTGAGGAATCAAAAATCGATTCGAGCAGGTTGTTGAGACATGTGGAAAAAGAAAAATTGCGTGGCAAAGCACAAAAAATCAGTCAATTCTTTGAGGATGAAAAGAAAGTTTGTACTTTTGCACCCGCTGACAAAAAGCCAGCATCTTGTTTAATCATTCTATTTTGTTTTATGTATTTAGATTCTGCAAAGAAATCAGAGATCTTTGGCAAGTACGGACAGTCTAATTCGGACACCGGTTCACCCGAGAGCCAGGTGGCTTTGTTTTCCTACCGTATTGCCCATTTGACGGAGCACATGAAGAAGAACCGTAAAGATCATACGACAGAGCGTTCTCTCGTCAAGTTAGTCGGCAAGCGCCGTGCGCTGTTGAACTACCTTAAGCACAAAGACATCGAACGCTATCGTAACATTGTCAAGGCTCTCGGTCTGCGTAAGTAAATCTCACACTCCCGCAGAGGCTTGTCAAAACCAAGCAAACCCCGCAGTCGGTCTGTTCCGGTTGCGGGGATTTTTCTTGGCTAATTTTGCCGGTAAGTTCCCAATCTCCTACCTTCTGTTTCCTCATCCGTTTTTCCTCATGCAAATTTTTCTCATTCTTTTCGTCGCCTTCATTGCCGCCGTCGCAGGCTATCTTTGGGGAATGATTCTTACCCGCCGCGCCGGAGAAACAGCCCTCAGTGAGGCACGCGAAGCCGCCTTGCAGGCAAAAATTCGGCTCGAGGCTTTTGAAAAAGCACAAACCGAAAGTTTCAAAACACAAGCGGAGGCACTCAAAGCGCAGACCGAAGCCCTCAAGGCGGAATTCAAAAACCTCTCCGCCGACGCTTGGCGCAATGAGAGTGACGCGCTCCGCAAAACGCACCTCGCAGGACTCGAGGCACTTCTCAAACCTTTGGCAAAGGACATCGACACCTTTCGCACGCAATTTGTCGTCTCCCACACCTCGCTCGACCACTACATGAAGGAACTTGCCGCCCGAACCGACAACCTCGGACGCGAAGCAGAGAATCTCGCCAAGGCGCTGAAAGGAAGCTCCAAACTCCAGGGAAACTGGGGCGAAGCCATCCTCGCCAACCTCCTCGAGGCGAGCGGACTGACCCAGGGCAGAGACTACACTCTTCAGTTTCATGTCAGCGACGGAAAAGGTGGCACGCTGATTCCCGACGTGGTCATCAATCTTCCCGACGACCGCCGTCTCGTGATTGACTCCAAAGTCTCGCTGAAAGCCTACGCCGACTGTGTCGCCGCCGAGAACGACGAAGAGCGCGGGAGACTTTTGAAAGAACACGTCAAGAGCCTGCGCCAGCACGTTCGGGAACTGTCCGAGAAAGACTATGCCCGCGTCATCGGCGGCAGCATCGGCTATGTCCTCATGTTTGTGCCCGTCGAAGGTGCCTACGTCGCCGCCGTGCAAGCCGACCCCGCCTTCGTCACCGATGCCTACGCCCGCCACATCATCCCCGTGAACCCCACGAATCTCCTCATGGCACTTCAGCTCGCCTACCATCTTTGGCAGAGCGAAATGAGACAGCGTTCGGTCCACGAAATCTATGAGGAGGCGGACAAACTCTACCGCAAATTCACCTCCTTCGCCAACAACTTCGTCAAAATTGGTCATTCCTTGCAGCAACTCCAGCGAACCTATGAAGACGCCGAGCGACAGCTTCACACGGGGCGCGGCAACATCGTCTCGCGTCTCGAAGGATGGAAAAAGAAAGGATTGAACCCCTCTGCTGCCTTGCCCGAAGAGTTGCGGGAGGAGTGAAAGGCTGCCGTCTCGAAAAACAAGAGAAAGCCCTTTTTGAGGACAAATAGTTAGCAGAAATGCGTTTTCCTCCCCTTTTTGAGGTAAAAAACACTGATTTTCTCCAAAAAAACTGACATTTTGATGATTCTTGCAAGAGAAAACACTACTTTTGCTCGGCTTGTTGCTCCGGAGCGTCATTGGAAAGGCAGAAAGTTGCCACAGACTCCGGAGACCACCATTCATTCTAAACTCTTCAACCTTATACTTTGAAAAACAAATGGAGAAAGTCGATCAACTTGACTTGAAAATTCTGAAGATAATTTCAGTCAACGCTCGTATTCCTTTTAAAGATGTGGCAGCCGTCTGCGGAGTCTCTCGCGCCGCCATTCATCAGCGCGTGCAACGCCTCATTGAAGCAGGTGTCATCACAGGTTCGGGCTACACCGTTTGCCCCAAAAGCATTGGATATTCCACCTGCACCTACGTCGGCATCAAACTGGAGCGCGGCTCCATGTATAAAGACGTGTCCATGCAGCTCGAAACCATTCCGGAAATCGTGGAATGCCATTTCACCACCGGCAGCTACACCATGCTCATCAAGCTCTACTGCCGCGACAATGAGCATCTCATGGATTTGCTCAACAACCGCATCCAACAAATCCCGGGTGTCATTTCCACCGAAACACTCATTTCTTTAGAACAAAGCATCACCAGAACGGTGCCCGTCTGCACCGAGTTTCTGGATGACTGAAGCTAACTTGAGGTGAGGCGACTCGCGAAGTTGCCTCACCTCAAGTTTATCCCTCCCTCACAGAACCTTCAGAAAAACAAATGAACTGGAACGGACTTCTCATCGGACTTTCAACCTTTCTCATCATCGGCGTGTTTCATCCGATTGTGATAAAGACAGAATACTATTTCGGCGTGCGCCCATGGTGGCTCTTTCTTCTGCTCGGCATCGGCTGTCTCGTCGGCGCCGTCTTCGTCAGCGGCGTGATTCCCTCCGCTCTTCTCGGTGTCACCGGCTTCTGTTTTCTCTGGAGCATTCTTGAACTGTTCGACCAGCGGAAGCGAGTGAAAAAAGGCTGGTTCCCGAAAGGTCCCGGTCACGAAAAAGGCTGCTCTTCCAAAAAGGGTTGAATTAAATCGTCAGGCGAAAAGAAAGACCACATGAACACGGAAAAAGAAACCTCGGCGCGTCAGACTCCGCAGCGCCGCCCCGTCATCGGCATCACAGCCAATTTTGAAGACGGACAATTCAAATTGCAGCCAGGCTATGTCGCCTCCGTCGAAGCGGTGGGCGGTCTGCCGCTCCTGCTTCCGCCCCATCGTCCTCAACTCGGCGAAGCCTTTGACGTGCTGGACCACATTGACGGACTCATTCTCTCCGGCGGCGCCGACCTCAACCCCTTGCTTGTCGGCGAAGACCCTGTGCCCGCATTGGGAAACATCAATTCCGTTCGCGACGAATTTGAATTGGAACTCATCCGTCAAGCCTACGCCCGCCACATCCCGATGCTCGGCATCTGCCGTGGCATTCAGATGCTTGCCGCTGCGCTGGGCGGGCGCATCGAGCAGGACATCGCCACAGCCCATCCCGGCGTCTTGCTCGTCAAACACAGTCAGCAAGCCCCCAAAGGCACAGCCACCCACTTCGTCACCACCGAACCCGGAATGATTCGCAACCTCTTCGGCGTGCGCTTCGCCGTCAATTCCTTCCACCATCAGGCGGTGGGTGAAGCCGGCAGTTTGTTCCGTGTCACCGCTCGCTCCTCGGATGGAGTGATTGAAGCCATGGAAAGTCGGGATTCCCGTTTCGTGGTCGGTGTGCAGTGGCATCCCGAATGCTTCCTGCCCGAAGGCGACCGCTCCATGCTTCCCCTCTTTCGCCGACTGACCGAAGCCGCCTCCTTCTTTGAACGTGCAAAAGCGTTCCACCGTCACCGCGTCACGCTTGACAGCCACTGTGACACGCCGATGGTCTTCCCAAACTTGGACCAGCCGACGCTCAACGTGCGCTCCGATGTCGCCCTTGTTGATTTTGTCAAGATGAGAGAAGGCGGACTGCACGCCACCATCATGGTGGCATATCTCAAGCAGGAAAAAGGCTTTGACGCGAAGGCTTACGAAGCCGTCGATGAAAAGACCCGCCGCATCCTCGGGCAGATTGAAGCGTGGGTGAAGGACGCTGAACCCACCGTCAGTCTCGCCGCCACGCCCGCCGAAGTGCGGAACAATTTCGCCCGTGGCGTCACGTCGGTCATGCGAGGCATCGAAAACGGCTATGCCATCGGCGAAGACCTTTCCAAACTGGAGGAATATCGAAAGATGGGGCTCGTCTATGTGACACTCTGCCACAACAACGATAACCAAATCTGCGAGTCTGCCCGCCACGACGAAGGCTATGAAACCTTTGGCAAAGGGCTCTCCGACTTCGGCAGTCATGTCGTGAAAGAAATGAACCGCGTCGGACTGCTCATTGACCTGAGTCATGCTTCCGAACAGACCTTCTACGACACACTTGACCTCTCGGCAGTGCCCGTCGTGTGCAGTCACTCCAACTGCCGCGCCCTCTGCGACCACCCGCGAAATCTCACCGACGAACAGCTGAAAGCGTTGGCTGAAAAAGGCGGCGTCGTGCAGATAAACTTCTATCACGGTTTTCTCCGAAAAGACGGTGAAGCCACGGTGGAGGACGTTGTGCGCCACATTCTTCACGCCATGGAGGTGGCAGGTGAGGACCACGTCGGCATCGGTTCTGACTTCGACGGCGATGGCGGAGTGAAAGGCGTGGCTTCGGCGGCAGAAATGATGAACTTGACGCGTCTGCTTCTTCAAGCGGGCGTCACCGAGGCGCAACTCGAAAAACTCTGGGGTGGCAACTTCCTCCGCGTCATGCAGAAGGCGCAGGATTATGCCAAGGAGGTCTGAGAAGCCGGTCAAAACGTAAGTACGTTCTTTCGTGCGCTCCTTATTCCATATTTTACAGAACATCTCACAACTGAAAACCATTCCATAACTTTCTCGTTTTGAAAACCTATTTCTCTCTCATCTTGCTCCTCCCCGCCCTTCTCTTGGGCAGCTGCAAGGGGCAACAAAAGACGGATGGCGACGCTGCCGCATCCGACACCATTCCTCTGTCGCAAGTGAAGTTCAACGCCGACTCCGCTTTCGCTCACATCGTGAAACAGTGCGAATTTGGACCGAGAGTGCCCAACAGCGAAGCGCATCGACGCTGCGGAGACTACATTGTCAGTGCCTTCCGACGCCTCGGGCTTCAAGTCACCGAACAAAAAGCAGACCTGAAGGCGTGGGACGGAAAGACCTTGGCAATGCGCAACATCGTTGCCTCCTATCTCCCCGAACAAACGGAGCGCGTCATCATCTGCGCCCACTGGGAGAGCCGCCCGTGGGCGGATGCCGACCCCGATTCCTCCAAACACCGCCAACCCGTCATGGCAGCCAATGATGGCGCTTCCGGCGTGGGTGTGATGCTTGAGTTGGCACGTCTGTTGCCGCAACTCAACCCCGCTGTGGGCATAGACTTCATCTGCTTTGATGCTGAGGACTATGGCACGCCCTATTGGGACGCGGCGTTGGAACCTGAGGACGGCAGTGACTGGTGCATGGGGTCAAGATATTGGAGCCGTAATCCCCACGTCGCCGGTTACCGTGCCCGCTACGGCATTCTGCTCGACATGGTGGGAGGCGAAGATGCCCGCTTCTGCTTCGAAGGCATTTCCATGCGCTATGCCCGTGACGTCATGGTGCGCCTTTGGGATGCTGCCTCCCGTTGCGGACATTCCGACCTCTTCCAATCTCGTGAGGGAGGTTGGGCACAGGACGACCACGTGCCGATGAACGAAGTGGCAGGCATTCCCACGATTGACGTGATTCCCTTCGTGGAGGGAGAACACACCTTCGGCGCCACTTGGCACACCGTCTCCGACACGCCCGAACGCATCTCCAAAACCACACTGAAAGGCGTCGGACAAAGCCTCATCCAGTTCCTCTCGGAAGAGCAGTAATCTTTGAGGATTCTGAAAAAGTTGGAATCTAACTTGTTACTTATACGTACTACACATCACACAAACTCATGACCATCAACGAAACCCAAGACGAAATAATTGAAGAGTTCACCGCGTTGGACGATTGGATGGATCGCTATCAAATGTTGATTGACCTCGGCGAGGAGCAGGCGCCGCTTGCCGATGCTGACAAGACTGAGCAGAACTTGATTGACGGTTGCCAAAGTCGCGTTTGGATTGTCTGCGAAGAGAAGGATGGCAAGCTCCACTTCCGTGCCGACAGCGATGCCCTCATCGTGAAAGGACTCGTCGCCCTTGTGTTGCAGGTGGTGAACGACCACCGTCCCGACGAGATTTACGCCGCTGACCTCTATTTCATTGAACGCATCGGACTGCGCGACCACCTTTCTCCCACCCGCTCCAACGGACTGTTGGCGATGGTCAAGCAAATCCGAATGTATGCACTTGCGTTCCAGACCAAGATGCAGGGGTGATTTTGCAACCTCTCGACACCCATTTGACACCTGTTTGACAGTCTTCCGAAAGGGAAAGCTCTTACGTTCATCAGACAGAAAATCTCGGAAAGCAATAATTTGGGCGCAGCGATGGAAATCCGTCGTTGCGCCCAAAGTGCGTTCTGTGTGTTATCAGTAAAAATCAATAGTGTGTGTTCTGCGGGTCAAAGTGACGGTGTCACGGAACTGTCACGGAAGAGACAAAAAGAGAACCTTGTCTTTTCCACGCGTAGAAAAAGGAACTTGAAAAATGGAACAGCGTGGAAAGTGGGACAAGGTTCTCCGAGGGGTGTCGTTCAGCCCCGATGCGTTTTTTCACTCTTTTGTCTGTCTCGTGTTATATAGTATTGTCTGATTCTGTTTTGTTTCGCGTTCTCTGCTCAGAGCAGTTCAAATTGTTCTTTGAGTTTGCTGAAGTAGCGTCGCGAGACCGTGAGCTCGAGTTTGTCAAAGGGCGGGCAGAGCCTGCAGCGCTGTGTGGAGTTCTCGATGGCGGCGAGATAGTTGATGTTGATGATGCAGGTGTTGCTGATTCTGGTCAAGGCAGGGTGTAGTGCGAGGAGGTTTTCCGCGTTGACGCCTTTTTTCAGTAGATGCACCGTTTGGTCGGTGAGTGTCAGTTGCCAGGAGCGGGTGTCAGCGTTGTAAACGAAGATGAGAATCTGTTCCATGCGCAACAGGAGCAGTTCGGTCACCGATTGCAGTGCGAGTTTCCGTGGCATTTCGTCGCTGATGGGGTTGAACTGTCGCGGTTTTTCTTGGCAGTCGCTGATGATGCGGTTCATGACGGTTTGCAGTTCCTCTTCCTTGTAGGGTTTCAGCAGGAAATCGTAGGCAGCGCGTCGGATGGCATCCAGCATGTAGTGCGAGAAGGCGGTGTAGAAGACTGTTTTAAACGTGAAGTTCAGTCTTGGGCGTATGGCGTCGAGGAACTCCGGTCCGGTGCGTCCCGGCACTTCCACGTCAAGGAAGAGGATGTCGGGTTGGAGGTCCAGCAGGGGCAGGGTGGCTTCCGCGTAGGAGGTGAAGGTGTGAACCTCGCCCACCGCTTCAAAGCGTTTGAGGTCGTTGGCGAGTGTCTCCCGTGCGGTGAGTTCGTCATCGACGATGAAAACAATGAGTCCTTTTCTTTTTTCCATTTTTCAGAGTTTGTTCACGGGCAAAAGTAATATGTTTTTCTTGAACCGATTGTCGTCAAAATTTCACGTTCGCACATGAATTGCAAAACAGCGGGCGCGAGCGGTCGGAAAATGGGGTTAAGTGACGATAAATTTTAGAATACCAAGAGGGTTGAATCAAGTTTTGTGTCCCAAGTCTTTGTCCTCTTTTAAAAAAGTTGCCTAACTTCGCGGGAAATTACGCATTTATAGAGCATGAACCCCCATAGACAGTTGTATCTTCTCAGACGTTTTTCTTCCGTTGTCCGACGACATACTCGTGTGCTGCCTCTTCTCTTGCTGCTCGTTCTGACCGTTTCCTGCGGTCGGAAGGACAGGGTGGATTTGGAGCACGACTTTGAGAAGAAGTTGGGCAACTCCGTCAATCTCATCTACACTCAGCCCGAGCGTGCCGACTCCCAGTTTGTCGCCTTGCAGCAGATCTTGACAGACAGTTCGTTTTGGTATCGTGTGGAGATTTTTCGCGGCACCTGCCTTCTGAGACGTTCAGACACGCTCGGCGCGATGAGGAAATATCAGAAGGTGGCAGCGTGGTGTGAGAAGAATCCACGCTACAACGTGACGGCGGGTGTTCTGCACAACCATCTCGGCGTCTATAACCTGCTGGGTGGGCGTGTCGATTCGGCGCGCTACGAGTTTGAGCGTGCCTTTGAGCTTTTGGACCGTGACCCAAAACAAAGCACGTTGATTTCCACAGTCCTCAATCTTTCCGACCTCTGCTTGCAGGCAGGCGAACTTCCGCTCGCGGCACGTCGGCTTCGCTATGCGCTCTTCCTCTGCGACTCATTGCACGACACGCGCAACCGCTCCGGCATCCACACCGGGCTGGCGCAAATCTACATGGAACTCCAAAACTTTGAGGAGGCGCACCGCTTCTTTGCAAAAGCGCGGGAGGAGGTGGAGACAGAGGACATCTACGCTCGCTTCTACTATCTCACCGCTCTGGGAAACTGTCTCTATTTCGAGCATCGCTATCCTGAGTCCTCCTCCTGCTTCCGGCAAGCCTACAAACTGGCGGACGAGATGAACAGCGACCTGGACCGCTTCTCCTGTCTGGCGAACCTCGGCGAACTTCATCTCATGATGAACGACTTGAAAGAAGCCAAGCGTAGCCTGCACAAATGCGACAGTCTGGCGAAGGTGATTTCAACGGTGAAAAGCGACTCGCGCTTCTATGTCAAAAGCCTCATGGCGGACCTCGCTCTTTTGGAACGCGGCGACACCACCCTTGCCTCCTCCATCAACCTTGACAGCCTGCCCGACCGCGTCGGTTCGCTGCGCTACAAAATCCTGCATTATCAGCGCTTGGAAAGTTATGCAGCAGAACATGGATTGTGGGACAAAGCGTGGCTCTTCAAAACCGAAGCCACCAAGTTCTCTGATTCGCTGCGCTCCTTTTCCACACACAACAGCGTCGCAGAAATGACCATGCGATTTCAACGTGACACGACGCTCTTGCATCAACGAATCATGCTGGCGGACTACAAAGCAAAAAACGTGCAGCAACGAAACATCATCCTCTTCTCGCTCCTCGTCATCATTGTCCTGGCACTGCTGGCAACGCTGGCGATGCTCATCTATCGACGCCGCGTCAGCGAACGTTTCAAAAAGCAGATGGAGAAAATCAACGGTCTGAGAATGAACCTGGTCAAAAACCGCGTCTCGCCGCACTATGTCTTCAACGCCTTGGGCACGTTCCTGCCAAAGGTGAAGAGCTTCCCGGAAATTGACGTGCCCATGGAACTGCTGCTTGACGTCTTGCGCGGCAACCTGCTCAACTCGGAACAGACGGCGGTGAAACTGGACGACGAAGTGGACCTGGTGAAGAAGTTCCTCGCACTCTATGACCTCTCCCACGAGAACCATCCGACGGTCTCATGGCACATCGACGAGCAACTGCTTGACCGCGGCATCATGATTCCCGGCATGGCGATTCAGATTCCCGTCGAAAACGCACTGAAGCACGCCTTCCCCTCTCCGACGCCGCAAAACCGGATTGAAGTGGAGGTGAAGAAGGTGGACGAGAAGGTCTGCCTGCGCATCTCAGACAACGGGCAGGGATTCGACCCGGGACACAGCATCCAAAGCGTCTATGACACGGGCATGGGACTGAAACTCTTGTATCGCACGCTCGAAATTTTGAACGAATATAATTCCCAACAGGCGACACTGACCATTGAAAACCTTCAACTGCCTCTCCACGGCACGGTGGTCACCATCTGCATTCCGCTGGACTATGACTTTGAGCGGACTTATGTTGAATGGGGGGATAGAATGAGGTAAGTAATCCTCAAAAAATAACCTGCATCATCTTTGAAAATCTTTTCGGTCCATATTTCCTCCCTCATCCGTCACATAGCTACGGCTATGCTCCTTCTTCGGGTGAAAATCTGACCTCGAAAATCTAGTTCAAATCTGACGCAACTTATTATTTTCATATTACTAAATCGTTTATTTCTCCCAATAAATGGGGAGTGTGTCGTTTCTCCCTTCAGCGTAACTTTGCAGCGCTTTTCGACCGCAACCGAGGTCGGAAGGCGCATTTCTTTTATTTGCGCAGAAACGATGCGCTCACTCCTTATTTATTTATATGACACTTTTCCTCTCTCTCCTTTCCGTTCTTCTGCCCTCAGTGCCGACAGACACCGCCAGTTTTGACATTGAAGAAGCCGTGGTGGTCGCCTCGCCCAAGGAAACCCGCGCGCTTCGCTGCCAACCCGTCAGCGTCTCTCTCTTTGACGCACGTTCCCTGGAACTGAGGGGCGTGAATGCTGCTAAAGACTTGTCGAGTCTTGCGCCGAACCTTTTCATGCCTGACTATGGCAGTCGGCTGACCTCTGCGGTCTATATCCGCGGCATCGGTTCCCGCATCAACACGCCTGCCGTTGGAATGTATGTCGATAACGTCCCCTACACGGACAAGACGGGCTACGATTTCCGCTTCACCGACGTCGATCGCGTCGATGTCTTGCGCGGTCCGCAGGGAACGCTCTACGGACGCGGCGCCATGGGCGGCGTGATTCGCATCTTCACCGCCAACCCTCTTCAACACAAAGGCACCGACGTGGAAGCCGGCTTCACCACCCGTACCGGAGGGCGGCGCGTTGCCTTCACAACCTATCTCCATCCTCGCGACAAGATGGGGCTCAGCGTGGGAGGATTCTATGAAGGCGCGGAAGGTTTCTTCACCAACCGCGCCACGGGCAAGAAACAAGACGGAGAAAACTCCGCCGGAGGAAAACTCCGCTGGGTTTGGCAACCCACCGACGTGGTCAAACTCGACTGGACAACGTCCTACCAATACACCGACGAGGATGCAAACCCCTATTCTCTCATCGAAGACCCCACTGCCGGCTTAACCGGTTCGACGCCTCTTTTTGGAATCTATCAGAACCGCCCGAGCACCTATCGACGTCACCTGCTCAACTCCGGCTTGGGAGTGGAGCACACGTTCAACCACTTTGTTCTCACCTCGACCACAGCGTGGCAAATGATTGACGACCGTCTTTTCATGGACCAGGATTTCACGGCGCAAGACATCTTCACCTTGGAGCAGAAGCAAAAAGTGCACAATCTCTCCGAAGAAATTGCGTTGCGCAGCCGTGACCCTCTGAGTCGCTGCAAATGGACCGCGGGCGCATTCCTTCTTTATCAGCACCTCGACACGAACTGCCCCGTGACTTTCTGGTCCGACGGTGTCAATTTCCTGAATCGCATGTTTGCGAGCGTACTTCCCTCCAATCCGCCCATGACCCTGGCGCTGCAAGGCTCTGAACTCCCCTTCGTGGCGGACTTGTCCACGCCCACCTTTAATGCCGCCTTCTTCGGAGAATCGACGGTCAGCGATTTCCCCTTCCAAAACGTGGACTTGACACTCGGCGTCCGTGTGGACTATGACCACCGCCGGCTGGACTTGGCGTCGGGAACCGCGGAAGCCGTGCCCTATCATTTCTCCATGTCGATGGGTCCGCAGATGTCGTTTGCAAAGGACTTGCTGGCGGAACCAACGGTGAATGGCGAGGTGAAACGTTCCACGTGGCAGGTGCTCCCCAAAGCAAGCCTCAGCTACCGCCTGCCGAACCATCTCGGAAACGTCTATTTCACCGTCTCCAAAGGCTGCCGCGCAGGAGGTTTCAACATTCAAGCCTATTCCGACCACGCGCAAGTCGCCCTTCAGAAGAGCATGATGGAAGGCGTCAAGGCGTTCAGCATGGAGCAAATCAACGCGCTGCCGATACCTGAGGACAGGAAGCAGGGAATCCTGGCTGCCATGGACGGCGCGCTGAAGATTCCGAACGACCCGGATGTCTCTACCTTGTATTATAAGCCCGAATACACTTGGAGTTATGAGTTCGGCACTCACCTCTCTCTGTTGAAAAACAAACTGTGGCTTGACCTCGCCGCTTTCTACATGAAGACGCGCGACCAACAGTTGGCACAGTTCGCGGGCAGCCAGTTCGGACGCACCGTCGTCAATGCCGGACGTTCTGCCAGTTGCGGAGGAGAAGTCGGCATCCGAGCCTCGCTCTTGAAGGACAGACTTCATCTGAATGCCAACTACGGCTACACCAACGCTCGCTTCAGAAGTTACTATGTGGCTAATTCAGCCTATGACTCCCAAGATCCCGCCAGCCCTCAGTTCATCAGTTTCCGCGGAAAACGCGTGCCTTTCGTGCCGCTCCACACGATGAGTTTTTCTGCTGACTTCCGCCAGCCTCTCGCCGACGATTCGGAGCACAAAAACTTCGTGAAAGCCATCGGCGGCGGCGTGGAGGTGAAAGGCGACGGCGGCGTGAAATGGGACGAAATGAACAACTACGGTCGCTCCTTCCGTGCCCTTCTTGGTGTGCGTCTCTGTGTCGAACTGGCGGGCAACATCACTCTTTCCGCCTGGGGACGTAATCTGACGGGCGAACGCTACTCCACCTTCGAGTTTCAGAACATGAATCGCCGCTTTGCTCAGAGCAACGAACCGCGTCACTTTGGCTTCGACGTGAAATGGCATTTCTGAAACTGCTTGCCTCAGCAGTCTTTTTTTACTTGGAAGGCGGTGTGTCAAAACAAAGATTTTGACACACCGCCTGCTTCGTGTTGGGCTGACAGCAAAACTTGTGCCATGATGCCCTTAAAAAGGAACGCTGGAAAAAATATGAAATAGGCTCCGCGCGCGAGACGCGCGTATTCACCTTTCAAACCTATACGTTTTTCAAGGGTACATGCATTTCCTTCAAACCCTACACAGTTCGGGTTTAATGCCTGATAATCATAGGGGTTAGGTGTGTAGGGTTTGGTCTGTAAACTCTACACAAAACCCTTCATCGTGTAGGGTTGCGCGGCGGAGTGTGTAGGATTGTGGGAAAGCAAAAAATATAAATGTAGGATTGGGCGGAAATATGCAAAAACGCGGTTTTCATCCTACATTTTTGCTCTTCGAGGGAACCTGCGTCGCTGAGAAAAATTTTGCCTATTCGGCGCACCTAATTTTAACTGGGTGCGCTCCTGGCAAGAAATGTTTCTCCATTAATGCCCATTAGTTGTCTCATTAATTTCTGAACAATTTCTGAACAACCCTTGTTCAATCCTTGTTCAACCCTTGTTCAACCCTTGTTCAAACAATCAATTCATGGTCAATTCGTGAATAATTCATGAACATTAATGTTTCAAAAAGGGTGCGCTGCTAACAAGAAATGTTTCTCCATTAATGCCCATTAATTGTCTCATTAAATGTCTCATTAATTTCTGAACATTTCGCGTGTTTCGTGTTCCAAAACAAATTACTGGCTTTTTAATGAATCAAATTCATGAACATTAATGTTTCAAAAAGGGTGCGCCTGAGCAGAAATGTCCTACTCTCAGTGGCTAAAAAAGTAAGAGGCGGCGGTGTAAACCTTAATTACGACACAGCTTCATAGCCGGAGGCAAGGAAAGATTAGCCTGGAGGGCTATACGCCCGCGAAGATGGCGGCGCGCGCCGCTTCGTCACTCCTTCGCGCCGCTTCGTCACTCTGCGTGCGCATCTCGTCACTTCTGCGCGCCGATTTGTCACTTACCGCTGTGCCGCGGCATGTTTACCGCCGCGCCGCGGTAAGTTTGCTGCCGCGCCGCGGTAAGTGACGAAGCCTAAGGAAAAAGCAGGGGAATAGGCTTGACAGAGTGACGGTGACTAAGGAAAGGGTGACGTAGCCTTAGAAAAAACATCGCTGTCCGCTAAGAGTTTTACGGCATCAAGTCACTCCTTCCCGCCGCTTCGTCACTCCTACAAGTCGCTTCGTCACTCCTGCGCGCCGCCCCGTCACTCCTGCGCGCCGCCCCGTTACTTACCGCCCGAGGGATGGCATGTTTACCGCCCGAGGGACGGCAAGTTTACCGCCCGTGGGACGGTAAGTGACGAACCCTAAGGAAAGGGTGACGGAACCTAAGGAAAAAACGTGGCCGTTCGCTAAAAGTTTTACGGCATCAAGTCACTCCCGTGCGCCGCCTCGTCATTCCTTCCCGCCGCCTCGTCATTCCTTCCCGCCGTCTCGTCACTCCTTCCCGCCGATTTGTTACTTACCGCTCGTCGAGTGGTAAGTTTACCGTTCGCCGAGTGGTAAGTTTACCGTTCGTCGAGTGGTAAGTTTACCGCTCGTCGAGCGGTAAGTAACGAACCCTAAGGAAAAAGTGACGGAGCCTAAGGAAAAAGAGTTAAAGCGTCTTTATTGCTTCCCTTTCTTCCTTGCGAAGTACATCTTTTTGCGGAATTGTATAAATTATTTCATTTTCCTCATTCTCTGTGGCTTTTGTATGCTTCCGAGATATGTTTTCGCTGCTATTTGGGGCATTTTATAGACGAAAAGCGACGGCGGAAGAAGGGGGCGCGATGTGGAGTCCTTTCACTTTTCTTTTTGTAAATCTTCCGAGAGGTCGGCGAAGAAGTCGTGGTGGAGGACTTTGGAAATGCGGCGCAGCAAGAGCGTGTCGAGGCTGGAGCGTCGGTAGATGTTATAGACGTTCGTGCGGTCGCAGCACAAGGCTTGCGCAAGCCAGGTTGAGTTTTTTCCCTGTCTCTTCATGAGTTCTTGGATGGCTTCTCCGATGTGTAGCATGTCGTTTGGTTTGGTTGCTTTTATACACAAAGAGGGGAATCATCGGAAAAAAATATCTTCTCAGCGCAAATTTTTCTGTTACTGTCCCGTAAACATACTTAAGGCGGTGTGTCATATCTTAGCCATTCTGACGCACCTTCGGGGGTGTATCCAAAATGTGTTTTGACACACCCCTATATAAGAAGAGGGAACGTTACAGCGTTGGTCGGCTGAGACGTTCCCTCGTTTGTTCGTTTGTTTGTTCAGTGTCTTTGTCTGCGCACGCTGAGTCCGCTTCCGGAGCCGCTCTTAGGCTTGGTGGCTTTGGTTTTGGTGCTCTTCGTTTTGGACTGCTTCGGTGCTTTGGAAGTTCCGGAGGAAGAAGAGGAGGACTTGACGCGGGTGGTGCGAGCGGAGGTGGTGCGTCGCGAAGGCGATGCGCTTCGGCGTGCCGTTCTGGCTGCCTTTCCTGCGGCAGCGATGGAGTCAGCCTCAGCCGCGGCGAGGGAATCGGCTTTCAAGCGAGCGTAGTAGGCAGAATCCCTTCCCCAGACGTGTTCTTGGAGGTCCGTGAGTTCTTTTTCGATTTTCTTCTGTTCCTGCTTGACGGCAGTTTCGTCGGGACAGTAGTTCGCAATGAGTTTGTCCTGCAGGTTCACTGTCTTATAGATTTCCCCTTCGTAGCGATGGGTCGTGAAGAAATCGTCAGCCGAGAGCATGGCAGCGTTGTTGAGTGAACTTCCCATGAGCATGAGTTTGCCGAGATAGGGCGCTACGTCAGACATTTTCACCCAGAACATGGGATACTGTGCCAATTCTCCGCCGAAGTCTGCATCGCCTCTCATGAGGACGGGGCAGAGTGCCGAGACTTGTGTGCGGAAGGTGGCGGTGTGTTGGTCAAAGTAGGTGCTTTCCTTGATGAAGAACGCCTTGACTTCATCGGAGGGCAGGTCTGCATCGTTCACCCTGACTCTCTCGTCCTTTGACTCGTAGAAGATGTGATAGCGGTCCATGATTTCCTTTGCCTTGACGACGTTGTCGGCGGTGAATTTCTCGTTTCCGTCGAGTTTGTAGTCGTAGGCTTTGACCTGTCCTCGCAGCACGAGTTTGAAGAGATAGGTGAAGAGATTCTCCTTTCCGTCTTGAGGTGTCACGGGATAGTAGAGGACGGCGTTAGCGTCTTTGGTGAGGTCAAGTTTTCGATAGAGGTCTCTTCTCCAGGCGGCGTCTTCCGGCATCGCCTGTGCGGTGGGGAACTGTCTGTAGGCGGTTCCTTGTGGCGCGTTGGCTTGTGCCTGTCGTTTTTGTTGTTGTTCGGCACGTCGTTTGGGCGGCTGTGCCACTGCTGCGGTGGCGCAGGCAAGGCTCAGAGTGAGCAGAGCAAGGCGGATTATGTTCATTGCGGGTCAGTTTACGATGATTTCAAGCGAACCGTTGAGCGTTCTTGTGATGCCGTCCGGTCCGATGGCTTTGACGCGTGAAATATAGAAACGTTGTCCTCTTCGCAATTCTCGCATGAGGTTACGTTGGTTTTCGGTGAAGTTGGGTCCTGAAGAGGGCTCGGGGCGGAAGTTGCCCATGCGGTCTGCGAAGACGGTTTCAAAACTGAGGACTTTGAAGGGAATGTTGAGGAGTCCGTCGTCAATGGCTGCGCCGAGTCCTTGTGCACCGAGGAGCGTTCCTTTGGCGAGTTTTCCTCCCTTGAAGCGGTCCGTTCCGACTTGGATGAAGGCTGTCGGGTCGGGGAGTTTGCGCACCTGGAAGGTAAAGACGCCCATTTGGCGGGCGGTGCCTTTGACTTGTCCCGTGACGGTGAAGGTGACGGTGGAGCCGACTTGCGTGGGGCGTGCCGAATATTTCCCCGTGCCCGTCTTGGTGAGGGTTCCTCCCGTCATGGCAAGGGTGATTTGGTTGTTGGGAATGCCCGAGGCACTGACGGAGATGGGGTTGTCAAAGCCGGCGTAGAGCACGTTCATGAGGTCGGCTGCCACGGTGGCTCCGGCGGGCGGGGCGATGACATTGTACTTCTGCGTGAAGTCGCGGCGGATGATGTCGCCGGCGGCGTTCGGCATGAGGATGTAGCCGGAGAAAGAATACTGTCCGGGCGTGTTGACGGTGAAGTTGTAGTTGCCGTCGGCTGCGATGCGGCGTCCGTTGACGTAGATTTCGGGTCGTTGGGTCGTATCTACCGCTGCCATGAAGATGTGGGAGCGGAAGGTTTCTCCGGGATAGAGCGTGGTGGCTTCCGCGCTGACGTAGGCGTTGAGCTCGTTGACGCGGATGTCTTTCATGTCAATGTTGGAAAGGAGGCTGTGAACCACCTCGTTCTCCGCTTTCCTCACGTCGCTCTGGAGTTTGGAGAGCATGGTGCAGGCAGCGATGGAGGGCATTTGCTCGAACATGTACTGCTGCCAGTTCTTGCCCAGATTGTCCTCTCCCGGCGGCACGTCGGTGTTGAGGTTGGAGGCGATGATGGCTTGTCGGCGCGGGTCGGAGACGAAACTGAGAATGCGGTTGCGGAAGGAGTTGATGGCGTTGAAGAGGTTTTCGCCTTGTCCTTTGCGCGGTGCGAGCATGATTTTCTCCGCGGCGTTGAGGTCTTCCTTGTTTTGGAGGTTGTCGGGGTCGCCGTCGGGACCGTCGGTTTCTCGTGCGATGGCTTGGCGGAGGTCTTCGGCGAGATTGTAGAGCGAGTCACTCATTTGTTTCACCTGCATGGCTTTTTCATACCACGGTGCAACCTTGTTGTGGTTCGCCTTGAGTTGCGTTCGGAAGTCTTTGTAAAGTTCCTCGTTTTCTTTCATGGAGTTTCCCGTGGTGAGGCGGAGACTGTCTCCCACGAGTTGAAAACCCTTCAGCACGTCGCTTGACACATTCAGCGCCAGCATGGCCAACAACACGATGTACATGAGGTTGATCATTTTCTGACGTGGCGAGACGGGTCTTTTCTTGATGGTGGACATGATGAAAAAGGGTCTAAGAGGTCTAAAAGGGAGAGGGAACTAATGGTTTGAGACTTGAGGCTCAGAACTGCTGCGGCGTTTGGAAGCCTTGCTGCGGTGCTTGTCGGTTCATGTTCACGGTGAGTGCCTGAATCATGCGGCCATAGACACCGTTGAGTTCTTCGATTTGCAGGGCGAGGCGTCGTGTCTGCTCGTTGATTTGTTCGATGGTTCCCACTTGCTGGCTGATGCTTTTGAAGTGGAGGTCGTAGGTTTTGTTGATGGCAGTGAGTGTTCGGTTGAGGTTTTCCATTTCCTCGCTGTCGCGTGTGAGTTTCGCGCTCTGCTGGTCCACCTTTTGGAAGGTGTCGGCGAGGGTGCGCAGTTTCTCAATGTATTCTTGTGTGGCTGCTTCCATCTCGGGCGAGAGGGCGGCTTGTGCGCGGCGCAGGAGTTCGTCGTTGGCGGCGCGTATGATGGCAGCCAGACGCTGTGCTTCGTTTTCGAAGGGTTCTGCTCCTTCGGGTGTGTTGAGGGCGATGGCTTGGCGGGCTGCTTCCACGGGGTCGGGAGCCACGGTTGCGGCAGGTGCTTCGGTTGCGGCTGCTTCGCCGGACTGCGGGGCAGGCGCGCCGCCCATGATGATGACAGAACCGCCGGCTCCGCCCGCATTTCCTCCGACAAAGGGTTCGCCGCCACCGATGACAGTGCCGCCACCGACGGCTGCGACGTGAGGCATCGGAGCGTTTTCGTTTTCGGGAAGTTCTTCTTCGTTTTCAGGAAAATCTTCGCCGTCTTCGAGTCGCAGGCGTGCTTCGATTTCCTCATCGGTTTCATAGTCGTGCGGCAGTTCTTTTCCGATTTCGGATTTGTCGAAGGGACGGTCAAATGCAGAGAGGAAGAACACCACGACTTCCGTTCCCATGCCGATGAAGAGCATGATGTTGCCGCCCGGCAGGTGGGTCAGTTTGAAGAGCGCACCGAGGATAACGATGGAGGCGCCCCAAGAGTAGGCATAGTTCAAGAAGGTCTGTCCCGGCACGCTGTCCATCCAGTGTTGCAGGCGGATGATGATGTTTATTTTTCTTGCCATCTTTCGTAGCTGTGTTTTTGTTTCGTTTGGGTTTTGGAAGGGAGCGTGGAATCTGTGTTTCCCTTTGCTCCGACTTCATGTGGTCTCATTTTTTCTTTTTTCCGGAAGAGACAGCACTTGTGGTGGATGCCTTGGAGCGGACGCAGCGGAACCCGACATAGGAGCGCGGCTGGTTTTGATATTCCCAACTTCTCCACGCCGATTTGATGAGTGACATCGGGTCTTTCCAAGAGCCGCCGCGCACGCTTTTGCGTTTGAGGACGTAGGGGTCTTCTTTGGCGGCATTATAGACAAGTTGCGGGTTGAGGTCTGCCATGGCGTTGACGCCGGCTTCCGTATAGACCGTGCTGGTCCACTCGGCAACGTTGCCCGCCATGTCAAAGAGTCCGTTGGAGTTGGCACCGTAGATTCCCACTCGGGATGTGATGAGGTTGCCGTCTTCGGTGTAGTTCCCTCGGTCGGGTTTGAAGTTTGCGAAGAAGCAGCCGTCTTTCGATTTTGCCTCATCGCCTTGCCAGGGATAGGGATTTCCTTCCTTTCCTCGTGCGGCATATTCCCACTCGATTTCAGTCGGGAGACGGTAGCGTTGGATGTAGCGTGCCTGCGGGCCGAGTCCTCGGAGCAGATAGTTCGTTCGCCAAGCGCAGAAAGCCTCTGCTTGTTCCCAGGTGACGCCGACGACGGGGTAGTCGTTGTAGTTCGGCGAAGAGAAGTAGAGTTTCATGTACTGCTCCTGCTGCGCGTTGGGGAAGTCGTTCACCCAGCAGGTTGTGTCGGGATAGACGTTGACGATGTAGGTGTTGAGGAAGTCGTAGAGGCTGGAGAGCGGTCGTTCAATGGTTTGACGGATGATTTCTCCGTTGTCATTGACGTAGGCTGTGTCTTTGGAAATCATGATGACCTCATCGGGGTCTGCCGGCGCGTCGGTGTTGAGCGAGCGTTCTTTGGGGTCGAGACGATATTTTCTCAGCGCCGCTTTTTCATAGTCAAAGATTTCGTAGCGATAGATGAGTTGTTTGGCATCCAGCATGACGGTTCCGTCGATGGGATGAGTGTAATAGACGCTTTGGATGGCTCTTTCCTGTTCCTCGGTCGGCTTTTTCCAAGGAATGGGTTTTGCCCAGTTGAGATAGGGCTTGACCGGGTCTCCGTTTCTGTCCTCTTCGATTTTGAAGGTCTCGTCGCCGCCATATTGCGGGTCGGCGAGTCGTTCGCGGATAATGGAGTCTCTAACCCACTCGACGAACTGTCTGTACATGGAGTTGGTCACTTCGGTTTGGTCCATCCAAAATCCATCGACGGAGATGTCTTTTGAGGGCGTGACGGTTCCCCAGAGCGAATCGTTCTGTTCAAGTCCGGTTTTGAGGTATCCGCGTTTGACTTCAATCATTCCGAAGGGCGCGGGTTCGTTGAAGGCCATTCCTTTTTGGCCGGTGACTTCGCCTCCGTTTTGCATGGCTCTGCTGTTTCCGAAGCAGGAAACGAGCAGTCCGCAGAGCGTGGCTGTGAAGAGGATGAAAGGAATCGTGTATTTCATTGTGCTGTTGATAGAGTCAAAAGTCTAAGGTCAAGAGTCGATGGTCTATAGTCTATGGTCTACGGTCTATGGTCAATGGTCTATAGTCAATGGTCTATAGTCAATGGTCAAGAGTCTATAGTCAATGGTCAATGGTCAATGGTCAATGGTCAATGGTCAATGGTCTATAGTCTATGGTCTATGATCGAAGATTGTTTTTGTCAGAGGAATCGTACGCTTCGGTGCAGGTTTTTGCCTCGTTTGCTAAAGTTGAGGTCGAGGCGATAGGCGAGCGTGATTTCGTGCTGCCCCGCGCCGAATCCGATGCCTTCGGTGTTGGCTTCGTAGGAATAACTGAGGTCCACGCCGTGGAAGGTTCCTCCGACAAAGCCGGTGACAGAGTGTTGCGGGCTGTAGGTCACGCCGCCGTAGAGGCGTTTGCGTTCGTTTTCATAAATCAGCCGCGCCGTCACGTCTGCGCGGAACTCCGTGCCGTCGTAGCGCAAGATGGCAGAAGGTGCTAATGTAAAAAACGACCTTTTGGGCGTAATATTGTATCCACAAATAAAATTATATGTGCGTTCTACCTTCATTTCGTTGGTTTCGCCCAGCAAAACCGTGGGCGCGGTGAGGTGTTGCGCTGCTAATCCCGCGTACCATTTCTTATGTGTGAACCATATTCCGGCGGAGGCATCGAATTTTGAACCGCTGAGGTCTGTGGTTGGGAAAGCCGGGTCGTTGGCGTCGCCCAAATCCGCCTTTGAACCGTTCACGCTTTCGTTCAGCATGTCCGCCGAGGCTCCGATGCTCATGTTTCCACCGAAGAGTTTGAAGTGAAAGGCATACATGAGCGAAAACCTTTTGTGTGAGAACAGACCGAACTCGTCGTTCATGAAACTGGCGCCCACGCCGTGGCGTGTTTTTCCCAGTTGCAACGCGATGTCCGCTTCGGCAATCATTGAAGAGCCTGCGTCCTCGTAGCCTGCCGCGTGGGTTTGAATGGCTCCCACGATGTTCAGTTGTGGTGTGCGTCCGGTTGCTGCCGGGTTAAGTGTGGGTTCCAGTTGCCAATAGTGAGCAAATGCCGGGTCTTGTTGTGCCCGAACGGTGAGGGCGGCGACAAGAACCGACAGCAGGGTCAGAAGTCGAAGTGTGTGGAGTGAGCGCATGAAATGTTTGTTCAGTTTGCGAGGCTCGCAGGATGAGGAAAGAGTGGCTTGGGTGGTGTGGGTGCTGCGGCATTGGCGAGGAAGGAGCGGATGGAATGTCCTTTGGTATTCATTCCGTGGCGGTTGCCGCTTTGGCGAGCACGGGCAAAAGTACGAAGTTTTTTTCTAACAGTTTCACAGTGTGACACATTATCCAAGAATCCCTCTTCGCAAGCCATCGCAAGACAAAGTCTGCGGAACGAGCGCGTTGGTTCGTTCCGCAGACTGTTTTCGTGAATCTTGTTGCGATTCTTTTCAATATTCGTCCTCGTTGAAGAGGAAGTCTTCTTTTGTTGGATAGTCGGGCCAAACGTCTTCGATGGTTTCGTAGATTTCGCCCTCGTCTTCAAGTTCTTGCAGGTTTTCGACCACTTCCATCGGTGCACCCGAACGCATGGCGTAGTCAATCAATTCATCTTTTGATGCAGGCCAGGGCGCATCTTCCAACTTTGAAGCTAATTCCAATGTCCAGTACATGATTGTCTAAATTATTTAGTTAGTGATTTTGTTTTGCTATCTCAAATGTGGGCGCAAAAATAAGACTTTTCAGAGAAAAAGCTTAGTGTTTTCACACTTTCTTTTCTTCTGTCCCCGCGAGTGCGTTGATTTTCCGCGAAAGGAGGTAGAGAAAGTCGGAAAGACGGTTGAGAAAGATGAGGGAACAAGCCGGAATGGCTTCTTCGCCGAGCCGCCACGTTGCACGCTCAGCGCGTCGGCAGATGCAGCGTGCCACGTGGGTTTCCGCGGCGGCAGTGCATCCGCCGGGAATTCGGAAGCCGTCAAAACGAAGCTCATGGTCTTTCACCATGGCATCCATGGTTTTCTCCAAGGCTTTGATGTCTTCATCGGTGGGCTGGTTTGCGGAATTGGGAGCCGCCACGGCTTGTGCGCCGATGGCGAAGAGGATGCGCTGGGTGCGAAGGATGAGTGCCGTTTCAGTTTTCAGTTTGTCTGAGATTTCGGGTGAGAGTTGGCAGAGGAGCAGTCCGAGATGAGCGTTCAGTTCGTCAAGTGCTCCGACGGCTTCCATTCTGTCGTCCGTTTTTGCGCATCGTTCTCCGTTTGCAAGATCTGTGGTGCCGTGGTCACCTGTGCGTGTGTATATCATAAGGTTTGTGTGGCTGAGGGGATGTTTGAGAAGATTTGTGGGAGGGTCCGGGTGGCTGAAAAGCCGTGGTTGTCGGGCGTCAGAAATAGTTTATGGTACGGTGTTCTCGTTGCAGGTCAGGTCGGAAGAAAATCAGTCCGAAGTCTGCGAGGTCGAAAGAGACTTGTGCTTTTTCGTGGGCGAGCAGTTTTTTCCATGCGCGGCTTCGTTGTTTTGATGCGGCGATGTGTGCGACGATGAGCAAGCCTTTGGGTTGGAGCAAGTCCATCATTTCGCTCCATTTTTCCGGTGGGAAGTTTGTTCCGAGGCAAATCAGGGTGGCAGGTCCCGGTTTTTCGAGGAAGACAGAGGATTTGGACCCCATTTTCAGTGCGGTTCGTGCTGTGTTTTCTTCGCCGAGTGCTTCGTATGCGGTTTTGGCGTGTGCGAAGTTTGCGAGTCTGAAGAGCAGTTTGTAGTCTTTGAGTCTGAATTTGTGGCTGGATTCTTGTCGGTAGAGTTTTTCCAGCGCGTCGTAGGCATAGTATTCTCCCTTTTCGTAGATGACCCCTGTCACGAACTGAAAGGCAAAGGGCGAGTGAATGCCGTAGCCGCATCGGTGTCGAAATCTTTTGAGCCAGCGGAAGGGGCGTAGCAGACAGGAGAGCGCTCTTTTCATGTTGAAAAACGTTGAAGAAGTATTAAGGAGATTTTTACAAACTGAGGCTGTTAAGAAGTTGTTAAGTGCGCGATTTGTAAAAGTGAACCCCACAAATTGATGGGTTACGGGTTAAAAGATGTTTAGTTTCTTCTGTTTTTTTCTTTCTCTTTTGGTGAAAGCCTGGGAGTCCGATACTTTTGCACCGTGTTTTTCATAGTATTAGATTTAAGGTTAACAAGGTTGGGATACGTTTGTATCCCTTTTTTCAAAGGTAAACCTCTTCCCCACCCCTTTTTTTAGGGTTCAAAGGAAGCTCGTTACGCTGTGAAGCGGGAGTAAATCTGGATTTAATTTTGAGCCTGCACGAACGCCCCGAAGGGTTTTGTGCAGGCTCTTTTTGTTTTCTTTTTTTGTTCAGATTTTGATGCCGAAGGAAAGGTCTCCGGCGTCTCCGAGTCCCGGAACGATGTAGGCGTCATCGTTGAGGATGGGGTCCACGGCTGCGACCCAGAGTGTGACGTTGTCTTCCGGGAACGCCTTTTTTAGGTGTTCGATGCCTTCTTGTGCGGCGATTGCGCAGCAGATGTGCAGTGTTTTTGGTTTTCCGTGTGTGAGGAAGGCTTTGTAGGAGAGTTCGAGGCTTCCGCCTGTGGCGAGCATGGGATCCACCATGAGGAAGGTGCAGTCAGTCAAGTCCGGTGCGGCGATATACTCCACGTGGATTTTGATGTCTTCTTTGTAGCCTTCTTCGCGATATGCGGCGACGAAGGCGGAGTCTGCCTGGTCGAACGTGTCAAGGAATCCTTCGTGGAAGGCGAGTCCGGCTCTCAGCACGGTGCCGACGACGATGCGGTCATCGTAGGTTGGCACTTTTTTCACGCCGAGTGGTGTTGTGATGTCTTTTTCGGAGTAGTGGAGGGTGCGGCTCACCTCGTATGCCATGGCTCTTGCGACTCGTTCCATGTTTCTTCGGAAGAGCGTTTTGTTTCCTTGTGTGTTCACGTCGCGCAGTTGCGCCATGTGACAGTTGATGACGGATGAGTGTTCACCCAGATTGATGACTTTCATTTTTTCGTCTTAATTTTATATACTCCACCTTTCACCGTGCGAGACGTTTTTTTCTGTCCGAGCTGATGTAGATTCCAGTTGCGGGAGCGTGAAGGAGTTGTCGTCCGGTGAGGTCATAGAATTTCAGGCTTTCGTTTTTTGTTTCGTCCGCCACGTTCAGGATGGCAGTGAGTTGTTCTCCTGTGGGAACGATTTTCCATTTGGATGCTTCTTCTGTGTCCGCCCATCCGACGACGGAGCAAGATTCGAGTTTGTTGTCGTGGAGCCAGGCGTGTGCCGTGTTGGTGGAGGTGGTGCTTTTGAGCGTGCTCCATCCTTCGGCGGAAGAAGTGACCAGATATTTTTCGGCTTCAGTTTCCGAGGCTCTGGGCACGGCTGAGAAGTCAACGCCAATTTTTCCCACGTAGGTGTCCGCTTCTTTGTTATAGATTTTCCAGGTTCCGTCTTCGTTTTCGAAGAAGACAAATTTGGCAGTTTCTGCTGTTCCGTCAGTTGTGCCGGTGAATCGGTCAGACGCCACAGTCATGAAGTGGCCGCTGTGTGCTTTGTTTTGAATCGTATAGACTTTCCGGTTTTCAAGTTTGATGGCAGCGTTTTGAAAGGCATCTTCGATGAGGTTGCATGCGTTCAGATAGCCTTCCATGGTAGGGTTGTTCTCATAGACTGTTTCCACGTTGGCGAGTGCTTGTTCCAGTTCTTGAGTTTTACTTTTGTCGAGCATTCCCACGGCGTTTCCGGTGGGCAGTCCCTTTTTTGCATCGATTTTTTCTTTCAGGAGCGCCTTGATGTAGTCCGTGTGGTTGATTTCTTTCTTGAAAGTGTAGGCTCCGTTTGTGATGTCCTCGAGGCTGTAGGATTTATAGACATTTGTGTAGTCAGCCCCGTAGGTTGATTCCTCATAGAGGAAGGCAATGGAGTCGTTTGCCTGCATTATCATGGTGGAGTAGGCAGAGCCGATGTAGGATGCTTGGTGGTTTCCGTCCCAGTTTGCAGCAAAGGTGTTGGGGTCTGCCATGTCTTCGAGTGAAGCGAGTTCTTTGTAGTAGATTCCGACGTTTTGACGTGAGGAAGCCATGGGAACGGATTGTAGTGCGACATAGACTTCTTTTCCGTCGCTGTTTCGGACGGCGGGCACAATCATGATTTCTCCGTTGCAGTCAGCGCCGAAGGTTCCGTTGTTGGAGGCTTGTGATTTAGCCACGGTTCCCCATTTTCCTTCTGCTTTGTTGATGTCTGTGAAGGTGAAGAAGTTGAAGAATCGTCCTCCGCCGGTTCGTGAGCTCAGCACTACTGTTCCGTCAGGCAGTTCTTCGCATTTGGGTTCGTTTCCGCTTGGTGCGGGGAATTCTTCGTAGCCGAGTGAGTTCCAGGTTTCTCCGAAGTCATCGGAGTAGAGCACGCGGTTGCCGTTGTCTCTTGTCCAGAGAGCAGCGTAGAGGCGATAGTAGTCTTTCACTTTGACGAGTCGGCTTTGGCAGATGCGTCCTGAGCCGAAGAAGATGGAGCGTACGGCGTCTGCGCGGTTGTCGAAGATGGAGTAGATGTCTTCTGTGATGTCCTCGTAGGCTGTCCAGGTTTCTCCGCCGTCATGACTGCGGAATCTTGCCACCGGGTTGGGGTTTTCGCGAGTTCCTTGTGTGCAAGGCATTTTGCCGCAAACAGAAATCAGGAGCACTTCATTGCTTTCTCTGTCAGCCACCACGGCAGCGTCTCCGAAGCCGCAGTCTCTGGAAGCGGCGTTTCCGGTTCCGTCACCGATGGTGAATTGAGTTCCCCAAGTTTTTCCGTTGTCTTTTGAGATTCGTGCAACGATGTCCACTTCGCCATATCCGATGTCAGCGCGGCAGGGTCTGTAGTCGCTGATGGCGATGAGGTTTCCGTTTTTGGCTGCGGCGAGTGCGGGGATGCGGTAGGGGATTGCTCCGGAGCGTGTGATGAAGAGGTCTTGTTGCGGTTCGGGTTCAATGAATACTCGGCTCACTTGAACTGTGAAGTCATAGAGCACGACGTTGTGGTTGTCCCCTTCCACGACGAAAGCCGTGGATTGTTTTTCCAAGCCGCTGACGCTGATGGTTTGTTCTTCGTTGGTGACGTTCATTGTTGTTTCGCCTGCCTTGATGGTTAGAGCGTTGGCATTGGCGGCAGCGTTTTTGAACTTGAAGTTATAGCCTGTGATGACCCATTCGGCTTCGACGCTCAGTGTGGCTGTGCAAGAGCCGGTTGTACTGGTGAGATTTTTTCCTGCTGCGATGTTGATGTTAGTTCCGTTGACGCTCATGTTGTTCGCGCCGGTGTTCAGAGTCAGCGTCGGGCTTGTGGTGGAAGACTGCCAGTTCGAGGCGTAGGTGTGTCCGCTGTTCCAGACAGTGAAAGCGCCGTTGTTGAGATCCACGGTGCAGGTTTTGCTGACCGGGGAAATGATGATGGCGGAGCCGTTGTCATAGCCTCGATACCAGAAGGCGAGTGCTCCCCCTCGGATGTTCAGGATGTTGTTGCTATAGCCTTTTTCGCTGACATAGTATGCTCCTTGCACGGTGAGTGCAGAGCCGTTGCTTGTGGCGGTGGCTGCTTGGAAGTTCCAGAGGTTTGTGTGGGTGGAAGCGTTCAAAGTTGCGATGTCGGCGAGGATGGCGTAACTTGTTCCGTCGTTGCTGCCTGTGATGGCAGTGGGAGCGGTGAGCGCTTTGGTTGCGCCGGCTTGTTTGTTGAAAATCATGAAGCCGTCCGTTTCGTTGCCGACGAAACACCAGAGGTTCTCGTCCGCTGCGTTCAGATAGCCTCCGACGGTGATTTTGTTGGCTCCGTTGTTGTCGGAGATGCGCAGTTTTCCGGCTCCGATGGTCATCGTGTACCACGTTGTGTTTTCGGCAAACTCTCCCGTTGCGGTGAGAGTGGTCGGTGTGAAGGGCACGTCAGCCCAGACGCCCACGGAGGTGAAGACCGCGAGGGCAAGGGTTGCTAATCGTTTGATGGTTTTCATATTTTTGATTCTATTTGTTTATAAGGGTGTGAGCGTTTTCTCGCTTCCCCGTTTGTTTTGTTTTCGTTTTTCGTTCAGCAGTGTTTTTCACTTTTTGCCGAGTATGTCGTTCGGGTTGATTTTGCTGATGGCGTCCCTCATGGAAGTGTCTCCTTTGAGGTTTTCGAGTCGATAGTAGTCCATGAATCCCATGTTTCCTTCTCTCAGTGCCTGCGCCAGCGCCTTAGGCACTTCCGCTTCGGCTTGAATCACCTCGGCGCGTGCTTGTTGTGCTTTTGCTTTCATTTCCTGTTCTGTGGCGACAGCCATGGCTCTTCGTTCCTCGGCTTTTGCCTGTGCGATGTTTTTGTCCGCGTTGGCTTGGTCCATTTGGAGTGTGGCGCCGATGTTTTTGCCGACGTCGATGTCAGCAATGTCGATGGAAAGGATTTCGTAGGCAGTTCCTGCGTCAAGTCCTTTTGAGAGCACCAGTTTAGAGATGGAGTCCGGGTTTTCAAGCACCTGTTCGTGAGTTTCGGCAGAACCGATGGACGAGACGATTCCTTCTCCGACGCGTGCGAGGATGGTGTCCTCCCCTGCTCCACCGACGAGTTGGTGGATGTTTGCGCGCACGGTGACGCGAGCCTTGGCGATGAGTTGTATGCCGTTTTTGGCGACGGCTGCAACGGGAGGTGTGTCAATCACTTTAGGGTTGACCGATGTTTGAACTGCTTCGAAGACGTCTCTTCCTGCGAGGTCGATTGCGGTGGCTTTTTCGAAAGACAGGTCAATGTTTGCTTTTGATGCCGAAACGAGTGCGTGAACCACGCGCTGGACGTGTCCTCCCGTCATATAGTGTGCTTCCAAGTTGTCGCGCGTGATGGAATGCAAGCCGGCTTTGTGTGCTTCGATGAGGCTTGGCACGATGATGCCGGGTGGCACGTTTCTGATTCTCATGAGGAAGAGTTGAATCAGCGAGATTTTCACTCCCGACACTTTGGCGGAGAGCCAGAGGAAGAAAGGCACGAAGTGAAAGAAGATGCTCAAGAAAATGATGGCGCCGAAGACGAGGGCAGCCACAACTAAAGGTGTGTCGAACATGGTGTGTTATAGATTTAGGTTTTCCGTTTTCGCAAGTTCTCGCAGCAAAGACAGAGCAAGGCGAGTGCAAAGCGTGGGGCTTGTTTGAGTGTTTTGCCGAGCCGCCGCCTGTTTTCGCGAGTTCTCTCAGCAAAGACAGAGCAAATGCCAAACTTGCTTGAGTGTTTTGCCGAGTCGCCGCCTGTTTTCGCAAGTTCTCGCAGCAAAGATAGTGTAAGGCGTTGAAAGATTGCAAACTTTTCGCCAAGTTTTCTCTCAGACCGTTTTCTCACCGGCTCTCATCCCTTGTTCCTCCCCCGGTTTCTCAGTCATTTCATCTCCCCCACCCCGCTGCTTCGTGAAAGGTTCTCGGTTCAGCCGGGTGAAGCCTTGGGCAACTCTTTTGCCAAACCGGCTTGACGGGGAAAACCTTTTCCACACCCCAAGGCGGTTTTTCGGTTTTAACACTTCTTGCTTTTGGCGACGAAAAGTATTATATTTGTACAGAGATATGGGAGGAGCCTCGGCTCCCCCCTTTTTTCGTCACTTCCCCTTTAAAAACGGGGATTTAGGAGCGCTCCCAGTTAAAATTTGCCTTCTTCTAATTTAAATTTGCCTTCTCCTAATTTCATTTAGGAGCGCTCCTAAGTAAAACTGCACGCCGAGTAGGCAAAATTGGGAGGCGGGAAGTGTTCCCGAAAGTTAAAAATGTTAATGCCTAATCGCCGAAAAATGGCTCAAAATTGTTGGATTTTCCACGGGATGGAGCGGACGGTGGTGGGGGTAGGTTTGGCGGAGAGAGCGTGTGTGCCTGCGTTTCTTTTGTCTTCGCGGTTGGGAATGACGAACTTGCGGTTGGGAATGACGAACTTGCGGATGGGATTGACGAGTCCTTGAGTGGGCATGATGAGTCACCGGTTAGGAATGACGGGTCACCGGTTAGGAATGACGAATCCACGTGTGGGAATGACGGCTCCTCTCTCAGATTCATCGCTTCTTTTGAGCCGTCAATCGGTTCAGTCATGTGACAAAACCACTTTTGCTTCTATTTTTTATTGCATAAATCATCGCGATTTGTGCAAAGTCTTGCTCAAATCTTGTATCTTTGCGCCCGAATTCTTGCAAGAGTGGGCGGCGCCTTGCATCTCGCCCATTCTGACGCACCTTTGAGTCGGCGCGTGATAATAGCCAATCTGCTGCGTTACCATCGGATTCGGGCTTGGTCATGTACTTCAGTACACTCCCTGCGCCCTCATCCTTGGCGCCTTGCATCTCGCCCATTCTGACGCACCTTTGAGTCGGCGCGTGATAATAGCCAATCTGCTGCGTTGCCATCGGATTCGGGCTTGGTCATGTACTTCCCGGCGCGCCATCATAGTTCTTCCATATTTCCTAAACACTCATGCCATGCAACCACTCAGAAGTTTTGACGATTTGACCTCCCTTCTGAAACGCTCCACAAGACGCGTAAGTCTCGCCGTCGTTTGTGGCAGCGACGAAGGAGCCTCCCGTGCGGCGGTGAAAGCCGTTGAGGAAGGCTTTGCAAGCGTTGTTTTTGTGGGACACACAGACAAGGTGCACGCTTTGCCTTGGGTGGAGAACGCTCCAAAGGAATTCGTCGAGTTCCTCCCGGCTTGCGACGATGCGGAGGCTGCCACAAAGGCGGTGAAACTGGTTCGCGAGAGAAAATGCGAAGTCCTGGTGAAAGGATTGCTTCACACAGCCACCTTGCTGCGCGCCGTGCTGAACAAAGAGTGCGGCTTGCTGGCTGACCACGGTGTGCTCACCCACGTCGCCATGGCTGAGATTCCGGGACGCGAAAAGTTGCTGTGTTTCACCGACGCCGCTGTCATCCCCTACCCCACTCAGGCGCAACGACTGGTGCAGGTGGAAGTTTTGACAAAAGTCATCCGCGCGCTCGGAACGCCCGTGCCGCGCATCTCGCTCCTTCATTGCGCTGAAACTGTCAGCGACAAGTTCCCCCACACGTTGGGCTACGGCGAAATCAAAGAACTCGCCGCACAAGGTCGCTGGGGCGAAGTGCTCGTGGATGGTCCCCTCGATTTGAGGACGTCGCTCGATGCCGCAGTCTTGAAAATCAAAGGAATCCACTCTTGCCTGGAAGGCGATGCCGACGGGCTTGTCTTGCCCGATTTGGAATCCGCCAATTTGCTCTACAAAGCCCTCCCACTCTTCTGCGGCGCACGCGAAGCTGGCATCCTGCAAGGGACAACAGCCCCCGTCGTCCTTCCCTCGCGTGGTGACAGTTGGCAGGACAAATTCCTGAGCATCGCCATGGCGGTCATGAGTTTAAACTGATTCACAACCTACCCATATATTCCCTCCATGAATCCATCGCTTGATCCGGAAGTGGCGCAGCCGGTGCCCTCTCCCGGCTATCGCATCTTGGTCATCAATCCCGGCTCAACTTCCACAAAAGTCGGGGTCTATCTGGACGCTCACCCGTTGCTCGTCTCGGTCATCCGGCACCAACCCGAAGAATTGGCGCCCTACAAACACATCACCGAGCAACACGAGTTCCGCCGAAACCTCGTTCTGAAATGGCTGGAGGAAAACAACATTCCTTTTGTCTTCGACGCCATCATAGGACGCGGCGGACTGACAAAGCCCATCCCCGGCGGCGTCTATCGCGTGAATCGCAAGATGTGCTACGACACGTTCTACGCGCTGCGCAAACACGCCTGCAACTTGGGCTGTCTGATTGCCAAAGAGCTTGCAAAGATGCAAACCAATGGTTGTCAGGCTTATATCGCTGACCCCGCGGTCGTTGATGAACTGCTGCCGGAAGCAAGAATCAGCGGGTCACCGCTCATGCCGCGACTGAGCATTTGGCACGCGCTGAACCAAAGGGCCATCGCGAGACGTCACGCGAAAGAGATGGGAACCACCTACGACAAACTCAATCTCATCGTCTGCCACCTCGGAGGCGGAATTTCCATCGCAGCACACCAACAGGGACGCGCGGTCGATGCGAACAACGCCCTTGACGGCGAAGGTCCCCTCTCGCCCGAAAGAGCAGGCACGCTTCCCGCCTCGGATTTGATTCACCTCTGCTTTTCCGGACGCTACACGGAAGACCAACTCAAACGCCGCGTGGCGGGAAAGGCAGGACTGATGGCTCACCTCGGAACGACCGACGTGCGACAGATTCTCACGATGAAAGACGCCGGTGACAAACGCGCGGCTCTCCTCATTGACGCGATGATTTTCCACACCGCAAAATCAATCGCCGCAGAGGGCGCAGTGCTCAAAGGAAAGATTGACGCGATTCTCATCACAGGCGGCATGGCTTATTCGGACTACATCACCAACCATCTCCGCGAACGGGTGGACTGGATGGCGCCCGTCTATGTTTATCCCGGAGAGGACGAAATGGAAGCGCTGGCACTCAACGCCTTGGCTGTGCTGAAAGGTGAGCGTGTGGCGAAAGAATACGAATAAGTTTCCTCAAGGGGTCCAGATTCACAAAACAGCGGACACAACCGCGGAAAAAGAATTCCGTGATTGTGTCCGCTGTTTTGTGGGCAAGTTGAGTTGATTTTGATTCTTTAGAGATGAACGCCTGTCAGGGGAGGAAGGAGCATAGCGGGCTATGTGACTGACGAAACTTCCCAAAGGGCGCGCTAAGAATCAAATCACTCATAAAGACCGTGCGACCAAAACGTGAGCACTTTCTTTTGAACGTTCCTTATCCCGTAATTTATTAAACACCCCTAAAGCGTGCCAAGCCCTCGTTCAGCCAGTTGACGTAGGCATCTACGTCCTCGTCATAGGAGCGCGCCGGTGCCAACGGCTTCCCTTCGTGGTCAAGGAGCACGTAGAACGGCTGGGCGTTCGCGCCGAACTTGCGGCGTTGCAGATAACTCCACTTGTCGCCCACGGTGCGCAGGGTGGTCGTCGCGCCGTTTTCTTCAACGTCGGTGGGAGAGGAGAGAGGTGTTTTTTCGTCCACGTAGAGCGAAATCAGAACGTAGTCCTTGCGAATGATGTCGCGCACGCGGACATCGTGCCAAACGGCAAGTTCCATCTTTCGGCAGTTCACGCAGCCGTGTCCGGTGAAGTCCAAAAGCACCGGCTTTCCGGTTTGTTTGGCATATGCCATGCCCTTTTCGTAGTCCTTGAAATCCGGCTCCACCTTGACGGGGTCGAGGTTGAAGTCTTGCGTGGAAAGAGGCGGTGCAAAGGCGCTGACGGCTTTCAGCGGTGCACCCCAAAGCCCGGGAATCATGTAGATGGCAAAAGCCAAAGAGCAGAGTGCCACGAAAAACGCCGGAATGGAAGTCTTTCGGTCTTCTTCATCGTCGTGCGGGAACTTGATGAGACCGAGAAGATAGAGGCCAAGTAGACCGAAAAGCACAATCCAAAGGGCGAGGAAGGTCTCGCGGTCCAACAAATGCCAACCGTAGGCAAGGTCAGCCACGGAGAAGAACTTCAAAGCAAATGCGAGTTCCAAAAAGCCTAAAACCACCTTCACCTTATTCAACCATCCGCCGCTCTTGGGAGCGCTCTTCAACCATGTGGGGAAAAGAGCGAAAAGTGTGAAGGGTAGGGCAAGTGCCACGGCGAAACCGAACATTCCAATGGTGGGTGCCAACGCCGAACCTCCGTTCGTGCTCACTTCCACCAACAAGAAGCCAATGATCGGACCTGTGCAGGAGAAACTCACCAAGGAAAGGGTGAAAGCCATCAAGAAAATGCTCAACAAACCCGTTGTGGCTTCTGCCTTTCTGTCCACGGCGTTGCCCCAACCGGAGGGAAGCGTGATTTCAAAACCGCCAAGGAAACTTGCGGCAAAAACCAGCAACATCAGACAGAAAAGCATGTTGAACACCGCATTGGTCGAGAGGTCGTTCAGCGCGCTCGCACCGAAAATGGAAGTGATGATGAGCCCGAGCCCCACATAGATGACGATGATGCTGATGCCGTAGGTGATGGCATCGCGTATTCCTTTGCGACGATTCCCGCTTCGCTTGAGGAAGAAGCTGACAGTCATCGGGATGATGGGCCAAACGCACGGTGTGAAGAGGGCGAGCAGACCGCCGAGAAAACCGAGGAGGAAAATGAGATGAAAAGGCTTGCTCGTGACATCTTCTGCATCGCCGCCAAGGCTTTTCAGTTCGTCAATGACCGGCGCCCACCAGGTGTCAATCTCCGTGCCTTCGGCGAGGAGGTTGGGGGAGGGGAGAGCCGTGGCTGCGGAGTCGGTGGCAACGGCTTCCGCCTGGTCGTCTTTTCCTTCCAAAGCGTCGGCAGCGAGGGTTGACTCCTCCTCTTTCACTGCATTCTTTTTCAGTTCTTCGGTCTTGTCCGTGGCTTTCGCTGCGACGGCTGCCTCCGGTCCGTCTGTTCCTTTGATGGAGGCGTTCACACTGGTCGGAGGAAGACAGTTTTGGTCGTTGCAGGCGCCATACTTCATATAACCTTTCAACTCGTAGTTCTTTTCCGTCAACTCAATGCGCTGCGTGAAGGTCGCTTTGCCGACAAAGAAACTTACGGGCATGTCGAAAATTGGGTCGTTCGCGTGCACAGCACCCGGACCGGGCTTCAACGCGCCCAAAGGCTTCGCGCCTTTCGCTTCATCCACGCCGAAAGAGGCACGGGTGGGACCTCCGGCGGCAAAGTCGTTGGAATAGATGTGCCAGCCGGGCGCAGCCGTACCGGAGAAAATGATGTCTATGGTTTTGGCATCCACGCGTTTGTAGCTCACGCTGAAATTGATTTGCGCGCTCAGCGTCAAAAGCCCTGCCATCAGCAAAAGCAGGGTGGCGGTCAGTTTTTGTTTCATGTTTTTCTCTGAAAAATGTATTTTGGAACAAGGCGACGTGCGCACGAGGCGGTCGGTGCAGTCGCCTGTTTCTCTGAGTTTTCACGCCTCAGAAACGGGTGCAAAGTTAATGTTTTCCGTTGGATTTTTTGCTTTCTGTTCGCAGCGCCGGCGTTCCGTCGGTTTTGGAAAGGGTGGGGGAGTGAAACACCGGCGAAGACGGGGTGGACGTCAGTGTGCTTCGAGCCAATTATTCCCTGTGCCGCAGTCTGCGATGAGCGGGACACTCATGGAGAAAGCCTGCTCCATCTCACTGATGACCAGTTCTTTCACGCGTTCTAGTTCTTCGGGCGGAACGCTGAAGTTGAGTTCGTCGTGCACTTGAAGAATCATTTTTGCTCTCAACTTCTCTTCGCGAAGTCTCCGGTCGATGCGAATCATCGCGACCTTGATGATGTCGGCGGCGGTGCCCTGAATGGGTGCGTTCACGGCGTTTCGCTCGGCGTAGCCTCTGACGACGGCGTTTCGCGAGTTGATGTCCGGAAGATAGCGGCGGCGTCCGAAGGCAGTGAGAATATAACCCGTTTTCCTCGCTTCTTCCACGCACTCGGCAATGTAGTCTTTGATGCGCGGATAGGTGTTGAAATAACTGTCTATGAGCTGCTTCGCTTCCGTTCGGGAGACTTCCATTCTTTCCGCCAAGCCGAAGGCGGAAATGCCATAGATGATGCCAAAGTTGGCGGTCTTTGCCTTTCGTCTTTCATCGCGGCTGACGTCTTCCAGTGGCTTGTGGAAGATGCGGGCAGCGGTGGCGGCGTGAATGTCTTTTCCTTCGCAGAAGTCCTTGACGAGGTTCTCGTCCTTGCTCAAGTGCGCCATGATGCGCAGTTCGATTTGCGAGTAGTCAGCAGAGAAGAAGACATCTCCCGTTCCCGGCACGAAAGCCTTGCGAATTTCTCGCCCGTCTTCCCCTCTGACCGGTATGTTCTGAAGATTCGGGTTCGAGGAACTCAGGCGTCCTGTGGCGGTGACCGCCTGGTTGAAGGACGTGTGAATGCGATGAGTCTCGGGGTTGATGAGTTTGGGCAGGGCTTCGACGTAGGTGCTGAGGAGTTTTTTCAAACCTCTGTGTGCCAAAATCTTTCCAACGATGGGGTGGCGGGAGCGAATAGCCTCAAGGACTTCCTCGCCCGTCTGATACTGTCCGCTTTTCGTTTTCTTGGCTTTCTCGTTGAGTTTCAACTCGTCAAAGAGCACTTCTCCCACCTGCCTCGGCGAGGTCAGCATGAAGGAATGACCGGCGAGTTCGAAGATTTCCTTTTCCAGCAACTCCATGCGTTCCGTGAATTGCTTGGCGGTCTCAGCCAGTGATTTCGTGTCTAAGCACACTCCTTCCATTTCCATTCGTGCGAGCACCGGCATGAGCGGCATTTCGATGTCGTTGAACACTCCCCGCAAATTGTTGGCTTCAAGTTCCTTCTCAAGTGGTTTCATGAGTTGCAGAGCCACGTCGGCATCTTCACACGCATAGTCCTTTATGCTTTCGGGCTTAAGCATGTCCATGGTGAGCTGACTTTTCCCCTTCGGTCCGATGAGCTCCTCAATCTTGATGGTCTCATAGTTGAGATAGATTTCAGCAAGGTAGTCCAACCCATGTCGAAGCTCCGGTTGAACGAGGTAGTGAGCAAGCATCGTGTCAAACATCGGAGCGGCGACCTCAACGCCGTGGCGTTTGAGCACCGTGAAGTCGTATTTCAAATTCTGACCGACCTTCAAAATTTTCTCGCTCTCGAAGAAGGGGCGGAAGATGTTCACCATCGCTCGCGCTTTTTCCGTTTCACGTGGAACTGAGACATACCATGCCTTTCCTCCCTCGACGGCAAAACTCATTCCTACCAATTTTGCACTCACAGCCTCGGTTGAAGTCGTTTCTGAGTCAAATGCTACAGTTGAGAAAGTCAAAATATCGTCACATAATTTCTTTGCGTCCTCCTCATTATCAACAAGAAAATATTCGTGATTGACGTCTTTCAAGCGTTTATGGTTCGTTTCTTTCAAACCGCTCGGCAGGTCGTCCGTTTCTAAGTCAAAGAGAGGGCCTAAACTGTTAGTAGTTTTTAACTCCTTTTCCCGCTCGTCCTCGTCCATCTTCTTGATGAACTGTCGGAACTCCAAATTTTCAAAGATGGGTCGGAGGAGATTCTTGTCCGCCTGTGTTCTTTCGAGTTGTTTTAGCTCAAGAGAAATGGGTACGTCAGTTTTAATTGTGACAAGGAATTTGGAGAAACGAATTTGCTCAGCGTTTTCCTCCACTTTCTTTTTCAGTGCACCTTTCAGTTCCGAGGTGGTTTCGAGAAGGTGATCAATGGAGCCGAACTGAGAGATGAGTTTTGCTGCGGTCTTTTCTCCGACACCCGGACAGCCCGGAATGTTGTCCGCTGTGTCTCCCATGAGACCGAGCAAGTCAATGACCTGTTCTGTCCGTTCAATCCCATATTTTTCACAAACCTCCTTAGGTCCGAGCGTCTCCAATCCTCCACCCCCGTGTTTTGGGCGGCGCATGAAAATCCCCGGTTTCACCAGTTGCGCATAGTCTTTGTCGGGAGTCACGAGGTGAACTTCAAGTCCCTGTTCGGCTGCCTGCAAGGCGAGTGTGCCGATGACATCGTCCGCCTCAAAGCCCGGCACTTCGAGAATGGGGATGCGGTAGGCGCGAATGATTTCTTTGATGATGGGCACCGAAGCTTTGATGTCTTCCGGCGTGGCTTCGCGCTGTGCTTTGTAGTCGGGATAAGCTTCGTGCCGGAACGTGCCGCCCGCAGGATCAAAGGCAATACCGACATAGTCCGGGTTCTCCTTCTTCAGCAGGTCTTCCAGCGTGTTCACGAAACCAAAGATGGCAGACGTGTTTTGACCTTTTGAGTTGATTCGCGGACTGCGAATGAGCGCGTAGTAGGCACGGTAAATCAATGCGTAAGCATCGAGCAGATAGATTTTCTTCATGGGTTTGATTTCTTTGCTTCGTGTGTCACGTTTCCTTAAAAGGAGGGTCTTTATTCGTAAAGCTCTTTGCAAAAATAGGGGAAAAGGGGCGGGTAGGGAAGATTTCCGCTCGCTTTTGTCAGTTTTGCGTGTTCTTTCTGTGTCTTTTTGACTCTTTTTTCAGCCTTTTGCCGCTCAAAGTGATGAAAACTCCTCGTAATCGTTTTGTGTTTTGGGCTTCAAGTACTAATTTTGCCGTTCAATTGCATAACCTTCTTTTATGGATTCACTTTCCCTCATTCGTCAGCCGGTGGCTGCGGAATTGGAGCAGTATCGTTCGCTTTTTGATAGTGCTTTGCAGCATGATGACGATTTCCTCGGTCATGCGTTGGCCTACGTGCGTCAGCGCCGCGGCAAAATGATGCGTCCGCTTTTGGTGCTGCTCATGGCGAAAGAATTGGGGAATGTCGGTGAAAAGTCTTTGCGCTCTGCCGTCACTCTTGAACTTTTGCACACCGCTTCGCTCGTCCACGACGACGTGGTTGACGAAAGCCAGGAACGCCGCGGGCAACGCTCTGCCAATGCCGTTTTTGATAACAAAGTTGCCGTGCTTTTAGGAGATTATTTGTTATCGCTTTCGTTGCTGAATGCGGCTGAAACAGAGAATGTGGAAGTTGTTCGTATCATTTCGCGTCTTGGCGGGACGCTCTCGGAAGGTGAGATTTCGCAACTCGCCGTCATCCGTGACGAGGAAGTTAGCGAAGAAGCCTACTTCCACATCATTCACCACAAAACTGCAGCACTTTTCGCTGCCTGCGCACGCCTCGGAGCCATATCTGCCGGCGGTGATGCGGCATACGTGGAAAAAGCCACGAAGTTCGGCGAACTCATTGGCATTTGCTTCCAAATTCGTGATGACATCTTCGACTATTTTCCCGATGGTAACATCGGTAAACCCACCGGCAACGACATGCGAGAAGGAAAACTCACGCTGCCTGTGATTCATGCTCTGAGGCAGGCAGGAAATTCTGAGACTCAACTTCTTGTGAAGAAAATTAAGTCCGGCGAAGCCACAGCAGCCGACATCTCAGCCATGGTTGATTTCACGTTGAAAAATGGTGGCATCGCCTATGCTGAGCAGACCATGCAGCGTTTGCACGACGAGGCTGTTGCGCTGCTCGATGACTGGAAAAATGAAGAGGTCAAGGAGGCGTTGCACCGCTACATTGACTTCGTCATCAAGCGAGAAATCTGATAAATTTTTCGTTGAAGGCGTGCCACATTCAATGGCAAATATCCAATAGTTTCTCCCAAAGTACAAAAATTGCGTCGATTTCTCCGTTTGAGGAAGAAACCGACGCAGTTTTTTGTTTCAGCGAAATGGTTTTTTTGCTTCAGCGAAATGGCTTTTTTCGTGAAAAGCGGGATGGAAGCGGTAAAAGTCTTGTTGGGAAGCGTTCGTCAACCCGCGTTTCCAACGTTTTTGAGTCGTTTTTTTCTAAAAAAGCGAGGAGAATATCGCTCAAAGCGAGAAAATGGCTCAAATCGCTTGATTTGGACTTATTCGGAGTTCTTTTACGTCAATTCTCAGAAAGGTTTGACGTCTTCGCCAAGAATGGCAGAAACCAGAAGATTTGCCAGACGGCTCGTGCCGATGCGGAAGTGACCGTCCTTGACGAATTGTTCGCCGAGCATTTCGCGCACGACGGTGTAGAAATCAATGGCTTCGTCCACCGTTTTGATTCCGCCGGCGGCTTTGAATCCAACGAGGTTTCCGGTCAGTTCATGGTATTCTTTGATGGCTTGACACATGACGTAAGCCGCTTCCAAGGTGGCAGCCGGCTCTATTTTGCCCGTGCTGGTCTTGATGAAGTCTGCTCCTGCATACATGGAAAGAATGGACGCCTTCTTGATGTTTACTGCGGTTTGAAGAGCGCCTGTTTCAAGAATCACTTTCAGGGGTCGTCCGCCGGTGGCTGCTTTGATTTCTGCAATTTCGTCGGCGCAGGTTTCATAGTCTCCGCTTAGGAATTGACCGACGCTGAGCACGCAGTCAATTTCCGTGGCACCGTCGTGAACGGCGAGTGCGGTTTCCGTGGTTTTGATTTCGATGAAGGTTTGAGAGGAGGGAAAGCCGCCAGCCACGCACGCCACTTCAATGCCATCGGCTTCAAGCGATGTGCTGACGATTTTTGCGAAGTTGGGATAGACGCAAATGGTTGCTAAGTGTGGGAGATCGGGGTGGCTGTCTGCGAAATCGTTGACTTTTTCCACGAATTTCAGAACGCTTTCTTGTGAATCCGTCACCTTGAGTGTGGTGAGTTCAACGGTTGCAAGCAAATCACGAAGCACTTCGGGAGTGGCATATTTTCCGCGATTCTCTTCCACCAAGCGGTGCACGGCATCGCTGACGAGTTCGTCGTGAAGATGCAGGTCGTATTTCGCAAAGGCTTGTTCGTAAACGCTGAGCGCCTGGTGCGCTTCTGAGCCACAGTGTTCTTCGTGGCAGTGACAGTGGTTTTCAGACATTTTTTCGGGAGTTATTATGTGTGAATTATGTGTATTCAATCGGTTTTTTTCTTCCTATCTCAACTTTTCGTTTTGTTGATGGCGCATTTTGTCGCGCTTTGTTTTCTTCTCCATGTTCTTTTGAAACGCCTCGGTGAGGTCCACGCCGGTTTGGTTCGCAAGACAGACGAGGACCCAAAGAACGTCTGCCATTTCATCGGCAAGATTGGCGCTTTCACCCGCTTTGAAAGACTGTTGCCCATAGGTTCGAGCCATGACTCTCGCCAATTCTCCGACTTCCTCGGTGAGGCACGCCAGGTTCGTCAGTTCGTCAAAATAGCGTACGCCGATGGTACGAATCCATTCGTCCACTTTTTGCTGCACCTCCCGCAGGCTGGGGGAGGGGAGAGCGGAGTTGGCTGGTGTTTCGGCGTTTGCCGTGAGTTTTTCGTTCATGGGAGGGAGTTTTGAAAGTGTGTTCAGTGGTAAGGCGAATGCCTTGAGATACTGGATTTTACAGTATTTCCGTTTTCACTCTTTGTTTTTAGTGTCCATGCAAATGGTGACGGGTCCGTCGTTCAGAAGTTCAACTTTCATGTCTGCGCCAAATTCTCCTGTCCCTACGGTTTTCCCAATGGTTTGAGAGAGGAGTCGCACAAAGTGTTCGTAGAGCGGAATGGCGTGGTCGTGTCCCGCGGCACGCAGATAACTTGGGCGATTCCCTTTTTTGTAGGATGCCATAAGCGTGAACTGGCTGACAACCAGAACATTCCCGTCCACGTCAGCGAGGCAGCGGTTCATGACGCCTTGCTCGTCGTTGAAAACTCTGAGTCCGGCAATTTTCCGGCAAAGCCACGCGGCATCTTCTTCATTGTCAGCGTCTTCAATGCCCAGCAAGACCAAGAATCCGTTTTGAATGGAAGACTTGACGATGCCCTCGATGGTGACGGAAGCATGGCTGACTCTTTGAATGACTGCTCTCATGGCTTTGTGAATTTGAATGGTGAAACGGAGTGTGGTGCAAAAGTAACAAAAACGCACAGTTCTGAAGCACTCAGGCTTTCAGACTTTGTGAAGTGCGTGGAAAATCAGTTCTCCCTTGGCTGTTCCCAAAAGTTCCTGAAGTTCCGGCAGGCTTGCTTCTTTCACCTTCTTGACGCTCTTGAATTTCTTCAAAAGTTTTTCCTTGGTGGCAGGTCCTATGCCCTTCACCCCGTCCAGTTCGGATGCTGTCTGTCGCTTTGAGCGTTTCTCTCGGTGAAAAGTGATGGCGAAACGGTGCACTTCATCCTGCATCGCAGTGAGCGTTCGAAACAACTGGCTATTTGGTTTGATGCCTATGGTGGAGGGTGGGAAACCGAACAGGAGTTCGCGTGTGCGGTGTCGACTGTCTTTGGCGAGTCCCGCAATGGCGATTTGAAGCCCCAACTCGTCTTCCACCACTTCCCGAATGACTTCCATTTGCCCTCGCCCACCGTCCGCAATAATCAAATCGGGGAACTCGCAGCCTTCGTCTTTCATCCGTTGATAGCGACGTCTGACCACTTCCTTCATGGAGGCGTAGTCGTCGCCTCCATCCGCTGTCTGAATCACATATTTCCTATATTCTTTTTTTGATGCTTTCAGTTTCCGAAAGACGACGCAAGCCGCAACGGCGTCTTCGCCTTGAATGTGAGAATTGTCAAAAAGTTCAATGTGAAAGGGCAGTTTGGGAAGGTTCAAATCGTCCTTAATTTCTTTCAACAGCCGAGTCAATTTCTGCTCCGGATTCAACTTTTCGGCTTGCTTCATTCGGTCGAAACGATATTGCTTCACGTTCAAAAGACTCAAGTCGAGAAGTTTCTTTTTGTCACCCTTCTGAGGTATGGTTTGGGTGAACAAAGTCTCGGGAAGGTCCACGTGAAACGGCACAACCACTTCCTTGGCATGGCTGTCGTAGCGTGTGCGCATTTCCACGATGCCCAGGGCGAGGAGTTCGGCGTCGGTTTCTTCCAGTTTTTTCTTATATTCAAACGTAAAGGCGCGGTTGATGCATCCGTTGACGACGTGCAAATAGTTGATGTATGCCACTCTTTCTTCGCTTTCAATGTGAAAAACATCGATGTGATGAAGAACCGAAGAGACCACCACGCTCTTGGCGTGGAATTTCTCAATCAAGTCATAGCGTCGCTTGATTTCTTGAGCCTCTTCAAAGCGCAGTTCTTCCGCAAGTCTAAGCATTTGCTGTCGCATCCGCTGTGCCACTTCTGAGGTATTCCCTTTGAGAATCTCTTTGCACGCTTCAATGTTTCGGACATACTCCTCTCTGTTCTGCTTCCCCACACAGGGTGCGAGGCAACGTTTGATGTGGTAGTCCAAGCAAAGGGCGTATTTTCCGGTTTTCACTCCCTCTTCGGTGAGTGGTTGGCGACAGGGACGAATTTTATAGAGGTCTCGGAAAAGGTCCAGTAAGGCAGTCAGGGTGGGGATGTGGCTGTAGGGTCCGAAATACGTCGCGCCCCTTTCCTTTCGATTCCTTGTTTTGAAAATTCGCGGAAGGTATTCGTGCGTCACCGCGATGGAAGGGTAGGTTTTGTCGTCCTTAAGAAGCACGTTGTAGTGCGGTTTGTACCTTTTGATGAGGTTGTTTTCAAGCAGCAGCGCGTCTTCCTCCGTGTTTACGACGACATATTTAATGTCCCGGATGTGGCGCACAAGCAGCGCGGTCTTTCGTGTCTGCTGTTCTTTGTTGAAGTAGGAACTTACCCTTCTTTTTAGGTTTTTCGCCTTGCCAACGTAGATAATCTTCCCGGTTGCATCCAGATATTGGTAGCAACCGGGAGATTCCGGGAGATTAGCAACAATTCCGCTGAGATGAGCATCTTTTGTTTCTTCTGCGGACTTCATGCGTTTCTTTTGTGTTTTTATTCTTCAATCGTTAGGAGCGTAGTCACGTCAAGGTCTTTTCCAAGGAACTTTCTTCCTTCCAGTCCTTCCATTTTTAGTTCGATGAGGAAATTGATATACACTTTTTTCGGTCCGAAGTGTTTCACCAGATCATACGTCGCCTGCATGGAGCCACCCGTGGCGAGCAGGTCGTCGTGAATCAACACCACGTCGTTCTCTTCAATGGCGTCGGTGTGAATCTCGATGGTGTCATAACCATACTCCTTCAGGTAGGTCGCCTTTCTTGTCTCGGCGGGAAGTTTTCCCGGCTTTCTTGCCATGACGAATCCTGCGTTCAGTTTTTCTGCCAGCATGGCTCCCATGACAAAACCTCGGCTTTCAATGCCTACAACCTTGGTAATTCCTTTGTCTTTGTAGAGGCGTACCAATTCCTCCAGCATCTCGTGGATGCACTCAGGACTTTTGAATAGTGTACTAACGTCCTTGAAGTGTATTCCCGGCTTTGGGAAATCCGGCACGTTTCTTAGATTTTCTAAAAGCAGTTTTTTGTTCATAAAGTGTTGATTTGTTATGAATTTAATATTGTTTGTTTCACGTGGAACTTTAAATCGCGCATTTCTCCTTGTTGGAGTTTTGCTCTAAGTGAAGAGACGTCTTTTATCTGCCTAAAAGAACGAGCAACACGCTGATGTCGGAGGGAGAAACTCCGGGGATTCGGCTCGCCTGAGCGAGTGTTTCGGGTTTTATGGCAGAAAGTTTCTGGCGTGCCTCTGTGCTGAGTTGCGTGAGTTTTTCGTAGTTGAAATGGTTGGCTATGCGGATGTCTTCGAGTCTCTGCATTTTGTCGGCGAGTGCTCTTTCGCGGGCGATGTATCCGTGATATTTCATTTCTATTTCCGCTGCTTCCATCGTTTCTTCTTTCTCTTCGGTGATGGAATCAAGGAGTTTTTTGAATTCCTTGATTTCGGAAGAAAGAGAAGCAAGCGAAAGTTGCGGGCGGTTGATGAGGTCAAAGATGCGGGTGCCACCTGCGAGCGGTGTCGTTCCGACGCTTTCAAGGAAGGGATTTATTTTTGCTGCTTTCACCGGAAAGTTTCGGCAAAAGTCTTCGATGAGTCCAATTTCCTTTTTCTTCTGTTCGAGACGCTCTGTTCGTTTGGAAGAAGCCAAACCATACTTTTGTGCGTAAGGAGTCAATCGCATGTCCGCGTTGTCTTGTCGGAGAAGAATGCGATATTCCGCGCGAGACGTAAACATTCGGTAGGGTTCATCCACGCCTTTGGTGACCAAGTCATCGATGAGAACGCCGATGTATGCTTCATCTCTCTTTAAGGTGAATTCATCGTTGCCCGTGCATTTCAGAGCAGCGTTGATTCCAGCCACGATGCCTTGTCCGCCTGCTTCCTCGTAGCCCGTGGTTCCGTTGACCTGTCCTGCAAAGAACAGACCTTTTATTTTCTTTGATTCCAACGTGTGCTTTAACTGTGTGGGCGGGAAGAAATCATATTCAATCGCATATCCCGGACGATAGACCCGTATGTCGCGGAAGCAACTCATTTGTTTGAGTGCTTCAATTTGCACGTTCATCGGCAGACTCGAAGAAAAACCATTCAGATAAAGTTCGTTTGTGTCGATTCCTTCGGGTTCAAGAAAGAGCGGATGGTGGTCTCGGTCGGGGAAAGTGACGAGTTTTGTTTCAATGCTTGGGCAGTAGCGCGGTCCGATGCTTTGAATTTGCCCGTTGTAAAGCGGTGAATCCTTCAGTCCGCTTCTCAAAACTTCGTGCACTTTCTCATTTGTTTCGCAAGTCCAGCACGGGAGTTGCGGGAGGGGTCGTGCCGGAGAAATGAAAGAGAATCGGTGAAAGTCCGTTTCGCCCGGTTGTTCCGTCATTTCTTCCAAGTGTACGCTTCTTTTGTCAATTCTCACCGGTGTTCCCGTTTTCATTCGTGCATGTTCAATTCCGAGTGCGGAGATGGAGTGGGTGAGTTTCGTGGCGGCAGGTTCGGCACATCTTCCTCCGGGCACTTTTGTCTTTCCGACGTGCATCAAGCCGTTGAGAAAGGTTCCGGCGGTGATGACCACCGATTTGCCGCGCAGTTCAGCGCCCCAAAGCGTGCGAATGCCGATGACTTCATTGTTTTCGGTGAGAATCTCGGTAGCCTCGTCCTGCCAGATGGAAAGATTCGGTGTGTTCTCCAGTCTTTTTCTCCATTCCCAAATGAAGCGTGCGCGGTCGCACTGCGCTCTCGGACTCCACATGGCGGGTCCTTTGGAGCGGTTCAGCATTCTGAACTGAATGGCTGTGGCGTCGGTGACTTCGCCCATTTGTCCGCCCAGGGCGTCGATTTCGCGCACGATTTGTCCTTTTGCGATTCCGCCGACAGCGGGATTGCAACTCATTTGTGCGATTTTGTTCATGTCCATTGTGACGAGACAGGTTTCTGCTCCCATCTTCGCGGCGGCGGCTGCTGCTTCGCAGCCGGCATGTCCTGCGCCAATCACAATGACGTCAAAATGAAAGATTGTTTGCATCTTTTCAGTGGTTTCAAAAATAGGTTGGGCTCAAAGTCCCTTGCAAAAGTACGAAAAAAAGAAAGCCCACTTTGTTGGAAAAGGAAAAAGCCCTATTTTTGTTGGTTTAACAACGCCCTGTTTTCAAAAAAAGGAAGAAAAAAGCAGGAGACGGTGTTAGCCTTATTCCTCACAAACCAACCCCAAGAGACTATGGAATATCTGCTGCACTACGTTTGGCAACATCGCTGCTACGATGCCTCAAACCTCATCACCGCACAAGGACAAAAGATTGAAGTCCTCGACCCCGGCATACACAATATAATGTATTCCGGACCTGATTTCATCAATGCCAAGATAAAAGTCGAAGGTGTTGTGTGGGCGGGAAATGTAGAAATACATCTTCGCTCTTCAGACTGGAAAAGACACCACCACGAGCGGGATGAAGCCTACAACAACGTGATTCTGCACATCGCTGAGCAGATAGACACCGAGGTGCAGACCGCAGCGGGGCGCACGCTTCCTCAACTGCAACTTTCCATTCCCGAGAAACTCGAAGCAAACTATCGAGAACTTCAAATGGAGGAAACCTATCCGCCCTGTTATCGTGTCATCCCCAAACTCCCTTTGCTCACGGTGCATTCTTGGATGAGTCGTCTTTCCGTGGAGCGTCTTGAGGAGAAAACACGCCGGATTGATGACTATTTGCGTCGAACCGCTGACGACTGGGAGCGCGTCTTCTTCATCACGCTGGCGAGGAACTTCGGTTTTGGAACCAACTCTGCCGCTTTTGAGTTATGGGCAATTTCCATCGATCTCAGTTTCTTGGGAAAACATCGCGATGACCCCTTGCAGGTGGAAGCCTTCTTCATCGGGCAGGCAGGTTTGTTGGACGAATCGCTCGTTCCGCCGGAGCGGCGAGATAACTATTTCCGACTGCTGCAGAGAGAATACGAGTTCCTTCGCCACAAGTTCGGACTCCAGCCCGTTTCGTCAGCGCTGTGGCGCTTTGGGCGGCTTCGTCCTCAGAACTTTCCCTATGTGCGTCTTTCCCAACTCGCCCGTCTCTACAGTGAGCACCAGGTGAACTTTTCCATGTTGCTTGAAACCCGGAGCAACGAAGACTTCCGCCGCCTCTTCCGCGTCGGTGTCACCGACTACTGGCGCACGCACTACACTTTCGGCGTGGAGAGTCGGAGTGTTGAGAAAACCCTTCGGGAGTCCTCGTTGGACTTGTTGCTCATCAACACCGTTTCCCCCTTACTTTTTGCCTATGGTCGTCACCTCATGGACGAAGACCTTTCGGAGCGCGCTTTTCGCATCTTGGAGCAGATACCCCCGGAGCGGAACTACATCACGCGCAGTTGGCAGCGCGCCGGCATTGCGGTTGAACACGCTGCCGACAGCCAAGCCCTGATTCAGTTGAGACAACACTACTGCGAACGAAAAGACTGTCTGCGCTGCCGCTTTGGCTCCGCCTATCTGCGACAGTAATCCTTCCCAATTTGAATCTTTTGAATATATCTAATACACTGAATAACAAGAGAATAAATACAAATAACCATTTGAGTATGCCAAAGTATATTTACAGTCTGCAGATGAAAGTCCGCGACTATGAATGCGATTTACAGGGTATTGTGAACAATGCCAACTATCAGCACTACACGGAACACACCCGTCACGAGTTTTTGCTCTCGCGCGGCGTCAGTTTCGCGGCACTTCATGAAAAAGGGATTGATGCGGTGGTGGCTCGCATGCAACTTCAGTTCAAGACTCCGCTGCGCAGTGGTGACCTTTTCGAGTCCCGTTTGGCGTTGCGCCGTGAGGGCATCAAGTATGTCTTCCAGCAAGACATCTATCGTCTTCCCGATGAAAAAGTCGTGTTGAAATCCGTGGTGGAAGCCGTGTGTCTTGTTCAGGGGAAAATGGGTCATTGTCAGGAATTAGACCGGTTGATTGAAGAATGATGGAAACACTTGCCTCTTTGACCCTCTATTTCCTTCAAGGTCTTTCGGGAAAGGATGCCCTCAAGCTGTTGAACCACTACGGTTCCGCCGAGAAGGTGCTGGCAGATGCCGGGAACGAGTTCCCGCAACTGCGTGACCGTTGTTTTTCCGGCGGTGCGCTGAGCCTGGCGCGTCAGAAAGCAGAAAAAGAGTTAGCGCTTTGCGAAAAGCGAGGCATCAAAGTCTTGCCCTATCTTTCGGAGGACTATCCTCAACTTTTGAGAGAGGAAAACATCGCCGATGCCCCGCCCGTCCTTTTTTATTCCGGAAAATGCGCTCTGCAACGCCGCCGCATGCTGAGCATTGTCGGAACGCGTCAAATGACGGACTACGGCAAGGACTTCATTGAACGCTTCATGGCTGATTTGGCGCGCTTGCGTCCGGATTTGCTCATTGTGAGCGGTTTGGCTTATGGTGTGGATATATGTGCTCATCGCGCTGCGCTGAAAAACGGACTGGAGACTTTGGCAGTTTTGGCTCACGGTTTGGACCGCGTCTATCCCTCCTTGCATCGGCACACCGCCAACGAGATGGTGGAGCACGGTGGACTTTTGACGGAATATCCGATGGGCAGTACGCCGGAAAGAATACATTTTGTGGCTCGAAATCGCATTGTGGCAGGCATGAGTGCCGGGACGCTTGTTGTGGAGAGTGCCGCGCATGGCGGCGGATTGATTACGGCAGATCTCGCTTTTGGCTATGCGCGGGAGGTGATGGCTGTTCCCGGTCGGGTGGGGGATGCCTATTCCGAAGGCTGTTTGCGTTTGGTGCAGCAGCAGAAAGCAAGTCTTGTCACCTCTGCCGAAGATGTGTTGAACGTCCTCGGTTGGAAACCGGAGGAGCCAGCGAAGGTTAGTCAGCCGACGCTTTTTCCCGTCTATACTGCCGCACAGGAAAAACTGCTTGAACTCCTTTCTTCTGCCGAAACCATGAGTCTGGACGAACTGGTTCGGGCGACTGACATGAGCATTGCACAAATCAGCGATGACCTCTTCACGCTGGAAGACATGGGTGTCGTACGGCGCGTTCCGGGAAACCGCTACCGGAGTGTCAGCCTCTGACTTTAGTTTCTGACAGAACGACGCGAAGTTCCACGTCGCATTTTGTTTTCCACACCTAAGGCGGTTTTTCGGTTTTAACACTTCTTGCTTTTGGCGACGAAAAGTATTATATTTGTATAGAGATATGGGAGGAGCCTCGGCTCCCCCCTTTTTTTGTCACTTTCCCTTTAAAATCGGGGTTTTTAGGAGCGCTTCCGGGAAAAATTTGCCTTCCTCTAGTTTTTCTTTGCCTTCCTCTAGTTTAAATTAGGGGAAGGCAAAGAAAAATTATGCGCCGAGTAGGCAAAATTGGGAGGCGGAAAGTGTTCCCGAAAGTTAAAAATGTTAATGTCGAATCGCTGAAAAATGGCTTAAAATTGTTGGTTTTTTGGCGGAACTTCTCGACTAAGAGACTAAGAGAGGAAGAGTCAAAGGGACTAAGAGTCAAAAAGACTAAGAGACAAAGAGTCAAAAAGACTAAGAGACAAAGAGACAAAGGGACAAAGAGTCAAAGGGACTAAGAGAGGAAGAGACGAAGGGCGAAAGGACCGTTTTTTGAAACATTAATGTCCATGAATTTGATTCATTAAAAAGCCGGTAATTTGTTTTGGAACACGAATTGTTCACAATTTGTTCAGAATTAATGAGACAATTAATGGGCATTAATGGAGAAAGAATTTTTGTTTTGGAAGACGAAACGTGCGAATGCTCAGAAATTAATGAGACATTTAATGAGACATTTAATGAGACAATTAATGGGCATTAATGGAGAAACATTTCTTGCTAGGAGCGCACCCAGTTAAAACTAGGAGCGCACCCAGTTAAAACTAGGAGCGCACCTAAGAAAAACTAGGAGCGCACCTAAGAAAAACTAGGAGCGCACCTAATTTTGCAAGGAGCGCACCCTTTTTGAAAAAAAGTGCGATGAAAACGGCGATTTTTGCCTTTTCCGCCCAATGAGCCCAAAAGTGCGATGAAAACGGCGTTTTTTGCTTTTTTCGCCCAACCCTACATGTCCGCTTTTCTATCATTCCAACCCTACACACTGCGCCGCGCAACCCTACACAATGAAGGGTTTTGTGTAGGATTTTCAGACCAAACCCTACACACTTAACGTTGCTGATAATCAAAGTGTAAGCCTGTTTTGTGTAGGGTTTGCAGAGAATGTATGTAGCCCTTGAAAAACGTATAGGAACTGAAGGGTGAGAATGCGCGTTTGCGCGCGAATCCTCTTTCATTGGGCTGCTCGGAGAATTTATGTCATCAAGGTCATTCAAAAATGGCTTGCGCGTTGTCGGTATTGCTTCTGAGCGCGCTCTTTGGTTTATCTCGTCAGTCGCGTAGTTCGCCATGCTCTTTCCTTCGCTTTCAAAGGTTCGTTTCTTCGAATCCTGGCCTTGACTTAACCCAATTTTCAGTCCTCCCTTCAATGAAAGAGCCGTGGCGAAAGACACGCTTTCGTAAGAAATAGAGCGTATTACTTAAAATAATGTAATATATTTGCACCCCAGCAACCTTCCTTAAACTGAGAAATAGTTTGAAAACATTTGAAGAATTAGGCGTGTCGGAAGAAATCCGTCGTGCCATTGAAGAGATGGGATATGAGTCTCCCATGCCTGTGCAAGAAGAGGTCATCCCTTATTTATTGGGCGTCGGTAATGACGTCATTGCCTTGGCGCAGACCGGAACAGGAAAAACCGCTGCTTTCGGTCTTCCCGTTTTGCAGAAGATACGGACGGACGACAAGCGCACGCAGGCTGTCATTCTGAGTCCGACGCGTGAACTTTGTTTGCAAATTGCAGGAGACTTGAAAGACTACTCTCGCTACATTGACCATCTGCATGTCGTTGCGGTCTATGGTGGCAGTAGCATTGAAAGTCAAATTCGCAACTTGAAGAAAGGCGCTCAGGTCATCGTGGCGACACCGGGTCGTTTGATTGATTTGATGCACCGCGGCGTGGCACGCCTGGATGCCGTTGAAAACGTCGTGCTGGACGAAGCCGATGAAATGCTGAACATGGGTTTCTCCGAGAGCATTGACGAAATCCTTGCCGGCGTGCCCGAAGAAAGAAACACGCTCCTCTTTTCTGCCACCATGGGAAAAGAAATTGAGCGCATCGCCAAAAACTACCTCCGAGACTATAAGGAAATTGTCGTCGGCTCGCGAAACGAAGGTGCTGAAAACGTCAACCACATCTACTATCTCGTCCAAGCCAAAGACAAATATGTCGCCTTGAAGCGAGTGGTGGACTATTTCCCCAGAATCTACGCCATCATCTTTTGCCGCACGAGAATGGAAACGCAGGAAGTGGCGGACCATCTCATTCGTGACGGCTACAATGCAGAATCTTTGCACGGCGAACTCTCGCAGCAACAGCGCGACCTGACGATGCAGAAGTTCCGCAATCACCACGTGCAACTTCTCGTTGCCACCGACGTGGCAGCGCGCGGCTTGGACGTGGAGGATCTCACTCACGTCATCAACTACGGCTTGCCCGACGATGTGGAGAACTACACCCACCGCTCCGGACGAACGGGACGTGCCGGCAAGCGAGGCACCAGCATTTCCATCATTCACTTGCGTGAGAAGGGAAAGGTGCGCACCATCGAGCGCGTCATCGGCAAGAAGTTTGAAGCAGGCGTGTTGCCCGAGCCGCAGGAAATCTGCACCAAGCAACTCTACAAGGTTATGGATGAATTGGAGCGCACCGAGGTCAATGAGACGGAGATTGCTCCCTTCCTGCCCGAAGTCTTCCGCAAGTTGGAATGGCTGAGCAAGGAAGACCTTGTGAAGCGTGTGGTCAGTCGTGAGTTCGGACGCTTTTTGGAATACTATGCCAACGCGCCGGTCATTGAGCAGCCGGAAGAACGCACGAAAGGTCGGGGAAAGGGGAAGGATGCCTCAGAAGGCGGTTCGCGCCGTTCGCGTCAAACTTCCGGACCACGCCGCGCCGAAGAAGGCTACACCCGTCTTTTCATCAACCTTGGCAAGCGCGACAATTTCTACGCTCGTGAAATCATCAACCTGGTCAATCGTCATGTCCGCGGGTCCAAGATTGACATCGGGCGCATCGACCTCACCACCAACTGCTCCTTCTTTGAGGTGCCTTCCAACCAGGTGGAAGAGGTGATGGTCAAGATGAAGCGTGCCAAGGTCGGTGACCGCAAGGTGGTCATTGATTTTGCCGACCGGGAAGACGGCGGCGGAAAGAAAGGAAAAGGGCGCGGCGGTCGCACCTTTGCGGAAGTCGCCGATTCCCGTCGCATGAAAAACGCGTGGAAGAAAGAAAAGAAGATGCGGAAGGACGACTGGCAGAAGTTTTTTGAATAGTTCTTTTCCGCGGCGTTTTTGAATCGTTCCTTTGGGGCGCGTGGTTTTGCGCTGCGAGACTCTCCGAAAAGTTTGAGTTTGCGCGGTGAGACTTTTTCCTTATGATAGAATTTGAATCATGAAGTCAATCTTTTTAAATAGGTGGTTCCGCTTCGTCGCTGTGGGTTTCCTGCTGTGGGCTTCAGCGTCTTCGCTCGGTGCGCAGAACGTGCTGTTCCGTGTGGGTGGTGGTTTCGCTTCTCACTATGGTCCGGCGAAGGTGGTCGGTGCATATAAAATAGGTATAGGCTATGAGTGGGAGTTTGACCAGCATTGGTCGGTCACTCCTTCGCTCAATCTCTACGGCAAGGGGTGGCGCCAGCCCGACCGTCCGGTGCGCGTTTTGGACGAGGACGGCAATCAGGTCTTTGACGAAGAGACCGGAGACCCGGTGGTGGGTGTCAAATCACAGCGCACCTCTGCCAACTATTTGGAGTTGCCCGTGATGTTCTCCTACTATCTTCGCCTCGCTCCTTCCCGCTATGTCGTCTTCTCCGCCGGTCCCTATGTCGCTTGTGGTTTGTTCGGCAAGCAGGAGACCAAGGGCGACACCGAGCGTCCCGGCGCCGAAAAGATGTTCTATGAGCATCAGACCTTTGGGCGTGCCGGCGTTCGCCGCATGGATGCCGGATTGCAAGTCTTCTCCGGCTATCAGTTCCCCGCCGGCGTTTGCATCGGAGTGGAAGCCGATTTTGGTTTCATCCCCACTCGAAAGAATGGCGAGAAGAATGTCAGTGCCCTCATTTCTTTGTCCTATAAACTCTGAGCCTCTGTCCCTTTAGAACAGTCATTTCTTTTTCCTATAAACTCTGAGCCTTATTCCCTTTAGAACACAGTCCCTAAAGTTTTCAATTCCTTATTTATAGATATATGTGGAAGAACTTTTTTCGTGTGTTGTTTCATCGTGAACATTTGATTATTTCCGGCGGAGCGATACTGTTGATTCTTTTCTGCTATTTTGTGTCGCTCAACATCTCCTTCCTCAGTCCCGTGGCTCGTGCCATCAAAGACTTTTCCATGTCGGATCTTTACTATCAGATGTGTTGGTCGGACGAGGAGGTGGAAGAGAGTGAACTCGTCACGCTGGTGGACATCACCAAGCAACACACTCGCGGCGAACTTGCCTCCACGGTGGAGCAAGTCAATCGTTGCAATCCGCGCACGGTGGTGCTTGACGTCATCTTTGAAGGCGTGAAGGACGATTTGGCGGGCAACGACAGTTTGGTCAGTGCCCTCTCCGCCAATCCTTCCACCACGGTGGTGGCAGCCAAACTCATTGACTATCAGGACTCGCTTCAGAGTTTTCGAGGCAAGGTCAGTTCCTTCTTCATGGATGAGTTTCCTTTGATGGAGGGCTATTCCAACGTGATGAGCAACCACACCGCTTCGACCGTTCGCGAGATGTCCGTCAATCGGAAACTTCGGGGTGAGCCGGTCTATTCTTTGGCGGCGCGCAGTTACATGGTGGCTTTGGGAGACTCCGTGCAGGCGTTTCCCGGTTTTTCCGAGGACCGCTTGATTAATTTCAAACCGCTTCGCTTCCCTGTGGTTTCAAGCGATTCCATTCTTCAGCACCGCGATTTGATTCAGGACCGCATTGTGCTGATTGGTGCGTTGAAGGAAGAAGCCGACATGCACTACACGCCCATCGGCAAGATGCCCGGTCCGGAAGTGCAGGCGTTTTCCGTGCAGACCTTGTTGGACCAGCGCGACATTCAGGTGGTGCCCGAGTGGCTGTTGATGTTGCTTGCCTTCTTGGCGTGCTACATCACCCAGCTCTTGCAGTATGCCGTCGGCGTCTTTATCGGGCGTCGCACCGACACGCTCAGTGTTTTCCTTTCCGGCTCCTTCCTTTTCTTGCGTTTTGTCACCTTCTCTTGGTTGGCGCTCTTGGCGTTCTTGGGTTTTGTGCTCTATTTCCGCTTCAACGTCTATCTTGCCATGACTTGGATTTTCGCGCCTGTCATGTTGGTGGCTGAGGCTCGTGCCATCTATGCCGCTGTCGTCAAGAGCATGTGCTACAATCACAGTCAGGTGAAGTGGCTCGAGAAGTCTTTATATAAGGTGAGCAAACCAGAATCATAAACGGAGCAAACATCCGAAACCAACTTATCTTCACTCTTCATTCAGTCTTCATTTCAAACACAGTTTTTATCATGAAAAAACTTCTGACCCTTCTTTTCTTCGGCATCGTTTTTTCTTGTTCGATGCTTCAGGCACAGTCCTACACCGTCTTCTCTCTCCGAGGCGAGGTCAAGACCATCAAAGGAAAGAGCAGTTCCAATGTCAAATTGCGTGCGGAACTGACGCCCGAGACCGTGATTTCCGTTCCCACCTCAGGACGCATCATTCTGCTGGACTGTGCCGGCAGCAAACTCTACACCATCAGCCGTCCTTGCCAAGGCAGCATCAAAGAACTGATTGCTCAAAACGGTCAGGTGCAGGTGAAGTCTCTTTCCAAGCAATATTTGGGTTATATCCTTCGTCAGATGTCCGGCAAGGGCGTCATAGAGACCCGTACCTGCTACATGGACCGCACCGCCAGCGTCTATCGTGGTGAGAAAGAAGATTCCACGGCGACGGACTCCACCATCATCATTGAGAACGGAGGGGCGAACTGAGCTTAACTTTTTCTTCAGAAGGCTCTTACCCCTTTACAGCGCTCCTGCGATGGCGGGGGCGTTTCCGTTTTTCCTCCTCTTTCCTTCTCTTTCATTTTTTGCTTCCTCTTTTCCATGTTTCGTTTTCTCCTTCTCTTGTTCTGTCTGAACGTTTCTTTTGTCTTCGCCCAGCAGACGCTGACGTTTGATCAGGAAAAGAAACGCTATGAGCGTCTTGCCGTCACCTTTGAGAATGCCGACAACGCCTATCGTACCGGTCGTATTCAGTCCGCCGACAGTCTCAGCCGCTCCTATTGCGAGCAGTGTCTCGCTTTGGACACTGCCACCTTGCATCACAGTTTCAACTATGCCTGCATGCTGGAGGTGCAGGCGCACTATGCCGCCTACTGTCGTCTTTTCGACAAAGCGATTGAGATGGAAAACCGTGTCATTGCCCTTCGTTGTGAACTGCTGTCCGACCAAGAAGCCGTGTCCTACGGTGTTCGGGAGTTCCTTGGTGTCAGCTACAACGAGCAGGGACTCTTCCATTCCTACAAGGGAGACTATGCCGGCGCCATCGAGTTCGGTTCCCTGGCGGTGGAGACGTTTGAAGCCTATGGCTTGCAAAAGTCAAACCACTATCCCGTCGCGCTGAACAACCTCGCCGCCTACCACAGTTCTCGAGCCGAGAAGGGGGACTATGAGAAAGCGATTGAAATGGGAGAACGTGCCTTGTCCATTCTCAAGAAAAACACGCCCGCCTATGCCGCTGCGCTCAACTCCCTCATCGTCTATTACTCTCAGGCAGGAAAGAACGCGCAGGCAGAACAGACTGCTCAGCAGGCGCTGAAGGCAGTGGCGAAAATCTACGGGGGCGGAAGTTCGGAATATGCCGTGCTCCTTTCGAACCTCTCCGTGCAATATGCCTCCATGAACCGCTACGACCGCGCCGTTGAGTATGGCATCCTCTCGCGAGACCTCTACCGTGCCAACGCCGATACCCTTTCGCTGCCCTACGCTCGTCTGCTGACCAATCTCGCCGCCTTCCATTCCAATTTTGAGAACCACGAAGAGAGCATCGCCTTGCTCACCGAAGCCCTGCCCATCATCGGAAGCATCGAGGGGGAAGGACATGTGGACTATGTGCGCTGCCGTGCCGACCTCTCCGCTGCCTACAACAAACTTGGCGACAGCCAAAAGGCGGAAGAAGTGAGCCGCGCCTCGGGAGGACTGACCGTCGAAGCGGTGTCGGGGACCACGGACCGGAGAATGGCATACGCGCTCAGCAAGGAAGCAGGCGTACAAGCCGCAGCAGGAAACTTCGAGCGAGCTTGTGAGTTGGAGAGTCAGGCGGGCGAGGTGTTCCGTGAGTATGGCGACAGCCTTTCCATGGCGAACTCCTTCATCCTCCGTTCGGGCTATTTGAATCGAATGCGGCGCTACGAGGAGGCGCTTGAACTGGTGCAACGCGCCATGCCCATCTTGAAACGCAACGGGGGCGTCGCTTTACTGCCGCAAGCCTACAACAACCTCTCCATCATCCACCATTACCATGGCGACAGGGAGAAGGCATGCGAAGCAGCCCTCCTTGCCATCGATGCCTACCGCGAGCAGGGAGACACGCTTTCTTCCTTCTATGCCAAGGCACTCGCCAACCTCTCCCTCTATCTCTCCCTGCAGGACAGTCTCTCTCTCGCACTCTCCACCACCGTCCGAGCCATCCGGGTGATGCAGAACGTGCTGGGAGAGAACCACCCCGACAATGCACCGCTTTTCTTCAACGCTGCACACTATAGCAACCTCCTCCATGACTCTCTTGCCGTGGCGGAATTCTATCACAAAGCGCTGCGCATCCAGAATCAAACCATCCGAAACAGTTTCTCTCACAAAACAGCCCACGAAAGAGAAACCTATTGGAACACGAAAAACTATCTCTACCGCGTCGCACCGACGTTTGCCTTCATGAATCCGCGCTGCGACAGTCTCATCGCCGACGCCTACGACGCCAAACTCTTCACCAACGGACTCCTTCTCAATTCCGAAATCAACTTCCGAAAATTGCTCCTGCAGGTGAAGGACTCGGTCATGTTGGAGAAATACAATCGCCTTGACCTCCTCCGACGAGAAATTGAAGCGTGGCAGCAGGAAAACGCGTCAGAGTCCGCCGAACGTCTTGCTGCCGCTGAGGCAGAAGCGGAGCAGTTGGAAAAGGAACTCGTGGTCGGATGCAAGGAGTATGGTGACTTCATGACGAATCTCAGCACCGGTTGGCGCGACGTGGCTGCTTCTCTTTCCGAAAACGACCTCGCCGTGGAATTTGTCTCGCTCCACGTCGGTGGGTTGGGGGAGACCTACGCCGCCCTCATGCTCCGAAAAGACGCTCCTTGCCCCGTCATGCGCATTCTCTTCAGCGACCACGACCTCCGAAAACTGCGCTACGGCAATGCAGACTTCTTTGCCGCCATGAAAACGCATAAAGGTTTGAATGCAATCTATCGGGACACGCTTCTCACACGCCTCGTCTGGCAGCCCGTCTTGGACTATATGCCCAACGTCCGCCGCATCTATTTCTCGCCCTCCGGTTTGCTGCATCAGTTCGCCATTGAATGCTTGCCCCTTGACAGCACACAAGTCATGAGTGACCTTTATGCTTGCCACCGACTGTCCTCGACAGCGCGTCTTTGCGAGAAACGCAGTGAGGAGAACGCGCTTCACCGTGCCGCCGTCTTCGGCGGGTTGGACTACAACACCGACCTTGCCACCCTCATCGCTCTCCGCGAACGGCGCGAATGGGAAGAGGAAGAGCGTTTCATCTCCAGTCTTGCAGACGATGAGGCGTTTGACCTCGCTGCCCTCGAACCGACCGACTCGCTCCTCACCCGCAGCGGCTACGGCTATCTGCCCGGCACGCTCACAGAGGCGGAACAAATCGGAGAACTCCTCATGCAGGAGAACGTACCGACGCTCATGCGCTTGGGACAATCCGGCACCGAAGAATCGTTCAAAGCGCTCGGCGGACGTGACTACTCGCTCATTCACATCGCCACCCACGGCTTCTACCACACCGTCTCCTCCGCCTCCGCCGGTGGGGCGCAAACTGCCTCGGGCGACGAGCAGGGAAGCAGCGATAGCGGATTGAACTCTTGTGGCTTGCTCCTCTCCGGCGCAAACACCATCCTCGCCGAGAAAAACCGTCCGCATGAAGTGGAGGACGGCGTGCTCACCGCTCGTGAGATTTCCACGTTGGACCTCCGCAAGGTGGATTTGGTGGTGCTTTCCGCCTGCAAGACCGGTGTCGGCGAAGTGCGCGAAGACGGCGTCTTCGGCTTGCAGCGTGGTTTCAAGAAGGCGGGTGTTCGTTCTTTGATTATGAGCCTTTGGGACGTGAATGACGCTGCCACGCAGCAGATGATGTCGAGCTTCTATGAAGGGCTCACGCAGGGGCTCAGCCTCCATGGCGCGTTCAGCAAAGCGCGCCGAGAGATGCGCCAAAACGGTTTTGATGACCCCGTGTCTTGGGCGGCGTTCGTCATCTTGGACGGTATGGACTGAGGAGGCGGAGACAAAGCACCTTCTGTCCGGGGTTGTTCTGAAAAGCCCCTTTTGTTCATTATACCCTGTTTTGGGTATTGCCCCCGTGTTGCATTCCCCCTACCTTTGCATCGAGTTAAGTTAGAAAATTTGATTGTTAGAAAGACGTCGGCTGCAGGTTTGCCATCCTGCAGCCGACGTCGTCGGTTGACACCCTTTCGGCACGTGCAAAATGGATGACTGCCGACGCCGTCGGTTGGTGGGCGAGGTTTACCAAAGGAAACATGGTTTGCTTGAAGTGGGGCATCGCATCTGAGTCTGCATCAGGGAAGAGCCTCGCCTCGTTTTCCAACATCATTTCCCTCCAGCCTTTTACCCTCAAAAAAACGTTGTTTGTTAAATCATTTGGCTTTATGTGCATTTTTCGTGGAGTTTTTTTGCACGTACTAAAAAATAAACTTTACCTTTGCCGCGTATATTCGGTGAAAAATGTGCGAAGAATGCTAATCGCATCTTCCAAATCGGATGTACTAAGTCCGGATTCCTTTTATCAACGGTATATTTAGAATATTCCTTAAATCTTTATTGTTTCACTTTAATAATTTCTTACGCAAAATGAAAAGGTTCTACTCAATCCTTTCATTGCTCCTGCTCTTCTTGGCAGGTGCAAGCAATGTAGCTGCGCAGGAATTCAGCGAAGGAACGCTTTTGACAACCACCGAGGCGGTGGCTAAAGAAGCGCGTTTCATCCTGAGATCTCCGGGTACTTCCGACGACCACCCCTCCGGGTATGTCTGCGGTACCAAGCAGTACAAGCAAAACATCGACAAGTCTTGCCTCTTCACTCTTGAAGCTGTGGCAGGTGAGACCGTAGATGGTTATCAGGTTTACCTCCTGAAACAGGTGGAAACGGGTCTTTATTTCAAAGACTTTGAACTGGGTGGTGAATTTTGGGACTCCAGTGACCTGCCTCCCTTCTCCAATGGCGACTTGACCGAAATGACTGACAACAAGGCTCAGGCAATGAAGTTCACCGTGTTGCGGTTTGAAGATGTCAGCGGTCAAGAAAATGTTGCTCAGTCCCGCACCAGCGCCAACAACGCCAAGCAGGACTTGAGCCAGGCTGGTTTCGTCTTCACTCGTGCTAACGTTTCCAATCCCTGTCCCGAGAACAACCCCTACACCTACCTCGGTGGTCTCGGTAAACCGTTCTATTCCCGCTATGTGGATACCAACGTGCATCAGATTTACACCGTGAACGAAAAGACGGGCTTGGACAAAATCGTTGCTTACGCAATGGCTTACTTCCCCGGTTCTCCCGAATCCGCCTTCCCTCCCGGTGTGGACCCCGGCTACTATCCCGCAAACCTCGTGGCTGAAGCCCAAACAATCTATAATAACGTAGGTACTTGGAGAGAGTCCGGTCTTCCCGAAGAATTGCAGACCGAAGAAGCTGTGAATGCTTACTGCGCCCGCATCGTTGAACTGGCTGAACTCCTTGCCAAATCTATCATCAAGGTGGAAACCGGCTACTACTTCATCCGCGACAGCCGCGAAACACCTCGCTACTGGCGTCCCGTTGTTCAGGACAACAAGCAACTTCTCGGTTGGAGTGCTTACACCGTTCCCGAAGTGCTTGACGTAGAATCTGCTCGTCACATCTGGAAAGTCACCAAGTCTTCCGTGAAGAACGCCACCACCGGCGAAAACGATGATGTTTACACCTTCCAGAGCTACTTCACCAACGAATTTGCAAGCGCAACCACCACGTCTGGAGATAGATTCACCATGGCTGCAGAACCCGACAACTTCACAATCGACAAAGAAGCTGCGCTCGAAGCACAGACCGGTTCCTTCGTCATCTATCCCTACGGAAAGTCCGGACAGAAGATGAATACCTTTAATAATGGTGCTATTGGTATTTGGGGATGGACAGATGCAGGCAACTGCTTCCGCTTCCAGACCGTCGATGAAAGTGCTGTGGCAGGTCTCGAAGAAACCATCCGTCAGGCTGCTCTCAACGAGAAACTCCAGACCCTCCTCACCGATGCTCAGACTCTGAAGAGCAACAACGACGGTTCTCTCGGCATGGTGACCAACGGTTCTCAACTGAGCAGCAACTTCCCCATCTCTGAAGGTGGCGGCATCGGTGCTCTTCTTGACAACAATCTTGGAACCTACTTCCATACCAGTTGGAGCAATGCTGATGCCGAACAGGGAGTTTACCACTACATTCAGGCTGACCTCGGCATTGCAGTGGATGCTTTGACGCTTGACTATGTGAAGCGTTGGAGAACCAGCACCACTTCCAACCATGCTCCTCTGACCGCCTTGGTTGAAGTGACCAACGATCCCGAGGGAGAATGGACTCCGCTGGAAGACTTCACCTTTGATTACAACAAGAATGTGGATTATCCTGCCAGCGTGGCTGGAAAAGACACTACCTTGGTAGGTGGCGGCGGTGAGGCAACCATTGACTTCGGTGGCAACAAGTATCGCCACATCCGCCTCTCCGTGACTTCCGTCCTCATCAACGAGAAACAAGAAGGACACAACTACTTCACCCATCCGTTCTGGTACTTGGCTGAACTCCACTTCAAGTCCAACACCACTCCCAACTATGAATTGGTAGATGCTAACCTCCGCGCTCGGTTTGAGGGTCTGATGGCACAGGCTGCTACTGAACTTGAAGCCGGCACTGCCACTCAGAAAACCATTGATGAACTGACTGCTGCCTACAACGAAGTGCTCGCAAGCATTCCTGATCCCATCCGCATCGTGAACGCCGTGGCTGAAGCCAAGGCTCTCCGCGCCAAGGCTCAGGCAGGAACCGAACCCGGTTACTTCTCCTACGATGCCATTGCAAAATTCGATGCTGCCATCGCAACTGCCAACGACGCTGTCAAGGCTGGCATCACGCTCGCAGAAATCGAAAGCGTGATCGCTGCTCTCGACGCTGCTACCGTTGAATTCAATGGTGCCCTCATCCTCCCCGAAGTAGGTTCCCACTATGTCATCCGCAGTGCTTCCACCAAGAAAGCATGGACCAATGACCACTGGAACTCTGCTCGTGCTCCGCTCGCTTCTGTTAGCAACGCTGCCTCTGCAGCTCTTAAGTTCACCTACTTGGACGGCTCCAGCATTACTGAAGAAGGTGCAGAGCTCACTCCCATTGAAGAACTCGTTGACTCTGCTGACGTGTACAACGACATGCGCAACATCTGGGTCGTAGAAGAAGCAGGTGAAGGCAAAATCGCCCTCCGCAATGTCGGAACCGGTATGTACCTCTCCGAAGGTCAGACCGAGAACTCCAGCGGTCAGGCTTATCAGTCTGCAGAAAAGTCTTCTGTGACTTACTACCTCGCAGGCCCCGGTAAGTTCGTCTTCGTCGCCGGTCTCGTTAGCGGTAATGAAACTTACTTCAACTGCAACAGCGCAGGTTCTGTCGTGACTTGGAATGCCAAGGACGATGAAAACGGTTTCTGGTCTTTCGAAGCTGTTGATCCCGAACGTGTGGATGCTCCTTACTATTATCTCAGTCTCGCTCCGGGCAGAATGCACATCGTAACCCTGCCTGTGGATGTGATTGGTGGTAGTTGTGTTTACGGAGATTACGTTTTGGCTGGTCAGTCTGCTGACAACAAACTCGTGCTCACTCCCGGCTCAAACTACAATGAAGATGGCATCATCCCCGCAGGCGTGCCCTTCATCGTGACTGTTCCTGCTGATGCACCCAATGGTACGCAGAACGTCCAGATGGAATACATCCTTGAAGATGGTGATACATACATGGATGGAACCGTGAAGTATGTCTTCGAACCCGTGAAGGTTGCCGGTCTCCAAGGTACACTCTGCGAAACTGCTGTGGCAGGCGTTGGTTGCGCTGTTCTGAACGCAGAAGGCATCCAGGCAATCAAGACTTCCGGTGTGACTGTCGGTGTCAACAGCGGTTACTTCGACGGAACTCAGACGCTTGATGTAGTTGCCGGTGATGGTGACATCACGCTCGACATCCCCGAGAACTTCGTGCTCAACTCCATCAACGACGCCATCGTTCTGAAGGGTGAAAACAACAATGTTTACAGTGTGAGCGGCGTTCTCGTTCGCAAGAACGTGAAGGGCGATGCAGCCGTGAAGGGTCTGCCCGCAGGTCTCTACATTGTCAACGGTGAAAAGGTGGTGGTAAAGTGATTTCCCCATCCTTGAAATAAATGAAGAGGAGTGACCCCGCGTCACTCCTCTTTCTGTATGCGCTCGCCAATCATCTCCAAAACGCGCGGCTCACCTTCTTTTCTTTAAAGGGGTGTTCTAAAAATTAGGTTGAGTTGATTTTTGATTTCTTAGAGATGAACTTTTGTCAGTTGAGGAAGGAGCATAGCGGGCTATGTGACTGACGAAACTTACAAAAGGGCGCGCTAAGAAGCAAAAAGCGACCAAAACGTAAGCACTTTCTTTTGAACGTTCCTTATCCCATAATTTATAGAACACCCCTAAAAAATTCCCGCAAACTTGGTGGCAACGAAGAAAAGCCATAACTTTGCAGCGCAAAACACGACAGAGGATAGATTTGGCCGCTTGCAACCTCTCAAAAACAATGCTAAAACCCGGACCGCGCAGCGACAACACGTCGCAAAAGAGACTGACGCTCTCGCGCCACACCGGATGCACTCCAGCTGAATCAAACTAACCTCTGCCCGATGCCGCGAAAACGGTAACGGGTTTTATTTTGCACTTCAGCTCAAACAACCTAAAGGGGCGTTTTCCCCGAAATCATACAAATCAAAATGGCATATCTTTTCACTTCAGAATCTGTGTCGGAAGGACATCCCGACAAAGTGGCGGACCAAATCTCTGATGCCGTCCTCGACAATCTCCTCGCCTTTGACCCGCAGTCCAAGGTGGCGTGTGAAACCCTGGTGACCACCGGACAAGTGGTGGTGGCGGGCGAAGTGCGCTCCGACGCCTACATCGACCTGCAGGAGGTCGTGCGAAACACCATCGCAAGAATCGGATACACCAAAGCTGCCTATAAATTTGAAGCCGAAAGTTGTGGTATCTTCAGTGCCATTCACGAACAAAGCGCTGACATCAATCGAGGCGTGGACCGCAAAGACGATGCAGACCCCCTCGCACAAGGGGCAGGGGACCAAGGCATGATGTTCGGCTACGCCAACCACGAAACGGACAACTTCATGCCTCTTCCCCTCAGCCTCGCACACGACATCATGATTGTCCTCGCTGAAATCCGGCGCGAAGGGAAGGAAATGACCTATCTCCGACCCGATGCCAAAAGCCAGGTGACGGTGGAATATGACGACAACCACGTGGCACGACGCATCGACACCATTGTGGTGAGCACGCAGCACGATGACTTCATCACCGCCGAAGAAGCCGGTAGTCAGGAAGAGGCAGATCGACAGATGCTGGAACGCATCCGTCACGACGTGGAACATATCCTCATTCCCCGCGTCATCGAAGAACGCATCCACACAGCAGAAGTCAAACAGCTGTTCCATGAGGGAGACATTAAGTATTATGTGAACCCGACGGGTAAGTTCGTTATTGGCGGTCCTCACGGCGACACGGGACTGACAGGCCGTAAAATCATCGTGGACACCTACGGCGGTCGCGGTGCTCACGGCGGTGGTGCCTTCTCCGGAAAAGACCCTTCGAAGGTGGACCGCAGTGCTGCCTATGCCGCACGTCACATCGCCAAGAACATGGTGGCTGCCGGCGTGGCAGACGAAATGCTCGTGCAGCTGAGCTATGCCATCGGTTGTGCAGAACCCATCTCCATCAACGTGAACACCTTTGGTCGCAGTCATGTGAACATGAGCGACGGAGAAATCGCAGAAAAGGTGAAGACTTTGTTCCGCCTGCGTCCCGCCGAGATTGAGCGCGACTTGAAGCTCCGCTTCCCCATCTACGAAGAAACTGCTGCCTACGGACACATGGGACGCGAACCGCAGACGGTGACGAAGACCTTCCGCCAGCCCGGCTTGCCGGAGAAAACCATGACGGTCGAACTGTTCACCTGGGAAAAACTGAATCGCGTGGATGACATCCGAACCGCGTTCGGACTGACGGCGTCTGCCGCGAAATAGTCCCCTTCTCTCTCACCTACCTCTATACTCGCTTTTTGGACAACCCATCATGACCATCACCGTATATGCCGCCTCGAGCGGAAAAGTCGAAGAAAAATATGTGGAGGCTGCGCAACGCCTCGGTGAGCTGCTGGCACAAGGCGGTCACACGCTGGTGAACGGCGCCGGACGCACCGGTCTCATGGCTGCCACCACGGATGCGTGTCTCGCCGCCGGTGGTGAAGCGGTGGGAGTGATTCCGCGCTTCATGATTGAAGAAGGGTGGGAACACAAAGGAATGACACGGTTGGTGGTGACGCCTGACATGCACAGCCGAAAGGAGCAAATGGCTGCCATGAGCGATGCGGTGATTGCACTCCCGGGTGGGGTAGGGACGCTGGAGGAACTCCTCGAAATCATCACGTGGAAACAACTGGGACTTTACGTGAAACCCATCATCATCTTGAACACAGACCACTTCTTCAACGCCCTTCTGGCACAACTGGGAAGGGCTGTGGACGAACACTTCATGAGAACGGAACACACCGCCATCTGGCAGGTGGCAGACTCTCCGGAACAAGCCCTCGACTTCGCCCTGCAGACTCCCGACTGGGACACTTCCGTCCGTAAGTTCGCCGCACTGTAGGCAAGTTGGTGACACGCCCCGACGAGACGCCCTCCCAGAGCGGGCTTGCATCCGCCCTTCAATAGTTAACTGAGAAAAATATTGATTTTAGGGGTGTTCTAAAAATTAGGTTGAGTTGATTTTTGATTTCTTAGAGATGAACTTTTGTCAGTTGAGGAAGGAGCATAGCGGGCTATGTGACTGACGAAACTTACAAAAGGGCGCGCTAAGAAACCGACCAAAACGTAAGCACTTTCTTTTGAACGTTCCTTATCCCGTAATTTATAGAACACCCCTATAGAGCATCCCTGAATCAATTAGTGAGCCATCAAGAGAGAAGATCTCACACTTGAAGCCCTCCCTTTTCATCATGCAACAAGACTCTCTTCATCACGTTTCTGTCAGCGTGTCGCTTCCCGAGGAGGAAGTCACGCCGGAGGCTCTCCTGACGGAGGGGAAGGAGGTCGTGCCCGTTCGGACGGTGGCGGTGAGACGTGAGATGCCGGACACGATTCGTTGTGCTCCTTCCGAGTTACGTCCGTTGCCGGGTGACCTGCCTTTGGAGGGCGTGCCGACACCATTGAAAGACGACTACTGGGCGTTCGGATTGTTGCGTGTGGAGCGGAGCGAGGTCCTCGTGAAACTTGACAGCCTCTATGGGACGCACACTGAGTGCGGCAGTCTCAACACAACCGGCATGGCAGGCGACCCTGTGCCCTATCGTTTCCGCACCGACAACTTTGTGACCATCTGTTTGCTGGTGAGTTTCTTCTTGGTTGTGTGGGTGATTTCCCGCTCCCGTCATTACTTAAGGTTGCGTGTGAAAGACTTTTTCCACCGCCGCGTGCGGGACAATTTGTTTGCCGAGCGTGCAGAAACCGAGTTGCGTGGTCAAATCTTCCTCATCTTCCAAACCTGCTTCGTGCTGGCAGTGCTTTTCTTCGATGTCACGCGGAAGATGCAGGTTGAAGTCTTCAATCAAGTCTCGCCCTACATGATTCTCGGCATGGACACGGCGGTTTGTCTTGTCTATTTCACCACGAAGATAGGTCTCTATTCTTTTGTGAACTCAGTGTTCTTCGACACCGCCCGTTGCCGCCGCTTCACCGAAGCCTATCTCCTCTGCATTCTCGCCCTCGGTGTCGCTTTGTTCCCTCCCGCTTTGCTGATGGTTTATTTCGATTTGAACTTTCAGACCCTCATGTGGGTGGTGATTTGCTTGATTGCAGTTGACAAATTGCTACTTTTATATAAGATTTGGAGCATCTTTTTCAGTACCCCTATAGGCTGGGTGCATCTTTTTATGTACTTTTGCACGCTTGAAATCGCACCGTTGCTCGTTCTGTATCGGGCAATGCTTTATGCCAATAACTTTCTCTTGACAATTAACTAAAACTTTATCAGTCAGCCTCTCTTCAACGCAGAGAATAAGTAGTCATGATTAAGAAGATACTTGTTTCACAACCGAAACCTGCTTCCGAAAAGTCTCCCTACTTTGAGATAGAAGCCAAGCAAGACGTTCAGTTCACCTTCCACCCCTTTATCAAGATTGAAGGGCTTTCCTCCCGTGAATTCCGGCAACAGAAAATCAAGATTCTGGACTACACTGCCATTGTTTTCAACTCACGTCATGCCATCGACTATTTCTTCACGCTCTGCAAAGAGTTGAGAGTCCAGTTGCCCGAAGAGATGAAATACTTCGGTATTTCTGAAACCGTCGCCCTCTACATTCAAAAGTATATCCCCTATCGAAAACGCAAGGTGTTCTTCGGTAGCACCGGCAAGTGGGCGGATTTGGTGACGGTGATGGCAAAGCACAAGACAGAGAATTATCTCGTCCCCCTGAGCGACGTGCACAGCGATGAAGTCACCACAATGCTTGATGCCAAGAAACTGAAGCACAAAGAATGTGTGATGTATCGCACCATCAGCAACGACTATCCCGCCAACGAGCCCTTTGACTTTGACATGCTCGTGCTCTTCACTCCTGCCGGCGTCGAGTCGCTGATAAAGAATTTCCCCGATTTCAAGCAAGGGGACATGCGCCTCGCTTGCTTCGGTCCTGCCACCAAGAAGGCATTGGAAGAAGCGGGCTTCCGAGTGGACCTCTCCGCGCCGACGCCGGAGGCACGTTCCATGACGGCAGCCATTGAGCAATACTTGGAAAAGCAACAGTGAAACGCCGGAGCGTTTTTGTGCTTCCCGAACGCCTTCCGAGCTTTTCCGAACGCCTTTGTGAATGCCTTCCGAACGCTCGTCCCGCAACTTCACTTCCGAAAAGGACTGTGTCAGACAGTGCCAGTCAAAGGCTGTCCGACACAGTTTTTCTTTTCTCAAACGCTTGGCAGTGTGACACTGTCGGTGACTTACGCTCGTCAAGGATGCATTTGAACCAGAAATCCGCCGCGCAGACGGCAATTTGAAACTTGGAACGCGCCTGTGGCGCACCTTCATTATGTCCCAAACTTTCCACAAAAAAGAGCATATTTGCTTGCGCCGTGACATTGAGACGCTGTTCTCTGCCGGCAGCAGGAGTTTGTCACTCTTCCCGTTGCGAGTGACCTATCGGTGCGTGGAGCCAGCCTCGGAACAACCCGCGGTGAAGGTGTTGCTCAGTGTGGCGAAGCGGAGACTGCGCCACGCCGTGGACCGCAACTGCGTCAAACGTCGCATCCGAGAAGCCTATCGCACGCAGAAGAACCTGCTCTGCGACAGCCTCGCACCCGACGTCAGACTTCACCTCGCCTTTGTCTGGCTCGCCGACAAACCTCTCCCCTCTGCCCTCATTCGACAAAGAATGGAGACAGCCCTGCGTCGCATCGCCGAAAATCTCCAAAAAGAGGCAGAAAAGACGGAGGAAAATTGCCCCGTTTCTGACGAAAAATGAGTAATTTTGCAACGGTTTAAGAGCAAGACTCAAGACTTCTGAAGAGGCAACGATTCAAGATGCCAAAAAGCATCGGCGCGACCCAAGGCTAACGCCAATTTTTCTCACCAAGCAAATTCCCACTTTCCGAACCCCTTCACCAAAATTCATTCCTAATACGTCACGTTTCGGAAAGTTCTCCAAATAAAGATTCCTAAACTATGGAAGAAACAACGCCGCAAAGCACGTCATACAGTGCCAGTAACATTCAAGTGCTCGAAGGTCTCGAGGCCGTCCGCAAACGTCCCGCCATGTACATCGGCGACATCAGCGAGAAAGGTCTTCATCATTTAGTCTATGAGACCGTCGATAACTCCATTGACGAAGCGCTCGCCGGCTATTGCACCCACATTGAAGTGACCATCTGTTCAGACAACTCCATCATTGTGCAAGACAATGGTCGTGGTATTCCCGTGGATATGCACCCGAAAGAACACCGCTCTGCCCTGGAGGTCGTGATGACGGTGCTCCACGCCGGCGGTAAGTTTGACAAAGGCTCCTACAAGGTCTCCGGTGGTCTCCACGGCGTCGGCGTCAGCTGCGTGAACGCCCTTTCCAACCGCATGATTTCCGAGGTCTTCCGCGACGGAAAGGTCTATCGTCAAGAATATGCCAAGGGTAAGCCACAAACCGGCGTAGAAGTCGTGGGCGAAACCGAACTCCGCGGCACACGGCAACACTTCTGGCCCGATGACACCATCTTCACGACGACTACTTATAAATATGACATCCTCGCCAACCGCATGAGAGAACTCGCCTTCCTCAATGCCGGCATCACCATCACCCTCACCGATGAGCGCCCCGACGAAGAAGGCAACATTCGCAAGGAAGTCTTCCACTCCGACCTCGGACTCCGCGAGTTCGTGCGCTACATTGACTCTTCACGCACGCACCTCTTCGACGATGTCATCTACATCCGCACCGAGAAGAACAACATTCCCATCGAGGTGGCTATTATGTATAACACCTCCTACAGCGAGAACCTCCACTCCTACGTCAACAACATCAATACCATCGAAGGCGGCACCCACCTCGTCGGCTTCCGCATGGCAGTGACGAGAGTGTTGAAGAAATATGCCGAAGAGACCGCAGCCAAGCAACTTGAGAAAGCCAAGGTCGAAATCACCGGCGAAGACTTCCGCGAAGGTCTGACCGCCGTCATCTCCGTCAAAGTCTCCGAACCACAGTTTGAGGGACAGACCAAGACGAAGCTCGGCAACTCCGAAGCCGCCGGCGCTGTGAACCAAGCCGTGGGAGAGGCACTTTCCTACTATCTCGAAGAACACCCGAAGGAAGCCAAACTCATTGTCGATAAGGTCATCCTTGCTGCCACTGCCCGCGTCGCCGCCCGCAAGGCTCGCGAAAGCGTGCAGCGCAAGAGTCCGATGTCCGGAGGCGGACTTCCCGGTAAACTCGCCGACTGCTCCTCCAAAGACCCCGCACAGTGCGAACTCTTCCTCGTCGAGGGTGACTCCGCAGGCGGTTCTGCCAAACAAGGAAGAAGCCGTGCCACACAAGCCATCCTTCCCCTTCGAGGAAAGATTCTCAATGTGGAAAAAGCCATGTGGCACAAGGCGTTTGAGAGCGACGAAGTCAACAACATCATTCAAGCCCTTGGCATCCGCTTCGGCTTGGGCGAAGACAGCAAAGAGGCAAACCTCGACAAACTCCGCTATCACAAGGTCATCATCATGGCGGATGCCGATGTCGATGGTCAGCACATTGCCACGCTCGTCATGACCCTCTTCTATCGCTACATGCCGCAAATCATTCAGGATGGCTATCTCTACATCGCCATGCCGCCACTCTACCGTTGCACGAAAGGAAAAGTGCAGGAGTACTGCTACACCGACCGCGACCGTCAAATCTTTATGGACAAGTATGGTGATGGAACGGAAGACGGCATCAAGACCCAGCGCTACAAAGGTCTCGGTGAGATGAATCCCGAGCAGCTTTGGGAAACCACTATGTGTCCCGAGACGCGTCTGCTGAAACAAGTGACCATCGAAAACGCTGCCGAAGCCGACTACGTCTTCTCCATGCTCATGGGCGATGACGTCGGTCCCCGCCGCGAGTTCATTGAAAGCAACGCTCTCTACGCCAACATTGACGCGTGACGTAGTCCGAAAAGCCGCCGCGAAACAGAGAACGGCGAGGCGGAAACGACAAGAAATTCACCTCATACGAGTAACACGAAACTGTGCCCACCCAAAAAGTGCGGCACAGTTTTTTTGGTCTTTCCGTCAGATGACCATGCAAAAAATAAAAGCTATACGCGCTTCGCAGCGAATATAGCTTACATAGTCATTTACCTAAAAAACACTATTACCTTTTATTTTTACAGTGCAATCGCTTAAGGACAAAGAATGTGTAATTGGTAAAATGTGGATTCGGATAGTAGCGATTGCATCATCATTTCTTATATGCGATGCAAATTTAAGTTGTACCATTCATTCTCACAAATAATTTTCCACGAACCTTTACTTTTTGTTCACGAATCTCTTCTTTCTGTCTTTTCTCTCTGTTTTACCTTGCAGAATGTCGCTTCACTTTCCTTTCTTCAGGAAAAAACGTTCGGTCAATGCCTTCACTGTGGAAGAAAATATCCTCGATACCTTCTCCATTCTCCCCCGTCCATCTCCCGAACATCGTTCGCCGCAGGCGCATCGCTTGCTTTGTTTCGGTTTTTTATTGATTTTTTGTAACTTCGCAGCGCAAAGACGCGCATTATTTCTTTTTGCCCGTCACCACTGAGTCGCGTCACTCCGGCGCGTGCTCCATGTCGTTCAAAACACGTTCTGACACCTCTCATGTCTGTTATCATCAAAAAAGTCTGCAATCACGCAGATTTGAAGAAATTCATCCGCTTCAACTACGAGTTCTATAAAAACTGTCCCTACTCCGTGCCCGACCTCTATGAGGACATGTTGGACACATTTTCTCCGAAGAAAAACGCCGCGTTTGAGTTCTGCGAGGCGGAGTATTACCTCGCGCTACGAGACGGAAAGATAGTGGGGCGCGTGGCTGCCATCATCAACCATCGTGCCAACGAACAATGGAAGAAACGCACCGTGCGTTTCGGATGGATTGACTTCATCGACGACCCGGAGGTGAGCAGCGCGCTCATTGAGGCGGTCAAAGCCTACGGTCGCGCCAAGGGAATGACGGAAATCGAAGGGCCGCTCGGATTCACAGACATGGATGCCGAGGGCATGCTCATCGAAGGCTTTGACCAACTTTCCACGATGGCGACCATCTATAACTACCCCTACTATCCGAAACACATCGAGGCTCTCGGCTTCAAGAAAAGTGCGGACTGGGTGGAAATGAAAATCTACATTCCCGACGCCATCCCCGAAAAGCACCGTCGTATTTCCGAAATCATCGCGAGGAAATATAATCTCCACGTGCGGAAATTCAAATCGCGCAAAGAGGTTGTAAACAGTGGGGCTGCACACCGGATTTTTGAACTCATCAACGACGCCTATGCGCCTCTCTTCAACTTCTCCCGCATGAGTGAGAAGCAGATTGACCAGTATGTCCACACCTATCTCCAAGTGCTCGACTTGAGAATGGTGACGGTGGTGGAGAACGAGCAAAACGAAATTGTGGCGGTCGGCGTCTCCATGGCATCGCTCTCGGAAGCGTTGCAGAAAGCCCACGGCAAATTGTTCCCCTTCGGTTGGTTCCACCTGTTGCGTGCTTTGATGTGGAAACGCCCGAAAATGCTTGACCTTCTGTTGGTCGGCGTGCGCCCGGACTACCAAGGCAAGGGTGTGAACGCACTGCTCTTCACCGACCTTATTCCGGTCTATCAGAAACTGGGATTTGAATATGCAGAGAGTAATCCGGAACTGGAACTGAACGACAAGGTGCAGAACCAGTGGCAATATTTCAAGACGGAACAACACAAACGCCGTCGCTGCTTCGTCAGCAAGATTGACTGAGTCTCCCAAGCCTTTTGCCCCTCCGATGGCTTGGTGACTTTCGCTCGTCGGGGTGTGAGTCACGCCCCTTATTTCGCATTAGAAACTTGAACCTGCACCAAACGCCGCAGGCATTTTATATATGGAAGAAGAACTGAAAACGGTAGTGTATGACGAGTCAAAGATTCGTCATTTGGAAGACACGGAACACATCCGCACCCGCCCCGGCATGTACATCGGACGCTTGGGCGACGGTTCCCACGCCGAAGACGGTATTTACGTCTTGCTGAAGGAAAGCATCGACAACAGCATTGACGAGTTCAACGAAGGTTTTGGCAAGCGCATCGAAGTCAACATCCACGAAGATCTCAGTGCCGAAATCCGTGACTACGGGCGAGGCATTCCTCTCGGCAAACTCGTGGAAGCCGTCTCCAAACTCAACACAGGCGGAAAATATGACACTGCCGTTTTCACCGCCTCCGTCGGAATGAACGGCGTCGGTCTCAAGGCAGTCAATGCCCTCTCAGCCAAGTTCATCGCAAGAAGCTGCCGACAGGGGAAAATGCACGAAGCCATTTTCGAGAAAGGTGTCCTCGTCAGCGACGAAGAAGGAGACACGCAGGAGGAAGACGGAACCTACATCTTCTTCGAACCCGACCCCGAACTCTTCCACAACTACAAGTTCCACGGTGAGTTCGTCGAAAACATGCTTCGGAACTACACCTATCTCAACACAGGACTTGCCATCTTCTACAACGGGCGCCGCATCCTCAGTCGCAATGGGCTCGAAGACCTCCTCAACGACAACATGACCGCTCCCGGACTCTATCCCATCATTCACCTCAGCGGAGACCACATCGACATCGCCTTCACCCATACTTCCCAATACGGTGAAGAATACTACTCCTTCGTGAACGGTCAGCACACGACCCAGGGCGGCACCCACCAGAGCGCGTTCAAGGAACACATCGCCCGAACCATCAAGGAGTTCTTCGGGAAAAACTATGACGTACAGGACGTGCGAAACGGACTCGTTGCCGCCGTTGCCGTCAGAGTCATCGAACCCCTTTTCGAAAGCCAGACAAAAATCAAACTCGGTTCGCTCACCATGGCGCCCGACAAAGACATGGAAGGCAAACCCTTCCCGCTCTCCGGAGTCAGTGTGAACAAGTTCGTCGGAGACTTCGTCAAAGAAAACGTGGATAACTTCCTCCACCGAAATCCCGACATCGCGGAAGTCATCAAACAAAAAATTGAGGAAAGCGAGAAAGAACGCAAAGCCATCGCCGGTGTCACCAAACTTGCACGCGAACGTGCCAAGAAAGCCAACCTGCACAACCGAAAACTCCGCGACTGCCGCATACACCTCAACGACCCCGCACCGAAAACAAAGAAAAAAGAAGGGGAGGAAACGTCCGACAAACGCTTTGACTCCTCCATCTTCATCACCGAAGGCGACTCCGCCAGTGGCTCCATCACGAAAAGCCGCGACGTGAACACCCAGGCAGTCTTCTCTCTGCGAGGCAAGCCCCTCAACAGTTTCGGACTGACGAAAAAGGTGGTCTATGAAAACGAAGAGTTCAACCTCCTCCAGGCTGCGCTGAACATTGAAGACGGACTCGACGGTCTGCGCTACAACAAAGTCATCGTCGCCACCGATGCCGATGTCGATGGCATGCACATCCGCCTGCTGATGATTACGTTCTTCCTTCAATTCTTCCCGGACCTCATCAAGAAAGGACACGTCTATATCCTCCAAACCCCGCTCTTCCGCGTCCGTAACAAGAAGAAAAAGGTGCGCGCCGCCAAGAACGTTGGGGCGGAACAGCCAAACGCTGCCGGAGAAGCCATCCTCAAAAAGACGCGCAACTCGGACCGCTCCGAGTTTGAGACAATCTATTGCTACTCCGAAGAAGAGCGTCTCGCTGCCATTGAGAAACTCTCGCCCGACCCCGAAATCACGCGATTCAAAGGACTCGGGGAAATCTCGCCCGACGAGTTCAAAAACTTCATCGGTCCCGACATGCGACTTGAGCCCGTCTCGCTCCACAAAAGCGACAATGTCGGTAGTCTGTTGGAATACTACATGGGAAAGAACACCATGGAACGACAAGGCTTCATCATCGACAACCTCGTCGTGGAAGAAGACCTGACCGAAGAAGACGAGTGAAACACAGAACATTCCTTATATCCTTCCAATTTAGCAGTGAAAACAGCCATTTTCCCTGGCTCCTTCGACCCCTTCACGGTCGGACATGCCAACCTTGTGGAACGCGCCCTGCCCATGTTTGACCGCATCGTCATCGGCGTGGGACTCAACGAAAACAAACGCTCCTTCTTTCGCCCCGAAGAGAGAGTAAAGTTCATCAGCGACCTCTACGAGAATGAGCCGCGCGTGAAAGTCGTGGGCTACAACGACCTGACCATCGACCTCGTGCGCCGCGAAGGAGCACAGTTCATCGTGCGCGGCTTGCGTTCCGTCAAGGACTTTGAATATGAGCGCGACATCGCCTCCATGAACCACCGGCTCTCCGGCGTCGAGACGGTTCTGCTCTTCACCGATGCCCGCTATGCCGACATATCCTCCAGCGTCGTCAGAGAACTCCTCGCCTTCGGCAAAGACGTCTCCGACTTCCTGCCGAAGAAGAAATAAAGGCACAGGCTTTGTCTTCCGCGTCAAAAGGCAGCGGCAGTCCTTCTTTAGAACACTCCATAACCAAAAACTAACCACGACGCTCCGGCGTCCATCCCCATCCTCATGAAATCAAAACTCCTTCTCTTTCTCCTGCTTCTCCCCGTCACCCTCTTTGCACAACAATACACCAACCCTCCGCAAGACAATCGGCAGAGAGAACAATTGAATCCCTACGGCGACTTGGACTTTGAGCAGGTCAAGAAACTGCAAATGGCACAGGTCGCCATCACCTGTCTCTACGTGGACAGTGTGGACCAGAAAAAACTCGTGGAAGACGCCATCAACGGCATTCTCTCCAAACTTGACCCGCACTCCTCCTACACCAACGCCTCCGACACGAAGAAACTCAACGAACCGCTCGCCGGAAACTTTGAAGGCATCGGCGTCAGTTTCAACATGGTTGAAGACACCTTGCTCGTGCTGCAAGTCATCGGGAAAGGACCTTGTCAGAAAGTGGGTGTCCTGGCGGGCGACCGAATCATCTCTTGCAACGACCGTGTCATCGCCGGCGTGAAAATGGATCGTGACACCATCATGTCCATCCTCCGCGGACCGAAAGGCACGAAAGCACGGTTGAAAGTCGTCAGAAGAGGCGTTGAAGAACCCATCTTCTTTGACGTCATCCGCGACAAAATCCCTCTCAACACACTTGATGCGGGCTATATGCTCAACTCCACCATCGGCTACATCCGCCTTGAAAGTTTCGGCGCCACCAGCGGCGTGGAGGTGCACGATAAAATCAAGGAACTGCGCAAGCAAGGCATGAAGGACCTCATCCTTGACCTCACTGCCAACGGCGGAGGGCTCATGGCTGCCGCACAAGATGTCGCCACGGAGTTCCTTCCGCAAGGTTCCATGGTCGTCTATGCCGAGGGACGCACCGCCCCACGCCAAGAACTCAAAGCCACCTCCGGCGGACTCATGCAACAAGAAGGACGTGTCGTGGTGCTCGTCGATGAAACCACCGCCTCTGCCGCGGAAATCGTCAGCGGAGCCATCCAAGACCATGACCGTGGCGTCATCATCGGACGACGCACCTTCGGGAAGGGACTCGTTCAGAGACCCGTGGACCTGCCCGACGGTTCCATGATTCGACTGACTGTTTCGCACTACTACACTCCCTCGGGACGCTGCGTGCAGAAACCCTATAAGAAAGGAGACAAGAAAGCCTACGACAAAGACCTTGACACCCGCTTCGAGCACGGAGAACTGACCTGTCTGGACAGCATACACCTCGATTCCACCAAGGTCTATAAGACGCTTGTCAAGGGGCGCACCGTCTATGGCGGCGGAGGCATCATGCCCGACATCTTCGTTCCCTTGGACACCACGCTCATCACTCCCTTCTATCGCCAACTCCGTCGTCACAACCTCATCAACGACCAAGTCTTGAAGTTCGTCGATGCCAATCGCCGGGAGATTCAGTCGAAGCACAAAAAGTTCGACTCCTACATCAAGAACTACACCGTCCCCGCCTCCCTCATTGACGCCATCTTTGCTGCCGCAGAGAAGAAGAAGGTGACGCCCAAGGACGAAGAAGAACGAAAGAAAACCGTGGAACAACTTGAAGTGTCGCTCAAAGAACTCATTGCCTACGACATTTGGGAACGTAACGAATATTTCCGTCTCGTGAACCGTCGCAATGACATTTTGAAGCGTGCGCTGGAATATTTGGAGACGGGAAAATAGCGTGAGTAGTCCTAAAATCATGCACAGACTCCGGTTCATGCGACTCCGTTCAGTCGTCGGCTAACTCCTCATCGCGCCCTTTTGATTTCTTTTCCGCTGATGCTCTTCAACTCCTTTGAATTTTGCCTTTTCCTTCCCGTAGCGTTTGCGTTCTATTGGCTGCTCCGGTGCCGGTGGCACTGGCAAAACGCCTTTCTGCTGGCAGCAAGTTATGTCTTCTACGCCATGTGGGACGTACGCTTCCTTTGGCTCATCGCCGGTGTTTCGCTCACGGCGTGGCTGAGCGGAATGGGCATCTCCCGCTTCGGTCGTGGCAGCCGCAGAGCGAAGGGCATCGTGGCGGCACAGGCGGCGGTGAGCCTCGGTGTCCTGTTTGTCTTTAAATATTTCAATTTTTTCGTAGATGCCTTCGTCAGCCTTTCCGAGTGGTTAGGCTTTTCTGCCTGTCGTCCGCTGTGGCAGGTGGCGCTGCCCGTGGGCATCAGTTTCTACACGTTCCAAGCCTTGGCATACGTCATCGACGTGTATCGCGGCGAGACAAAGGCGTGTCGCAGCGCCCTCACATTTTTCACCTTCATTGCATTCTTTCCGCAGTTGGTGGCAGGTCCCATTGAGCGTGCCGCGCGGCTGCTGCCCTACTTCGACCGCCCGCGCAGTCTTGACTATGCCTCGGCAGTCGATGGCTTGCGCCTGTTGCTTTGGGGCATGGTGAAGAAAACCGTGATTGCGGACAACTGTGCCACCATAGTCAATGCCATTTATGCCAACCCGAATGCCGATGGCACGGACCTTTGGGTGGCAACCTTCTTCTTTGCCATTCAGATTTACGGTGACTTCTCGGGCTACTCCGACATCGCCGTGGGTTGCGGAAGGCTCTTTGGCATTCCCCTGATGCAGAACTTCCGCTTGCCCTACTTCTCGCGTAGCATCGCCGAGTTCTGGAGGCGGTGGCACATATCGCTCATGTCGTGGTTTCGTGACTACATCTACATTCCTCTCGGCGGGTCGCGTGGCGGCAGACTGCGCACGGCAGGCAACACCTTCATCGTGTTCCTGCTGAGCGGGTTGTGGCACGGAGCGAACTTCACCTTCGTGCTGTGGGGCGCGTATCACGCCTGCCTTTTCCTGCCGGGCATTCTCCTCAGAAAACAGCGGCGCCGCAATGACGACATGGCTGCCGGAGGCTCATTGCCCTCGTTCCATGTGGCTTGGCAGATGGGGCGCACTTTTCTGCTGGTGTGTCTCGGTTGGGTGTTGTTCCGTTCGGAGGACGTGAGTGCTGCCGGTCTGCGACTGCACCGCATGTTCACCGACCTGCATTGGCACGTGCCCTTCTGCGGACGTCTGCCGCTCTTGTTGCCCATCGCGCTCTTGCTCGTGGAATGGTTCACGCGGCACAGGGAACATCCGCTCGACCTGCCGGCGCGGGGACTTTGGCGAAGCCGTGCAGTGCGCTATGCCGTTTACTATGCCCTCATCCTTAGCGTGCTGCAATGGGGCGGCACGCCGGTGGAATTTATCTATTTCCAATTCTAAATGCCCAAGATGAAACGATTCCTGCTCCGCACCATCCTCTTCCTCTTGCCCCTCGCCTTGCTGCTTGTGGGCGGCGAGGTCGTGCTGAGGCTGCAACCCAATGCTGCCAAGGCAAAGGATAATGCCATGCGGCTCACGGGCAACCTCATTGACACGTTGATACTGGGCAGTTCGCACGCCTACTATGGGCTCTGCCCCGAAATCTTTGGAAGCAACGCCTACAATGCGGCGCAGGTGTCGCAGACGCTGAAGTACGATGAGTTCATTCTCAACCACTACGCCTTGCCGAGGCTGCGGACGGTGGTGCTCACGATGTCCGATTTCAGTTTCTACGAGGAGTTGGAAGGCACTCCGACTTGGTATTATGCCGCTCGCTATCGCATGTATATGGGTTGCGACTACCATTCTCTCGCCAGTGCCTACGCTTGGGAGGTGGCAGCGTTTCCAGTCTTCACCAAGAAACTGCTTGCCCTCTGCCGTCCCCCCAAAGAGCGGTGGAGTCTGCGTGGACAAGGACTCGAATTCACACTTGAAAATCGCGATGCCGACTGGGACAACGGCAGCGAAAGGGCAGCCGTGAACCGCTACGAAGACCTCAGCCACGGCGATGTCAACGAGGCTCGCCTCTGCCACATGGCTGCCTGGTGTCAAAAGCGCGGCATCAGTCTTGTGCTGGTTGCCACACCGCTGTGGCGGTCATACCGTGCAGCGCAAAATCCGGCGCAAACGGCTGACATGCACCGTCGCATTGCTGCGGTGGTCGCTCGTTTTCCGCAAACGGTTCGTTTCCTTGACTTCTCCGCCGACCCCGCTTTCACCGCCAACGACTTCTTTGACTCCGACCACCTCAACACCCTTGGCGCAGTCAAGTTGTCGAGGAAAGTGAAAGGGAAAATATGAACCGCAAACTCAAAGAATGCGGCTGTCTAAAACTCAAAAGCCTAAAAACATCCTGCCCGAAGTTCTGTAAGAAAGGACTTCGGATTTTTTGTTGTCCGGTAAACACGCTTCGTGGTTGGACTCCGTTGAGGTTTGTGCAGGAAAAGTCCCTCTTTCCTTAGTTCTCGTTACTTACCGCTCGTCGAACGGTAAACTTACCACTCGTCGAGCGGTAAGTAACGAATCGGCTTGTAGGAGTAACGAATCGGCTTGTAGGAGTGACGAATCGGCGCGCAGGAGTGACTTGATGCCTTAAAACTTTTAGCGGTCAGCCACGTTTTTTCCTTAGGCCTCGTCACTCTTTCCTTAGTCTCCGTCACTCTTTTCTTAGTCTCCGTCACTCTTTCCTTTGGGTTTGTTACTTACCGCCCCACGGGCGGTAAACTTACCGTCCCACGGGCGGTAAACTTGCCGTCCCTCGGGCGGTAAACATGCCGTCCCTCGGGCGGTAAGTAACAAGTCGGCGCGCAGGAGTGACGGAACGGCGCGCAGGAACGACGCCACGCCGTCCGCGAACGTTATGTTTTGACGAATGTAGATTTTGATGCAACTCGGCTCCCGTGACGCCCCGTTGACACCGTCACGTTCGTCACGCTCGTTACGTTCGTTACACACGTTACGCACGAATCATTCGCGTTCATTCGTTCCATTCGTTTGATTCGTGTTCAAAAAACAGAATCAGCCGTGGCGAGGATGAGGGGGACAGTGGAGGTGACGCGGGTCGGCGTGGCGTCGGCGGTTGGTCAAACGTCAAGCCCGCCTTTTGACTTTCAAACGGGTGTTGAAAAAGCGAGCGGGAAAGATGGCGAGGTGTAGCATCATGACTTCGTCCGCCAAGAAAAAGAGGGCTACGTCCAAGTGGACGCAGCCCTCAAAATTGGGTGTGGCGAGAAAGCCTGTTTTTTATTTGCCCGACATGCCTTCCTCGGAGAAGTTGGCGGGCAGCATGGAGATGGTGATGCAGTTGCCCTGCTTGAGAAGTACTTTCTTGGCAAAGGCACGGATCTTGTCGGAGGTCACTCCCTGAATGGCGGCTTCACAACCGGTGCGAGAGTCTTTGTTCCAAACAACCTTTTCGGTGATGACATCGTCCCAGTAGCCATTCTTCTTCTGATTGTCGGCGAGTGCCTTCTCGGCGTATTTCTTCACTTTGTCCAGTTCCTCTGCGGTCACGCCCTTGGCGGCGATGTCCTCGATGCCTTGGCGCATGAGCAGCAGGGCAGAGTCAAGACTGGCGGGTTTCACAGGGCACTGGATGGTCAGCTGGTATTCGTCGTTCACGTCGCGTTCCAGTTCGGCGCGTGCACCGACGCTGTAGGCGATGCCGGCATCTTCGCGGATGCTCTTGAGGTAGCGTTGCGTGAGGATTTCACCGAAGGCGCTGACCACTTGTGCGTCATTCACAGTCCAGGGCTGCTTGCCGTGCCAAATCTGCAGGATGATGGCTTGGGGCGTTTCCATGGTGCGGCGGAAGTGGTTGTCCACCTTGCCTTTGGCGGGGTCGATGTGCAAATCAACTGCCTGCTCGCGGTTTTTCACGCCGGGGAGTGTGGCAATGTACTGTGCCACGAAGGCTTTCAGAGAGTCGGGATTGAAGGCACCGGTGAAGAAGAAGTCGAAGTCGCCGGCAGAGGCGAAGCGTTCGGCATAGACTTTCTTGATTCCTTCGTAGGTCACCTTGTCCAAATCAGCACGATTCAGCTGAGCTTTGCGCGGCTGGTTCTTGTAGATGGTCGCCATGATGGAGTCGTTGAACGCCTTCATGGGGTTCTTTTCGGCGTTTTCAAGACTTGCCTTGACGAGGTTCATGATGTTGTTATAGGCGTCGTTATCGTCAATGGCAGGCTGGAAGCGCAGGTGAATCAGTTCAAAGAGCGTGCGGAGGTCCTTGGGAGTGGATTCGCCGGAGAGTTGTTCGCTCAGTTCGCCGAGTGTCACGTTGACGGAGGCTTGTTTGCCGGCGAGTTTCTTCTGCAATTCGGTCTGGGTGAAGTTGCCGACGCCGCAACTGTTCACCACGAAGTCAAATGCTTTGACGTTGGCAATGTCGGCATCGGAAGTTTTGTTCTTTCCGCCGAAACTGCTGGCGCTGAAGAGCACCTGAGAGTCGTCGATGTCCGTCTGCTTGAAGAAGACGCGGGCGCCGTTGTCGAGGTTCCACACCTTGTAGCCAAAGTCAGCGTCCTTTGCTTCGGGCAGTGCCTTGGGCTCGGGGAGATTCGGCACGAGCGGTTCGTTCTTCACGTTGTCCACGTAGGGCGTGAGCTCAGCTTTCTTGGCTGCTTCCACCGCTTTCTTCATGTCGTCGGAAGTGGGAATGGTAACGCCTTCCTTTTCGGGGAACATGGCGAGCAGAACGAAGTTGGTGTCAACGGAGCAGGTGAATTGTTGGAAGGCTTGGTTCACCGCTTCCACGGGCATTTGCGGAACGAGCATCTTGTAGGTTTGGTAGGAGTCCTCAATGCTGGGGATGGGGTCGTTCTCAAGGAAGTGGCGAACATATTGCGGCACGAAGAAGTCGTTTCTCTGTTTGTCGCGGTTGTCATAGGTTTTCTCTTCCGCGCTGAGGAACTCTTCGCGAGCACGCACCAGTTCCGTGGCGGTGAATCCGAAGCGTGTGGCGCGCTCCACCTCCTGCATGGCAACCTGCACGGCGGCAGTTTCCTGTCCGGGCTTAGGAATCACAACGAGGCTGTAGGCGTCTTTTGTCTTTGACATGATGAAGTTGCCGTCGCCTGCCTGTGCGAGTGCGAAGGGACAGTCGGGTTTCTGTGCCAATTCCTGCAAACGGGCGTTGAGCATCTGCTCGCTCATGGAGATGAGATATTTCACCGCCACATAGTTTAAGGTCTTCTTGAGTTGGTCCGGCATCGGGTCATGTTTGAAGAACATCAGGATTTGGGTCATCTGCTGCTCCTTGTCCTTATCCACAATGTAGATGGGTACGTTGTTGTCGGGGACGGGATAGGTTTCGTATTTTGCGGGATTCTCCTGTGCTTTGATGGGCGAGAAGATTTCCTTGATTTTGGTTTCGACGAGGTCCACGTCAATGTCTCCGACGACGATGATGCCTTGGAGGTCGGGGCGATACCATTTCTCATAGTAGGCTCTCAGTTCTTCGGGTTTGAAGTTGTCGATGACGCTCATCAAGCCGATGGGGAAGCGGAGACCGTAGCGGGAGCCGGGATAAATCTTGGGAAGGTTTCTCTCGAAGATGCGTTGGGAAGCGCTGGAGCGCATTCTCCACTCTTCGTGAATCACGCCGCGTTCCTTGTCGATTTCCTTGGGGTCGAGGGTCAGACCGTCTGCCCAGTCGTGAAGAATGAGCAGGCAGCTGTCAATGTTGCTCTCGGTCACGGGGACGTCGTCAATGTTATAGACCGTCTCATCGGTGGAGGTGTAGGCGTTGAGGTTGTGACCGAACTTCACGCCGATGCTTTCGCAATACTTGATGAGTCTGTCACCGGGGAAGTTGTCCGTGCCGTTGAAGCACATGTGTTCCAGGAAGTGAGCGAGACCGCGCTGGCTCTCTTCTTCCTGCACGCTGCCGACCTTCTGCGCGATGTAGAAACTGGCGAGATTCTCGGGCAGCGCGTTGTGACGGATGTAGTAGGTAAGTCCGTTGGGCAGCTTACCGATGCGCACATCCTTGTCAATGGGCAGTTCCGGAACGGACTGCGCCCCTGCAGGCAGCCACACGAGCGTTGCCAACAGGACAAAAAGGAATTTGATTTTTTTCATGATGAAATGGAATGTAAATGGTAATAATTCTGTGTCGTCTGTGAGGATTGTATATAATAAGGTATATACGAAGGTGGGCTTTAGTGCTTACATGATTGAGGCGCTTTCTGCCCCCTTCTTCGCCGGTTGGGGCTTTTGTTGGTTAGACGTTGCGCCGTTCGATTTTGCTACATACCTCTGCTCTTTTTGTTCTGAGAAACGAGGAAATAATGTAAGAAGCGAGCAAAAGTACTATTTCCCACTGACTTGAAGCGCTTTTGGAAAACAAATTGTTAATTTTGCGCGTTAAAAACTTTCTTTTCTCTTCTCGCAAGAGACATCATCTATAACACAGACCACAAAGATGATTCGCAAATTTGATTTCCTCGTCATCGGTTCCGGCGTGGCAGGAATGAGTTATGCGCTGCAAGCCGCAGCTTCCGGAAAGGGCAAAGTTGCCCTCGTTTGCAAAACACAGATTGAAGAAGCCAACACCGCCAAAGCGCAAGGCGGCATCGCTTCAGTGACCAACTTGAAAGAGGATGACTTCCAAAAACACATCCACGACACACTCATCGCCGGGGACTACATTTCTGACCCGAGCGCCGTGGAACAGGTGGTGAAAAAAGCGCCCGAAGGCATCAAACGCCTCGTCGAATGGGGCGTGAATTTTGATAAACAGGAGGATGGCTCCTTCGACCTGCACCGCGAAGGCGGACACTCCGAGTTCCGCATCCTTCACCACGCCGATGACACCGGCTTCGAGATTCAACGCGGTCTCATCGAAGCTGTGCGCAGACACCCCGACATCGTCGTCTTGGAAAACCATTTTGCCGTCGAAATCATCACCCAACACCACCTCGGCATTGAAGTGACCCGCCGCACGCCCGACATTGAATGTTTCGGCGCCTACATCCTCGACCCGGACACTCGGAAGATTGACACCTTCCTCTCCCGCGTCACCGTCCTTTGCACCGGAGGCTGCGGAGCGGTCTATACCACCACCACCAATCCCGAAATCGCCACGGGCGACGGCATCGCCATGGCATACCGCGCCAAAGCCACCGTCCGCGACATGGAGTTCATTCAGTTCCACCCCACTGCGCTCTTCCATCCCGGCGAGTCGCATCCCGCCTATCTCATCACGGAAGCCATGCGAGGCTACGGCGGCATCCTTCGACTTCCCAACGGTGAAGAATTCATGCAGAAATATGACCGAAGACTTTCCCTCGCGCCCCGCGACATCGTCGCCCGAGCCATCGACAAGGAAATGAAGATTCACGGACTCGACCATGTCTGCCTCGACGTCACGCACAAAGACCCGGAGGAAACGAAACACCATTTCCCGAACATCTATCAGAAATGCCTCAGCCTCGGCATTGACATCACGAAGCAATACATCCCCGTCGTGCCCTGTGCCCACTACCTCTGCGGCGGCATCAAAGTCGATCTCAACGCCTGCTCCAGCATCAAGCGACTCTACGCCATCGGCGAATGCGCCTGCACCGGACTCCACGGTGGCAACCGTCTGGCTTCCAACTCGCTCATCGAAGCCGTCGTCTATGCCGACACCGCCGCAGCCCACTCCATCGCCCACATTGACGACTATGCCTTCAACACCGACGTCCCGGAATGGAACGACGAAGGCACCATGTCAAACGAAGAGAAGGTGCTCATTGCGCAGGACGCCAAGGAAGTGGAGCAAATCATGTCAAAATATGTCGGCATCGTCCGCTCCGACCTTCGCCTGAAACGCGCCTGGACCCGCCTTGACCTTCTCTATGAAGAAACCGAGGAACTCTTCAAGCGCGTCAAAGCCACCCGCGACATCTGCGAACTGAGAAACATGATAAACGTGGGCTATCTCATCACCAGACAAGCCATGGAAAGAAAGGAAAGTCGTGGGTTGCACTACACGATTGACTACCCCAAACACGCCTACGACCAAAATTAAGTGTCTCTCTTTTCGCATTTTTTAAAAAGTTATACATATCTTTGCCCCATATCTTCCTTTTTTGAAGAATAAACTAAAGTACACAACGATATGAAACACTTCAAAACATGGATGGCGTGTCTGCTCCTCGGCGGAATGACCATGCAAAGCGCACAGGCGCAGAAAGAAGGGAAGAAGGAATATCCCTACGCTTTCATCGGCGTTCAAGGAGGTCTTCAGTCCACCTTCACAAACTTCACCTTCTCCAACATCGAAACCCCCATCTTCGCCGGTAGTGTCGGTGCCATGTGGACGCCCGTGGTCGGAACTCGAGTTCACGTCAGCGCCATGAACTGCAAAGGAGCCATCAAAGAACTCAACGAGACCTACGGCTACAAGTTCGTGACCTCCGATCTCGACCTCATGATTAACCTCAAGCGCATCTTCGCGCCCTATAACGAGCAGGACATCAACGTCTATCTCATCGGTGGCGTCGGTCTGACCTACGCTTGGGACAACGAAAAGGTGAACGCTCTCGCACAGTCCTCCGGAAATCGTAGCTACAGCCTCGCTTGGGACGATGACCGCCTCGTCCACAACTTCCGCGTCGGTGCTCAGTTTGAAGCAGCCCTCTCCCGCGTCGTCGGACTCAACTTGGAAGTCACCGCCAACAACCTTTCCGACCGCTTCAACTCCAAAATCAACGGAAAAGGTGACTGGCAACTCCAAGCGCTCATCGGTCTCAACTTCAAAATCGGACGTCCCGGTAAGGCGAAAGCCACCTCTGGAAATGCAATCGCCATGCAGGACTACAACGCCAACAGAAATGCTGATGCCTTGGCTGCCAACAAGCAAGACCCGTCCGCGACGCCGAAACCCGACCCCAAACCCGTCGTGACACCTCCCGCACCCAAGAAACTGGCTGAAACGAAGTGCGAAATCTTCTTCGACATCAACAGTTCCGCCGTGCGCGCCTCCGAAGAAGCCAAACTCCAAGCCTTCGCAGAATGGATGAAGCAACACCCCTCTGCCAAAGCTGAAATCATGGGATATGCTGACGCAGGAACGGGCAACCCGAACATCAACCGAAACATCTCTCAGAAACGCGCCGACAGAGTAGCCAAAGTCCTCGTCGAACGCTACGGCATTTCCGCCGACCGCCTCACCACAGGCTATAAGGGTGACAGCGTTCAACCGTTCAAAGATAACGACTCCAACCGCGTGGTCATCGGCGTGGCTAAAGAAACGAAATGAATTTCATCCGGCGTGAATCGTCGCAGATGAAAGAAGCCGGAAACCATTAAGAAACCAATCAAGGTGCTCTCAGAACCAGTTCGCAGGTTTTGAGAGCACCTTTTGGTTTGCCCGTTCTCGTCTCCGCAAAGCCAACGCCGCTATGACACCTCCGTGACGCCTTCGTGACACCTTCGTGACACCTCTGTGACACCGTCTCCGAACTGTCGCGAACCCACCGTGCGCGTTGCGTAAGCACCGCGACTGATGAAGTGCGTTTAGTGGACAGCGATGCTTGAAAAAAGGTTCAGAAGGTGGTTTTGCGTCTAAAAATGAAGCGAGTTCTTCAAATCTCGGAGGAATGATGACGGGCAGATGCATCGAACTTCTTAAATTTGCCAAACTCTCGGAGACGTTCTCCCGGGGAATCACCTAACCCTATATTCTCAGCAGAATTTTCTATGTCCAAAACGATGCGTTGCGTGGTGGAACACATCACCTTCCAAAGTGCAGAGACGGGCTATTCCGTCTTGCGCGTCAGTTCTTCTGACTATAAGTCCCTCGTCACCGTGGTCGGTAACTTCCTCGGCGTGGGTGTGGGGACCGTTTTGCAGTGTGAGGGCGATTGGAAGACTTCGCGTTTCGGGCAGCAGTTTGAGTGTGAACGTTGGGAGGAGGTGATGCCTGCCACCGCCTACGGCATAGAAAAATATCTCGGCAGCGGTTTGGTCAAAGGCATCGGACCTCGTTTTGCGCGTCTCATTGTCGCCAAGTTCGGCACTGAAACCATCCACGTGATTGAAAACGACATCAAGCGCCTCTATGAGGTGGAAGGAATCGGCAAGAAACGCGTGGAACAAATCCAAGAGAGTTGGGCAAAGCAAAAGGACATCAAGAACGTCATGCTCTTCTTGCAGGGACATGGCGTGAGCGTTGCCTATGCCACAAAGATTTATGGGAAATATGGGCAGGACAGCGTGGAGATGGTGAAGAGTAATCCCTATCGTCTTGCCGATGAGATTTGGGGAATCGGCTTCAAAACCGCCGATGGCATTGCCCAAAAGCTCGGCTATGAAAAGAGTGACCCGCGCCGCTGTCGCAGCGGACTGCTCTACACGCTTCAGGTCTTCTCCGAGGACGGTCATTGTTTTGGCGAGGAGGAGTCGCTGGTGAGCGAGACCGTGAAACTGCTTGAGGCTGACGAAGAGACGATTCGCACCGCTTTGGAGGATATGTGTGAGAACGGCTTGCTCGTTCGGGAAGAGGAGCGGGTCTATCTTCCGGCTTTCTTCAAGGCTGAGAAGTCGGTGGCTGAAGGGCTCGCCATCCTGGTTCGCACTTCGGGCGACAGTCTCTTCAAACTTTCCGTGGACATTGACGAACTGCAGCGAGAAGCGGGTGTCACCTATGATGAGGTGCAGATTGCCGCTATCCGCCAAGCCATCGCTTCAAAGGTCATGGTGCTGACCGGCGGACCGGGCACAGGAAAGACCACCACGACGCGTGCCATCATCGCCGCGTTGGAAGCAGCGAAACTGCGCATCCTGCTCGCCGCTCCGACCGGGCGCGCTGCCAAACGAATGAGCGAAGCAACGGGGAAGGAGGCAAAGACGATTCACCGCTTGTTGGAATATAATCCGCAAGAGGGCTGCAACCGCAATGCGGACAATCCTTTGGAAGGTGACGTGCTCATCGTGGACGAATGCTCCATGATTGACTTGATGCTGATGTATTTCCTCGTCAAAGCCATTCCGCCCCACATGCGTCTCGTCATGGTCGGCGACACCGACCAGTTGCCGAGCGTCGGCGCGGGCAATGTGCTGCGTGACATCATCCTTTCCAACGTGGTGCCTGTCGTTCGTCTCACCCGTATTTTCCGGCAGGCGCAGTCCAGTCGAATTGTGATGAATGCCCATGCCATCAACCAAGGCCGCTTCCCCGACATCAGCAATGGGCTTCAGACCGACTTTTTCTTCCTTCCGCAATCCGATGCCGAGACTGTCGTGAAGGACATCGTGGCTTTGGTGCGCGACCGTTTGCCTCGTGCCTACAAAGTGCGTTCCTCCCAGATTCAGGTCCTCTCGCCCATGCAGCGCGGAACGCTGGGAACGGTGAATCTGAACCGTGCTCTGCAAGAGGCTCTGAATCCCGGAAAGGGTGGACTGGTGCGCGGCGCAGTGTCTTTTCGTCGCGGCGACCGCGTCATGCAACTGAAGAACAACTATGACAAAGATGTCTATAACGGTGACATGGGGCACATCGTGAGCATTGATCGGGAAGAACAATCGCTCAAGGTTTCCTTTGATGGGCGTGAGGTGGACTATGACGGCTCCGACCTCGACGAACTGACGCTCTCCTATGCCACCACCATCCACAAGTCTCAGGGGTCGGAGTTTCCCATCGTCGTCATGCCGGTGCTGATGGCGCACTTCGTCATGTTGCAGCGAAATCTGATTTACACCGGCATCACTCGCGCCAAGAAAATCTGCGTTCTGGTCGGTGAAACCAAAGCATTGAACACTGCCATCCGCAATGTGAGTTCCCTGCAGCGCTACACTCGTCTCTCCCAGCGTCTGGCGGAAATGGTCAAGAGTCTTTGAGAAAGAAACGTTCTCGTGAAGACTCCTTGTCTTGTGAAATTTAGAACTTCCCTCAATCATCACCTCTTTTAGAAAACCTCCTTAGTTTACAGTACGAATATGAGCATTGAAGAAATCATTGGGGCTGTGCGGAAATATTTCAACATCATGCCCGACATGGAAGACCGAGCGGAGATTGTTTCCCAAATCAGTCAAGGTGTCAGTTTCAAAGGCGCGAACCTCTGGGTGTTGATTTTCGCCATTTTCATCGCCTCGCTCGGACTGGATGTCAATTCCACGGCGGTCATCATTGGCGCCATGTTGATTTCACCTTTGATGGGTCCCATCATTGGCATGGGACTCGCCATCGGCATCAACGACATCGACCTCCTGCGGCGCTCCTATCGAAACTTTGGCGTCGCCACCCTCATCAGCGTCCTGACCGCCACGGTCTATTTCCTCATCACACCGCTCGGTGAGGCACAGTCGGAACTCTTGGCACGCACCTCGCCGACCATCTATGACGTCTTGATTGCCACCTTTGGCGGAGCCGCAGGCATCACCGCCCTCTGCACAAAAGGCAAGGGCAACGTCATTCCCGGCGTCGCCATCGCCACCGCGCTCATGCCGCCGCTCTGCACCGCCGGATTCGGACTTGCCTCGGGCAACATCCTCTATTTCCTCGGGGCGTTCTATCTCTTCTTCATCAACACCGTGTTCATCACGATTTCCACCTATGTCGGCGTTCGGCTCATGCACTTCCCCCAAAAGCAGTTTCTCAAGGAAGAGAATGAAAAACGGGCGCGCCGCATTGTCTGGGGACTTGTCGTGGTGACCATGATTCCTGCCGCTATCATGACTTTCGGAATCGTGCGCCGCGGCATCTCTGACAGCAACGTGCGAAACTTTCTCAAAAACGAGCTGACGCAGAGTGGCACACAAATCATTTCCGGCGAAATCTTGGAGGACTCTCTTTGGCTCAACGTCGTTGCCGTCGGAAAGGAAATCTCCGAAAGCAAGATAACAGAAGCAGAAAAACGACTTGCAAATTACGGTCTGAAGGACTATCGCCTGCACCTCATTCAGGGAACACGCTCCGACAGCCTGCTTCAGCTGAGTCATCAATTGACGCAGGCGGCTTCGAGTCGGGAAAACCGAGAAAAGCAGGTTTTGGAATTGAATGCACGCGTCAGCGAATTGACCTCGCAGCTTGCTGACTACACACGCCTTGAACGACTTTCTTCCGAGATTCGTGGCGAGTTGGCAGCAGTCTTTCCGCAGGTGAGAACCGTGGCTCTTTCCAAGGCTGTGCAGGCGCAGCGTGACACGACCGCCACGACGAGTTTCGTTTCGGCGATGGTCGGTTTGTCAAAGGGCAAGCGTCTCTCCTCGGAGGAGCGACTGAAATTGAAGGAATGGCTGCGGGCTCGCTGCAAGGCAGACAGTCTCGTGCTTTGCGTGATGGAATGAGCCGTTTCCACGTCCTGTTCTTTTGTCGAAAACCCACGAAAAATGCGCTGTCATGATGGCAGCGCATTTTTCGTTATTAGTAAAAACTTCTTCCGAAGTGTTTTTTCGAAGCGGATGAATCTCCTATTTATGCTTCCGGCTCGCCCGTGAGGCGTTTGTGCATCTCCTTCTTGTTCTGCAGCATTCGGATGGCTTCTTTCAGTTGCTTGTCGTATTGAAGAGCATAGCGCTCGCTGCCGGCGTTGTAATAGTAGTTCGCCACGATGGCGGCTTCCACGGCTTGTCTCACGAGATTCTCCCAACGGTGCAGGTCGGTCACCACGTCGTGCGTCAGTTTCTTTTCCAAAGCCTCCAATTCCGCCTTGGCGTCTTGTTCGTAGCCTTCATAGCGTGCCACCTTTTTCAGCACTTCCAGGTAGTGCAGGCTTTGACGGTCGTAGGTGAAGCCTTTTTCTTGCATATATTTGCAGAATTCCTCATACTCTTCGTTCGTCAAGTGGAATTTCTCGGGTTCTCCGATGGAGGCGTGTTTGATGCGATATTCCACGCAGTAGTCAAACAGTTGTTCGCTCTGCGTAAGGTAGTAGATGATGCGCGGCAGGCTGTCCGCTTTGACAACGATGTCCGGCGTGATGCCACCTCCGTCGCGCACAATTCTTCCGGCAGCGGTGAAAAACTCTTTGGCGAGGGAGTCCGGTTTGTGGACAGGCATGCCGTCCTTGAAGTCGTAGGCTTGTATGCAGCGTCCGGAGGGAATGTAGTATTTCGCCCACGTCATCTTCAGTGCGCCGTTGTAGGGCATCTCGCGGCTCTGTTGCACGAGCCCTTTGCCATAGGTTCGTTCGCCCAAGATGATGGCTCGGTCATAGTCTTGCAGTGCGCCGCTGGTGATTTCAGCCGCTGAGGCTGTGCCGAAGTTTGTCAGCACAATCAGCGGGATGTCCGGGTCCTGTGCGTCAAGAGTGGTTTTATAGACGTGGTTTGCTTCTTTCACTTTTCCACGTGTCCGAAGCACCTCTCTGCCTCGTTGTATGAAGAGGTTCACGGTGCTGACCGCTTCGTCCATCACGCCGCCCGGATTGTCGCGCAGGTCAAGAATCAGTGAGCGGGCTCCTTGTTGTTTCAGTTCTGTCAGGGCGCGGCGGATTTCGTTGGCAGAACCCTCAATGAATTTAGAAAGACTAATGAATCCGATGCTGTCGGCAACCAGTGTGGCGAGAGAGACGCTGGGCACACTGACTTTTTGGCGAGTGATTTGAAATGTCATCACTTTGTCAAGGACGGGACGCTTCACCTTCACCACGATTGTCGTGCCGGATTCGCCGCGCAATTTGTTGCTGACGCTTTCGGAGTAGTCTTGAATCTTGTCTGCATCTTTCTCGTGACACGTCCCCAAGTCCTTACCGTCAATGCTCAGCAGGATGTCGCCCGGGAGGAGTCCGCTTGTGGCAGCGGGAGAATTTTCGTAGGGCAAGCCGATGACACATCTTCCCGATGCTTCCTGAAATTGAATGCTTGAGCCAATGCCGCTATATTTTCCTGTGGAAAGCAGCTTCAAGTCCTCCGTGTTCTCCTGCGGATAGTACTCCGTGTAGGGGTCCAGTTGTTGAAGCATGTAGTCCAGCGCATTGCGGATGTTCTTCTCCGCGTTCAACGTGTCCACGTAGTAGAGGTCTAAGTCACGATAGACAGAGTTAAAGATGTCCAGCTGCTTGGAGACGTCAAAATTGTGGTTGTCGCTGTTTTGTGCGGCGAGCGGCGCACTCGCGAGGAGCGGGCACACCATAAATAATATAAGGGAAAGTGTTTTCATCTGAGAAATTGACTTGGAAAAGCCGTGTGGCAGGCGGGTTCATCAAACGTTTTCGTTCCACGAGTTTCTGATTTGTGCCCATGTCTCCGGGCTTAGGGCGGTGCCGACCACTTCAATGATGTGTCCTGCCAGGAGTGAACCGAGTTCAGCACAGGCTGTCAGGCTGCTGTTCGTGGAGAGCGCATGGAGGAAGCCGGCGGAGAAATAGTCGCCCGCTGCTGTTGTATCCACGACGTGTGGCACCTCGCGGGCGGGGCAGTGGGCAGTTTCGTCGCCCCTTTTCACCCACACGCCTCGTTTGCCAATCTTGACCACCGCCAGTTCGCAGAGGTCAGAGAGGCGGTGAAGATTGTGTTTCGCGTGGTCTTCGCCGGTGAAGGCAGCTGCTTCCTGTTCGTTGGCAAAGACGATGTCGGTCTGATGCAGGAGTTCCTCAAAGAAATCGCGCTCCTCGAGCACGATGTTGTAGCTCGCAAGGTCCAGACAAACCTTCAGTCCCGCCTCGTGGGCAAGTTCGACGGCGCGTCGGATGAGCGCGTGGTTCTGCACGAGATATCCTTCAATGTAGAAGAAGTCATAGTCGTCAAACCATTCCGGCTTCACGTCTTCCGCTTCCAGTGCGGCGGCAGCGCCGAGATAAGTACCAAAAGTGCGTTGTCCGTCAGGCGTGATGAACGTGGAAGCCACGCCCGTCGGCAGTTCCTCGTCGCGAATCAGTCGGGCTGCGATGCCGTGTTCTTTGCAGTTGGCGGCAAAGAAGTCGCCGGGCTCGTCTTTCCCGACTCTGCCAATCAGTCCTGGGGCGCCTCCCATGTTGGCGATGGCGAGGATGGTGTTACACGCTGAGCCTCCGGTTGTGCGTAGCGGATTCATGGAATGCAACCTTTTTTGGATTTGAAGGTAGCGTTCAGTTCGGATGAGTTGCATGGACCCTTTGGGGAGGTCAAATTCTTGCAACAAGTCTTCGTTGGGAATCTGCACGAGCGAGTCCACGAGTGCGTTCCCAATGCCCAGGATTCTTTTCATTCTAATTTTTTGCAAATTTTCTCTGCAAAGATAGTGCTAAATTCAAAATTATCTCTACCTTTGCACCGCAATTACGGAAAGAGACTTTCTTCTCATCGTTTCCGCAAGTTGTTTTGCTTCAGTAGCTCAGTTGGTTAGAGCACCTGACTGTTAATCAGGGGGTCGTTGGTTCAAGCCCATCCTGAAGCGCAAATTCCGAATCGGTCTCCCGGTTCGGATTTTTGTTGTTGTATGCCTGGTTCGTCAAGACCGTCTGACCCGTGAATCCTTGCTGTCCGATAAATGGGCTCAATGGATTGCGTAATCACCGCCTCACGGCACGGGGTCATAACCACTGCCGCCCCAAGGATGGCAGCGCAGGATGCGGCGTGCGGCGAGCCACGTGCCTTTGAGAGGACCGTGCTTGCGGAGTGCTTCCAGCGCATACTGCGAGCAGGTGGGAGTGAAGCGACAGGCGGGAGGAGTGTAGGGCGAGATGTAGTGACGGTAGAAATGTATCGGCAGACACATCAACCAAACCGCCGCGCGGCTCACACGTGACAAGGGACGGCGGGACGGGGTTGGCGTCTGCTCTTCGTTCACTGAGTGCATTGTTGCGAGAGCGTCGATTTTCATACGTTCGGTTTGTGTTCGCGTGCGGCGCAGAGTTTTTGGAAGGCTTCGTCCATGAGGGCGAAGAGTTCTTCGGTTGTTTCGGCGCGGAGGATGGCAATGCGCAGCGGGCGGAAGTCGGGAATCCCCTTGAACAATGGCGTGGCGGCGAGGTGACGACGGGAGTGGAGAATGCCGCTGCGTTCGCCGCAACGCTCCACGCTGAGGTTCACCTGCTGCTTCAAAACAGCGAGTTTCCAAGCGTCAGAGAGTGGAGCGGCATCGGTGGAAATGGCTTGGCTGACGTCAAGGCTCGTTCCGTCCAAGTGGTCGCGAATCTCCTTGAAAATCCAAGGACAGCCAAAGGTGGCACGCCCCACCATGACGGCATCTACGCCAAGGTCGTCAAAGAGTCGCTGTGCGGTCTTTCCGTCCGCAATGTCGCCGTTGGCAATGATGGGAATGTGAATGCGTGGGTTGCGTCGCACCTCGCCGATGAGGCTGTGGTCCGCCTGACCTTGATACATTTGCGCACGGGTTCTGCCGTGAATCGTGAGTGCCTCGATGCCGCAGTCCTGAAGTTGTTCGGCGAGGGAGGTGATGACCAAGTGTTCCGAGTCCCAGCCCAATCGCGTCTTGGCGGTGACGGGAACAGAGACCGCGTCCACGACGTGGCGCGTGATGTCCAGCAAGAGCGGAATGTTCTGCAGAAGTCCCGCGCCGGCGCCTTTTCCAGCCACTCGTTTCACGGGGCAGCCGAAGTTCAAGTCCAGCACGTCGGGGTGCGCCTTCTCCACCACAATCTGGGCGGCGTCGCGCATGGCTATCGGGTCTTTGCCGTAAATCTGAATCGCCACGGGACGTTCGTCGGGGCTCACGCGCAGTTTGTCGAGACTCTTCCCGACCATGCGCACCAAAGCGTCGGAGGCGACGAACTCAGAATAGACCATGGAAGCACCGAGACTGCGGCACAGCAGACGGAAGCCGATGTCGGTGACATCTTCCATGGGAGCAAGCAGCACGGGGCGAGGACCGAGGTCAATGTTTCGTATTTTCATGAAGTCGGAGAATACTAATTCTTTGAGGAAACAATCTTTTCACGCCACACGGGACGAACGATGGGCAGGAGAACGGCGATGCCGGCGATGGTGAGGAGCGTGCCGAGCGCAAGGTTTGCCCAGAGCGGGAATGATTCTGTTGCTTCGCTCAGTGAGGGGAAACAAAGAAGCAGCACGGCGAGGGCGTTGTTGAGAATGTGGGCGGGAAGGCAGAGACGCATGTCGCCGGTGCGCAGAAAGAGTAAGCCGAAGAGGATGCCGATGAAGAAGGCGGGCAGTCCCTGTTGCCAGTTGCCGTGGAAGAGAGCAAAGCAGAAAGCGGCGAGAGCGGCAGCCCCCCAGGCGGGAAGCCCGCGGCGGAAGAGCACCCGCGTGATGCCGGCGCGGAAGAGCAACTCTTCACATGCCGGACCGACGAGACAGAGCAACGCCACACAGAAAACATTGTTCTTCTGTTGTTCAAACATGGCTTGTGTGCCGGCGTCGTCCAGTCCGAACGGGGCGAACAGAAACGAAAGTCCCAGTGCCAACAAAAGTGTGCCGACGCAGGATTGAATCATCATCCGTGAAGAGTCTGCTTCTGTCACTGCCACGGGAACGTCCTTGACGCGGTCGCGACGATACCATATATATATACCCACCGAAAGCAGCAACTCGGCAAAGAAGAGGCTGACGCCGAAACCGACCGGCGGGAGATTCATCAGTACGGCGGGGTCAAGAGGCGCCACAGAAATCTCTGGCATGAAAAAAATGATGGTCAGCACGAGCGCAAGCAGTTGCGCCGCGAAAAAAAGAAGGAGAAGAAGAATGGAAGGAAGCATGAGTGAGGGAGGCGAAGCCGCTATTTCGGTTTTTTGTTTCGGTTTTCAGATTCCAAGTTTCAGTCTTCAGGTGCGTTTGAAGCGAAGAATTCTTTGACGAAGTCCGCGTCGAGTGCGATGCGTGCTTGAAGTTCTTCGATGGAGGCGAAGCGTTTTTCGTCTCGGATGCGCCGATAGAAGCAGAGCGTCATGTGAGCACCGTAGAGTGCGTCGCCCGTCCAGTCCAAGAGGTGTGCTTCAATGGTACAGTCGTTCCCGTTGTCCAAGGTCGGGCGGCAGCCGATGTTCACCATTGCCATATAACTGAATCCGGCAGAGGCGAAAGAGTCTCCATCGTGAATCACCGCCTTGGCGACATAAACCCCTTTGCCCGGCACCACCTGCTCTGCACACCGCGGCTGGAGATTTGCTGTCGGCCACCCCATCGCCGACCCCGCTTTGTGACCCTCCACCACGATGCCCGAGAGCCGATAGGGACGACCGAGACACATCCGAGCCATCTCCACGTTGCCGGCATGAAGGAAGCGGCGAGTGGCAGAAGAACTGATGCGGATGCCGTCGCACTCAAAGGGTTGCGCCTTGACGACCTCTATGCCTAAGTCTTTGCCCTGCAGCACGTAGTCTCGGAAACCGGAGGCGCGGTCGCTGCCAAAGTGGTGGTCATAGCCCGTGAGCAGACAGCGCACATTCAGGTGGTCACGCAAGATTTGCTGCATGAACTCCGCCGAGGTGAGGCGGGACATGGCAACGTCAAAGTGAAGGAGGGCGACGGCGGGAATCCCTTCTTGTGCTAACAATTTCAGCTTTTCATCGTTCGTTGTCAGCAGTTCGGGCCAGTAGCCTGCCGGCGAGAGAGCCAGTTTCGGATGTTCTTCAAAAGAGATGACCAGCGGGTTCAAACGGCGTTCGGAAGCCGTGCGGAGCAGTTCCTCAATGAGAAAATGGTGACCGCGGTGGACACCATCGAAGAAACCGATGGTGGCGCAGAAGCCTGCCGACTCGTCGAAGGGGAACGCCGAGAGTTTATGGAAGGATAAGTTTGCCATGAGCGTCAAAATATTTAAACCAGCCGCTATTCGCGGGAGCCAGAAGGGCTTTCCAACCGCATTGCTCAGCGGCTTCGCAATTCGTGAGACTGTCGTCGAAGAAGAGAATGTCTTCCGGTTTCTCGCCCAACTCCTCGGCAACGCGGGCATAGAGCGCAGGGTCCGGTTTCTGAAGTTGCAGACGGTAGGAGAGGAACGCTTGTTCAAAATAGTCCTCGCGCCGACGACCGCAGGAGGTGAAGAACTTCTCTTCCGCCTGTTGCCAGTGAATGGGGTTTGTGTTGCTGAGCACGGCGGTGCGATAGTTCGCGTGAATTTTCTCCAGCAGAGCGAGGCGTTCGGCTGGAATCCCCACCGTGTAGTCTTCCCACGCTTTCACAATTTCCTCGTCGGTGACTTCTTCTCGGATGCCGAGTTTTCGGAGTTCGCGGCAGAACGTGGGCACGTCTATCCGCCCTTCTTCGAGCAGAGAAAAGACACCGCCTTGACGATAGGTGCCCAAGAAGGGACGAATGTCAAGACCTAAGCGTTGAAAGGCTTCGATGCAGCGTGTGGGTTCAAGGTCAACGATGACGCCGCCATAATCAAATACAAGAGTCATGGGAATGAATGTATAGAGAAGGGAAGTAGAGAAAGGTAGTAAAAGCAGACTACTTCTCAGAGGAAACAATCAGATAGAGTTTGTCGGAGGGACGGGTCTTTTCGGGCACGGGAATGGAGACGCGCATGCCTTTCTCCGCCTTCTGCACCGGCCCATGGTCGCCGTGGATGTCGGTGGCGGTGACATAGTGCGCGCCGGTGGTCGGTCCCACGATGAGGAGTTTGTCTCCCACTTGGAAGCCCCCCGCTTCAAGCAGGAACTCGCCCACGCCGAGGCGGGAGAAATACTTCTGTCCTTTGCCGATGTATTGTTTTCGCTCCGTGGCTTGCGAACCATAGACCTTGCTCCATTCTCCCATCTTTTGTCCGAGATAGTAGCCGTCCCAAAAGCCGCGGTTGAAGACGGTGGCAAGTTGTTTGTCCCATTCCGCCACGCGCTCCGGAGAGAAAGTTCCGTCGAGCACGGCACGGAGTGCCTCTTTGTAGCATTTCACAACGGTATAGACGTATTCTGCGGCGCGGGCTCTTCCCTCGATTTTGAAGACGCTGACGCCAGCCTCCACCATTTTGTCCATGAAGCCGATGGTCTTCAAGTCCTTTGGGCTCATGATGTATTTGTTATCTACGTCCAACTCCATCCCCGTCTCGCGGTCAGTGACGGTGAAACTGCGGCGGCAGACCTGCATGCACTCGCCGCGGTTGGCGGAGCGTCCAAGGTTCTGCAGGGAGAGGTAGCACTTTCCGCTGACCGCCATGCACAGCGCGCCGTGGCAGAACATCTCAAGTCGGATGGGTTTTCCCGACGGACCGCAAATCTGTTCTTCTTCGATGGCGCGGTGGATGTGGGCGACCTGCTCCAAGTTCAGTTCACGTGCAAGGACGGCGACGTCGGCGAAGCGGGCATAGAAGCGAAGCGCCTCCACGTTTGAGATGTTCAACTGGGTGGAGAGATGCACTTCCTGTCCGATTTCTTGGCAGTAGGAAAGAACCGCCACGTCCGACGCAATGACCGCCGAGATGCCCGCTTCCTTGGCGGCGCGGCAGATTTGCTGCATGAGTTCGAGGTCGGTGTCGTAGATGATGGTGTTCACCGTGAGATAGGATTTGACACCGTGGTTGGCGCAGGTCTCTGCGATTTCGTGGAGGTCACGAATGGTGAAGTGATTGGCGCTGTGCGCTCTCATGTTGAGTGCTTCAATGCCAAAATAGATGGAATCGGCTCCGGCTTGCAAGGCGGCGGCAAGCGCCTCCCTTGAACCGACGGGAGCCATGATTTCGTAAGCGTTCATTCTAAGCGTTTTCTAAGAGTATTCTTGCCATGTCTCGGCAAATCTCATTCAATGGTTGTTCCTTTTGAAGTGCCGAGGGCGTCGGCTCGAGTGATGATGACGCGTTTCACGCCTGCTCTCACTGCAGCGAGGCTGTTTTCAATCTTCGGAATCATGCCTCCCACCACGATGCCATCGCGTTTCAGCGTTTCAAAAGTCTCGGCGTTGATGTGAGCAATGACACTTGCCTCATCGTCCGGGTCAGCCAGCACTCCGGCAAGTTCAAAGCAGAAGACGAGCGTCACGTCAAATTCGGAGGCGAGTGCTTTGGCTGTTTCGCCGGCGATGGTGTCGGCGTTCGTGTTCAGCAGCGTGCCTTCCCCGTTGTGGGTCAGTGGTGCCATTACGGGCGTGATGCCGGAGCGGATGAGAGAGGCGAGGTGAGAAGCGTCCACGGAATCAACGTCCCCGACGAAGCCGTAGTCCACGCCGTTTTTCACGGGGCGTCGGTGGGCAAGCATCACGTTCATGTCGGCACCCGTCAGTCCGAGTGCGTTCACGCCACAGGCTTGCAGTTTCGCCACGAGATTTTTGTTGACGAGCCCGCCATAGACCATGGTGACCACGTCAAGCATCTCAGCGCTTGTCACGCGGCGTCCGTCAATCATCTGAGTTTCGATGCCCAACTTTGAGGCGAAAGCGGTGGCAGATCTGCCGCCGCCGTGAACCAGCAGTTTGTGTCCTTCGATCTGAGAAAAGTTGTTCAGCAGTTTCTCCAGGGATTCGGGGGTTTCTACAATCTTTCCGCCCACCTTCACGACGGTCAGCGGTTCTTTTCTTTCAGTCATGTGTTTAGGAAGTGTTGTGGGGTGTTCTAAAAATTACGGGATAAGGATCGTTCAAAAGAAAGTGCTTACGTTTTCAACCTAATTTTTAGAACACCCCTTTTTTAGAACAGGTTCATCCGTGCTTCGTTGATTAGTTTTCGGATGAGGTCGGAATTGGTGTTCGGGCAAATCATCAGCATGCCCTCTTTTTGTGCAACCAGGAAATTGTCCAAGCCTGCGACCACTGCCTTCATGCCGTTGGGAAGCACGACCATGCAATCCTTTGAGCCGGAGAAAATCACCTGACTGTCTCCGCTGACCGCATTGCCGTCGGCATCAGTGTGCATGGCTGCGTGAACCTCGGGCCAGCAGCCCACGTCAGCCCATCCGAAGTCACATTCTTGCACTGCCACGTTCTCGCAGTGTTCCAAGATGAGCAGGTCGAGCGAGCGCGGCACCTCGCTTGGGAAGGTGGAGCGAACATAGTCCATTTCCTCGGCAATGGTCAGCATTTGCTGTGCCAGATTCTCCACCGAGGCGGGTGTGGTGCGTCCTCTGACGTGGTCAAAGAAGTGTCCCATCGTTTCGCCTTTCCACAGGAAGAGCCCCGTGTTCCAGAGGAACTCACCGCTTTCCATGAACATTTGGGCATAGTCCAGCTCCGGTTTCTCGGTGAAGGATTTGACGGCGTAGAGGTCAGCGTGGTTCAGAGACTTCCCTTTTTGAATGTAACCGTAGGCGGTGTTCGGCTGGGTCGGCTTGACGCCCATGGCGAGGAAGGTGTCGTGGGAGTCCACATAGTCCAGTCCTTTCAGAATTTGCTCCTTGAATCGTTCTTCGCGAAGAATGATTTGGTCTGCCGGTGTCACCACGAGATTGGCTTTTGGGTCGCGGATGACCACGTGCCAAGTTGCCCAGATGGAGGAAGGCGCGGTGTTCAGTTGAACCGGCTCGGGAAGGATGTTCTCAAGTGGGAGTTGCGGAAGCTGCTGCTTCACGGTCTCCACGTAGTTTTCAAAGGTAGATACGAAAATATGCGATTCCGGCATGATGTCAGCAAAGCGGTCGTAGGTCTGTTGCAGCAGCGTTCTGCCAGTTCCGAAGAAATCAATAAATTGTTTCGGTTGCGTTTCGCTGCTCACGGGCCACAGTCTTCTTCCGACGCCTCCCGCCAGAATGATGCAGTAGTTGTTTTGCTTGTTTTCCATGATAATAATGTGGATTAGGAACCGTTTTCGGCGAAGATAGGCATTTTCGTTTTGAAGAGCCTAAGGTTTTGCACAAAAATAAGGAAAAAGCCTTTTCTTTGCCGTATCTTGTACCATATTAAACGGCTTTTCGGTGTTTTTATTCATTCCTCTTCATTCAATTTCCTCTTTTTTTTGTTTTTTTGCAAGCGAATGGTGAATCAACGGCTTCATCGCGGGACCACACCTTATTATATATATGGAAGTCGTTGTCGCCACGCCCTTTTATCACAGAAAAACTCTAAATCATCAGATACTATGAAAAATCTTTCACTCAGTGCTTTGCTGCTTGCCGGTGCTTGTCTGACGCAGCCCGCCGTGGCGAAGATTTCTGACCTGCTTCCCCTTCCCAAGCAAGTGGTAGCGGTGAAACAGACTCCTTTCAACTTGCAACGCAGTGTGCGCCTCACCGACCCCACCTCCTGCGCTCTTTTGCAGACCGTGCTCACCGAAGCCGGTGCCACCCTCTCTGATGACGCTTCTGCCACCGTCACTGTGGAAATCGTCTCTGAGATTCCCGGTGCGTTCAACCACAGCGTGAACCTTTTCCCCGATGAAGCCTACAGCCTCGACATCAGTTCTGACGCCGTGGTGATTCGTGCCCTCAACGCCACCGGCGTGATTCGTGCCGCCCAGACCCTGCGTCAGTTGGCGGAAGGCTATGAGGAAGGCAGCGCTGCTTTCGAATGCCTCCAACTCTCCGACTGGCCCGCCTTCAAGGTGCGCGGTTTCATGCACGACGTGGGACGCTCTTTCTTGAGTTTTGATGAACTCAAGCGCGAAATTGACAACCTCTCCCGTTTCAAGGTGAACGTCTTCCATTGGCATCTCACCGAGAAACTCGCCTGGCGCTTTGAGGTGAAAGCCTTCCCGCAACTCACCGCCGCCGAGAACATGACGCGCTATGCCGGACAGTTCTACACCCAAGACCAATGCCGCGAGTTGGTGGACTACGCCGCCGAGCGTGGTGTGACCGTCATCCCTGAGATTGACATGCCCGGCCACAGTGCTGCCTTCAAGACTGCCATGGGCTTTGACATGCAAAGCGACGAGGGCGTCGCCGCACTCAAAGTCGTGCTTGACGAAGTGGCAGAAGTCTTCGCCGGTGCCCCCTACATTCACATTGGCGGCGACGAAGTCACCATCACCTATCCCAACTTCCTTCAAACCATGGCTGACTATGTGCGTGGCAAAGGCAAGAAGGTGGTCATGTGGAACCGCCTTGTGGCAGGTCCTCCCACCGCTGCACTCTGTGACATGACGCAGATGTGGGCAACCTCCGGAAGAGTTGTCAGCGGACTCCCCAACATCGACTGCCGCTACAACTACACCAACCACTTTGATGTCTATGCCGACTTGGTGGGAATCTATAAGAGCAACATCTTCTACGAACAGCAAGGCACGGCAGACGTGGCAGGCACAATCAGTGCGGCTTGGAACGACACCAAAACTGCCACCGAATCCGACATCGTCCGTCAGAACAACATCTACGCCAACATCCTTGCTTCCGCCGAACGTGCTTGGAAGGGCGGGGGCAAGGCATACATCGAAAGTGGCGGAACGACCCTTCCGAACGTGGGCGACGAATTTGAAGAGTTCGCTGACTTTGAGCGTCGCTTCCTCTTCCACAAAGCACACTCGCTGAAGAACGAACCCATCCCCTACGTCAAGCAAACCAACGTTCGCTGGCGCATCACCGACCCCTTCCCCAACAACGGAAACAATGCGCTCGCCCTGCCGCCCGAAACTTGCACCGACGAGATTCTTCCTTCTTCTTTTGAATTGGACGGAAAGACCTATGGAACTCACAACGCCACCGGAGCCGGCATCTGGCTTCGTCACATTTGGCATCCGACCGTGCCTTCCTTCTTCTCCAGTCCTGCCGACAACCAGACTGCCTATGCTTGGACTTACGTCTATTCTCCCGTTGAACAACAGGTCGGTGCGCAGATTGAGTTCTACAACTACAGCCGCTCGGGCAGTGAAATGGGACCGATTGCCGGACAGTGGGACCGCCGCGGCTCCAAGGTTTGGCTCAACGACGTCGAAATCCCCGCACCGGAATGGCAACAAGCCGACCAAAGCATTCCGCAGGACCACAGCACCCTCGGACTGACCAACGAGAACTTCACCGCACGTCCCGTCGTGCAACTCACCCTGAAGCAGGGCTGGAACAAGGTCTTCATGCGCCTGCCTCACGTCAACAAGGGCGGAACGGGTCGCGACAAGTGGCAGTTCACCTTCGTCTTCACCGACACGGAAGGAAAGAATGCGGTGGACGGACTCATCTACTCTCCCACTCAGTGCATTGATGCAGACGCAGAGCGCGTTTCGCTTTTCGTCGATGAATTGGACACTTGGTTGAGAACGGAGTTTAACGACAAGGTCGGATACTACGACACGGCGCTCGCCAATGATTTCCGTCAGCAGTTGGAGGCTGTGCGCCTCACGCTCGGCGAAGAAATGGACGCGGAAGCCCGCAACGCACAAATCTCAGTGCTCACCGCTGCCCGCGAGGCTCTGCAAACCGCTGTGGCTTCTGCCGGCATCAATCAGCCGAAAGCCAGCAGTGAAACCGTGGCACACTTCTACATTTTCAACACGCCCCTCCGCGAAAGTCGCTATCCGACTTCACAAGGTGCTGACGCCGAAGTCATCGGCAACACCACCGCCTCCAAAGCGTCCATGTGGAAGTTCGTGAAACGCACCGACGGCACTTGGAACATTCAGAACGCGGCAGACGACACCTACATTTCTCCGGTTGCCAACTACAACACCGCGCTGAAAACAGTGACAGCAGAACCCGCAACCGGATGGACCATCTCCAAGTCCAATGCCATGGGGTTCGTCATCATCACCTCCGGCAACGTGCAGTTCAACCAGACGAAGAGCGCGCAGTCTTATAAGGTGTATAACTGGGGAAGCGGAACCAACCTGACGGATGACGGTTGTAAGTATGTCTTCACGGAAGTGGAGATGCCGCAACTCAGCACCACCAACGATGTCTATTGGTATCAGTTCTGCACGCCTCTCCGCGGCAGCCGCTATCCCACGGGCTACGGTGACGGCGAAGCACTCATCGGTGAGACCGCTCCGACCGATGCTTCCGTTTGGAAGTTCATGGCACGCGGCGACGGCAGTTTCGACATCGTGAACAAGGTGAGCGGTCTCTTTGTGAATCCCGACGTCACCAACAACACGGCGCTCACTGCCACTGCCACGCAACCCGCTGCCGGATGGAACTTCCTCGTTGCAGCCACCGTGGGCTACTTCGGCATTGTCAGCGGCACTTCTCAGTTCAATCAGACAAACAATGCCGGACAGGGTTGGAAAGTCTTCAACTGGGGCAGCGGCACGAACCATAGCGACACCGGTTGTCAGTATGCCTTCACCCTCGTGGGCGAGGAGCACCTGTTGGACGGCATTTCCTCTTCCACAACGTCTGCCACCGACCACGCCCTTTATGACCTCAGCGGTCGCCGTGTGGTTCAACCTCAAAAAGGACACATCTATCTTTATCGCGGAGGTAAGTTCCTGGCTCGCTGAACCGCGGAACACCTTCAAAGAAGTCTTCGAAAACGCGATGAGTTCGAAGACCTCTTTTCTTTGATTTCTGACCGACGCATACAATCTCTAAACCATGAAATTCTCTTCTTTCTTTTTGATGGCGCTCATGGCGCTGTCTCCCTCGCTTCTTTGCGCCCAACGCTCGGAGCAGGACCTCACCCACGGCTGGCGTTTCCATCAGGGAGCTGCCGAGGGTGCGGAATCTCCTGATTTCAATGACCAAAACTGGCAAAGTGTCAATGTTCCCCACGACTGGGCAATCACCGGTCCCTTCTCGCGTGACCACGACTTGCAGAAAGTGGCAGTCACCCAGAACTTCGAGACGGAGGCATCGGTCAAGACGGGACGCACGGGCGGTCTGCCCTACGTTGGCGAAGGATGGTATCGCACGTCCTTCCGTTCCACGGCGGGCAAGCAGGTCAGTCTCGTCTTTGAAGGCGCGATGAGTGAAGCGAAGGTCTATGTCAATGGAACACAAGCCATCTTTTGGCCCTACGGCTACAACGCCTTTCACTGCGACGTCACGTCTTTGCTTCGTTCCAACGGCGAGGCAAATGTCTTGGCGGTGCATTTGGAAAACAAACCGCAGTCCAGTCGTTGGTATCCCGGCGCAGGACTGTTCCGTCATGTGAAGGTGGTGGAGACGGAGCGCGTCCACATTCCCGTTTGGGGAACGCAGGTGACGACGCCTCATGTGGCTGCCGACTATGCCTCTGTCTGTCTTCGCACGACCATTGAGGGCGCCGACACCTGTTTGCTGACGCTGAAGACGGACATCGTGGATGAGAACGGCAAGACCGTGGCTTCCAAAACGAACCGAGGCTATCTCAACCACGGTCAGCCCTTTGAACAGCATCTGACGGTGGAGCGTCCGCGCCTTTGGTCGCCCGAAACGCCCCACCGCTATCGTGCTGTGACGGAAGTCAGTGTGGGTGGAAAGGTGACCGACCGCTACGAGACTCCCTTTGGCATTCGAAGCATTGAGTTTGTGGCTGACAAGGGCTTCTATCTGAACGGCGAGCGTCGCAAGTTCCAAGGGGTCTGTCTCCACCACGACCTCGGACCGCTCGGTGCTGCCGTCAATCGCAGTGCCATCCGCCACCAGCTGCGCATGCTCAAGGACATGGGTTGCGATGCCGTGCGCACCTCCCACAACATGCCGGCGCCGGAACTCGTGGAACTTTGCGACGAGATGGGTTTCATGATGATGCTTGAACCTTTCGACGAATGGGACATCGCGAAATGCGACAACGGCTATCACCGCTACTTTGCCGAGTGGGCGGAGCGCGACATGGTGAACATGCTCCGTCAGTTCCGCAACCATCCCTCCGTCGTCATGTGGAGCATTGGAAATGAAGTCCCGACGCAGTGTTCTTCCGAGGGTTACAAGGTGGCGACTTTCTTGCGTGACATTTGTCACCGCGAAGACCCCACGCGCCCTGTCACCTGCGGCATGGACCAAGTCTCTTGCGTGCTGGACAACGGTTTTGCCGCCATGCTTGACGTGCCGGGATTCAACTATCGGGCGCACCGCTACGAGGAAGCCTACGAACGTCTGCCGCAGAACCTCGTGCTTGGTTCGGAAACCTCCTCGACCGTAAGTTCCCGTGGCGTCTATCATTTCCCCGTCGAGAAGAAGGCGGATGTCGTCACTGCTGACCACCAGAGTTCAAGCTATGATTTGGAGTATTGCTCCTGGTCGAACATTCCCGACGTGGACCTCGCTCTTGCCGAAGACCACGAATGGACGCTGGGACAGTTTGTTTGGACGGGCTTTGACTACCTTGGCGAACCCTCGCCCTACGACACCGATGCCTGGCCCAACCACTCCTCCATGTTCGGCATCATTGACCTCGCTTCCATTCCCAAGGACCGTTTCTATCTCTATCGCAGCGTCTGGAACAAGAAGCAACCGACGCTTTGGGCGTTGCCCCACTGGACCTGGCAGGGACGCGAAGGGAAGGTCACTCCGGTCTTTGTCTATACGTCTCATCCCTCAGCCGAACTCTTCATCAATGGAAAGAGCCAAGGACGGTTGAGCAAGAAGAACCGCCAGACCGCGAAAACCGTGGAAGAGCGCTATCGCCTGATGTGGAATGACGTGGTCTATGAACCGGGAACGCTCAAAGTCGTGGCATACGATGCCGCCGGAAACAAGGCGGACAGTCTGACGGTCAAGACGGCAGGCAAGCCTCATCACCTCGTCATTGAACCTTCGTTCACCGAGACACTGGCTGCCGATGGGAAAGACATCGGCTACTATCTCGTGAAGGCGGTGGATAAGGAGGGCAATCTCTGTCCTCATTTCTCGGGACAGGTGGAATTGGAAGCGAAGGGCGCTGCCTGCTTCAAAGCCGTGGCGAACGGCGATGCCACCTCCCTCGAACTCTTCCACCTTCCCCGCATGCACGCTTTCGGCGGACAGCTGATGATGCTTGTGCAGGCAGGTTCTCAAGCCGGCACTGCCCAACTGCGCGCCAAAGCGAAAGGACTCCGTCCCGCCACACTCAGCGTGGAGGTGAAGTAGGGGGGATGCTTCGACTTTCGTCACACCGTGAGTTTTGTCCTTTATGGTTTTCTTGTGACTACTTAGTTCAAATATAAGAATATGAAAAAGTATTTCTTTCTCCTTTCTCTATTTGCCGTTTGCAGTCTCACAGCCTGCGGCGGTGATGAGGCTTCTGTTCCGCCTCCTGTGACTCCTCCTGAAGACCCCAATCCTCCTTCCGAGCCCGGCGGCTCCACCACGCCCGACGACGTGACAGCCTTTGTGCGCGGTGCCGACATCAGTTGGTACACTGAGATGGCAGCCGACGGTCGCCGTTTCTTCAACTCCGCCGGACAGGAGCGCGAATGCCCCGTCTTGATGCGTGAAATCGGCATGAACGCCGTGCGTCTCCGCGTCTGGGTGAATCCCGAAAAGAAATTCTGTCAGTTCTCCGACATCGCCGACGTCACAGCCAAAGCCCTCGCCGCAAAGCAGGCAGGACTGAACGTGATGATTGACTTCCACTTCTCCGATTGGTGGGCAGACCCCTCGCGCCAGGAGACGCCTGCCGAGTGGGAGGGGCTCTCGCTGGAAGAGCTGAAGGTCAAGGTGGCAGAGCATGTGCGAGCCACGCTCTCTTCTGTCACCGCCCAAGGCGTCAGCGTGGCTTGGATTCAGATTGGCAACGAAACGCGCAACGGCATGATGCACCCGACGGGACAGCTTTGGAACAACCAGGGCGACCTTCCCGGCGGATGGACGAAGTTTGTGCAGCTCTACATGGCAGGCTATGATGCAGCCAAGGAGATTTGCCCCGAGGCATACGTCATGCCGCATCTCAACCACGCCTACGAGGACAACGACTGGTGGTTCAAGCGCTTCAAACAGGCGGGCGGGAAGATGGACATGATTGCTCTCTCTCACTATCCGCAGGTGGACGACGCTGGTCAGACGTGGAGCGCATTGAACTCGCAGGCGGTGACGCAAATCAAACGCCTGGCTGTCGCCTACGCCGTGCCCGTCATGGTCAGTGAGTTTGGCGTGATTCAGACAAACATCACGCTTGGCACGCAGGTGGCAAACGATTTCATGACAAAGGTGAAGGCGCTCGGTCCTTCCGTTTGTGCCGGTGTGTTCTATTGGGAACCGCAGGTCTATGCCAACTGGAAGCCGTCTTCCTACAACACCTTCGGCTGGGCTGCCTATCAGATGGGTGCTTTCTCTTCCGACGGACGACCGAGCAGCATCCTTGATGCCTGGAAACAGTGAGAAGGTGTTCGTCACGCGGTTCACGGGAACCGTGTTGAGTTTCAAACCCACTTCTTCGTTTCCTTCCACCATTTTGCGGGCACACTGTCCTCAGACTCCTTGCGATAGGGGTGTTCTAAGAATCGTCTCATCCTGATTCTTAGAACACCCCTACAGTATTTCAACGCCTCCGTGACGGGTTGGTGACTTGAGTCACGGGGTGTCACCAAGGTGTTACGGAGGTTGAATGGCATCCAATCTACATTCGTCAAAACATAACGTTGGCAGACGGCGTGGCATCACTCTTTCGCGCCGATTGGTTACTCCTTCCCGCGCGCCTCGTCACTCCTACAAGCCGACTTGTTGGCGGTGTGTAAAAAAGATTTTGACAAACCGTCCTCATTGTGTTGGGGCTTACAGCAAAACTTGTGCCAAAATGCTCTCAAAAGGGAACGCAGGAAAAAATGTGAAATAGGCTTCGCGCGCGAGACGCGCGTTTTCACCTTTCAAACCTATACGTTTTTCAAGGGTATATACATTTCCTGCAAATCCTACACGGTTCGTGTTTAAAGTTTGATATTCAGATGGGTTAGGTGTGTAGGGTTTGGTCTGAAAATTCTACACAAAACCCTTCATCGTGTAGGGTTGTACGGCGGTGTGTGTAGGGTAGTGATGAAGCAAAAAATATAAATGTAGGATTAGGCGGAAATATGCAAAAACGCGGTTTTCATCCTACATTTTTGCTCTTCAAGAGAACTCGTGTCGCTGAGAAAAGTTTTGACTATTCGGCGCACTTAATTTTACTTAGGAGCGCTCCCAGTTTTTCTTAGGTGCGCTCCTAGTTTTTCTTAGGTGCGCTCCTAATTTCACTTAGGTGCGCTCCCAGTTTTTCTTAGGTGCGCTCCTAGTTTTTCTTAGGTGCGCTCCCAGTTGAAATTTGCCTTCCTCAAATTTTTCTTTGCCTTCCTCAAATTTTTCTTTGCCTTCCTCAAATTTTTCTTTGCCTTCCTCAAATTTTACTTAGGAGCGCACCTAAAAAACTGCGCGCCGAATAGGCAAAATTTTTCTCAGCAACACAAGGTTCCTCGAAGAGCAAAAATGTAGGATGAAAATCGCGTTTTTGCATATTTCCGCCCAATCCTACATTTATATTTTTGCTTCACCACGACTCTACACACACCGCCGCGAAACCCTACACGATGAAGGGTTTTGTGTAGAATTTTCAGACCAAACCCTACACACCTAACCTATCTGACTATCAAACTTTAAACCCGAACTGTGTAGGGTTTGAAGGAAATGCATGTACCCTTGAAAAACGTATAGGTTTGAAAGGTGAATACGCGCGCCTCGCGCGCGAAGCCTATTTCATATTTTTTCCTGCGTTCCCTTTTGAGGGCATCATGGCACAAGTTTTGCTGTAAGCCCCAATACAATGAGGGCGGTGTGTCAAAATTTATGTTCTGACACACCGCCCCGGTTTGGTTCGTCCGATAAAATTGTCGTTCTTAGTGTCGTCTGATTTTCCTTCTCCCCGGTCAGTTTCCCTCCTCACCAATCTTCTCTTTCTTTCACTGCACCGTCCTCCACGTGCCAGATGCGTCTGCCGACAGGGTGGGGGAAAGACTTTTCGTCGTGGCTCACGGTGACGACGGCGCTGTGTTGCGTTTGTTGGACGAGGATGTCGTAGAACTCATTTCGAGTTTTCTCGTCCAAATGGGTCTCCGGTTCATCAAGGAGCAAGAGCTCGGGAGCGGAGACCAAGGCACGTGCCAGCAAGGTGCGTTGCCACTGTCCGCCGCTCAAACTTGAGATGGGTCGCGCCGCAAGGTCTTCGATGCGAAACAGACGCATCATTTCTTCCAAGCGCGTCTCCCACTGTCCGAGGCGTGAGAAAGGATGCCACGAAGTGCGGTTTGACAAGCCGGAACGCACGATTTCGCGCACCGTTGTTGGGAAACTTCGGTCGATGTGGCGATATTGTGGCAAATAGCCAATCTTCACGCCGCTCTCGCGGACGATGCTGCCGCAGGTGGGCGGAAGAAGTCCTGCCAGCAGACGGAGCAGCGTGGTTTTTCCGCCGCCGTTTGGTCCGGTTAGGACGATGAAATCATGGTTTTTGACCTGATTGAATATGTGACAAAGCACATGGCGTTCGCCATAACTCAAACAAACGTCTTTAATGTCAAGGAGAAGTTTATCCATCGGAGAGGAAAGCGTGTGGAAACAATACCTATTAAAATGGTACAGGAAGTTAGTTGGCGAGGCAGTCTGCGATGCGCAGGAGTTCGTTCTTCACGTCTGCCGTCAGCGGATTGATGCGCACGAGCGGCACTTGGAGCATTTCCGCCAAATGCTGCGCTTGCAGCCCTTGATGTTCTTCCGACAAAAAGACTACCTGTACGCTGTCTGTTTTTGCGGCGTTCGCCAGTTGTTCCAAGCGTGCCGCCGATGCTTCCTTGCCATCGATTTCCACGGGAAGTTGGCGTAGTCCGTAGTCTCGGGCAAAATAGCCTAAGGCAGGGTGATAGATGAGGAACGACCTATGGCGCAGTCCTTTGAGGCGTTGCGTGAGCGTTTCGTCCAACTGTGCCATCTCGTTCTGGAACTTTGACAAGCGTTGGCGGAATCCGTCGGCAGAGTCCGGCACCACTTCGCACAGGGCGTTGCAAACGCGCTCTGCCATCAGCGAAAGGTTGCGAACGCTCATCCAGACGTGTGGGTCAAGTCCGGAGACACTGCCGTGAGCGTGTCCCGGGCTCTCCAGCGGTTTGACGTCTTTTGCCACCTCAAACAAGGCGATGCCGGCGGCGTTTCCGGTCATGCGTGGCAGCACGGTGCGTTCAAAAGGCATTGTGCCAAACATGAACACTGCCTTTGAAGAGTTCAACTCCATGAGTTGACGCGGCGTCGGGTCAAAAGTCTCGGGACTTGCTCCTTTCGGCATGAGTGAGACAATGCGGAAGGCGTCGCCGGCGACAGCCTCGGTCACAAGGCGCAGCGGTTCCATGCTCACCGTGATGGTCGGGCGGTTGTCAGACGGAGCGTCGGCACAACTGCACCAAGTCGTGGTGAGGAGCAGGAGAAACAGGAGAGGAAGAAGATGTTTTGTCATAGTTTGCATTGCGTTTCTTTTGCTGATGGTTTAAAGGGGAGAACACCCCTTAAATTTGAACGTATGCCCGCACAAGAATCCAGTAGCGAACATATTTCCCGACGGCGACGGCGGTCATGCCGTAGATCATGCGCACTTTGAGGAAGCCCATGGCGACGGTGATGACGCTTCCCAGAAGAGGCACCCACGCCAGCAGTCCCGCCCAGGCACCGTAGCGGCGCACCCATTTCTTTCCTTTCTCCAACTTTTCCGGCGGTGTTTTCGTCAGTCGCGTAATCCACTCCTCGCGTCCCAGCGAACCGACGCAGTAGTTGAAGAGAGAGCCCAGTGTGTTTCCTGCCGTGCCCCAAAGGAGCAGGTCGTCCGGGTTGCAGCCTGCTGCCAGCATGCCCAGCATGACGACTTCGCTGCTGAACGGAAAGAAACTGCCTGCCAGAAAGGCAGCCACAAACATTCCGATGTCGCCGTGACGAATGAGGATTTGAACGAACTCTTCCAAGGTGGGATGAATTTAGCGTTTTGAAAAAGGAAATGTGGTTTTCAGGGGTATTCTATAAATTACGGGATAACCTAATTTTTAGAACATCTCTTCAAAGGAAATGTTGGTAAATGCCCAGTCCGACGAGCAACAGCAGACTGACGTTGAACCAAGCGTCGAAGAAGCGTCCATTTCCCGTGGCATAGTAGTGCGCCATCAGAATGGCAGAATTCACGATGAAAAGGCGGAAAATTGTGATAAACTCGGAAGGAATGAGCCAAAGCGCGATGCAGAGGAGAATCTGTGCGGTCACGACCGTGTAGAAAAGCATTCGCGTCTTGATTTTGTCATTATAGGCGGTGTGAAAAAGGTGGACGAGGGCGCATAAGGAAAAGAATGTCAGCACAGCGCCACTCACCATTTCCCCCGTGGTGAGCAGTTCAAAGTCCGGCAGGCGGAATGAGAAGTGAGAGAGCAACGCCGCAGGCAGAGAGTCCAGACGGTTTTCCCACACGGCGTATGCCACGTAGAACCAATAGGGCATCAATAGACCCAAGAGTCCTGCCACGAGGCTGCGGAAGGTGAAACTGCGGAGAAAAAAGAGCATTCCAATCCAATAGACCGGAATCAAGAAAAGAATAAACGGGAAAAACAGACTCCCGATGCCAAGAAAGAGGAAGGCGTGGAAGACATAGCCCTCACTGCGATACTGCTGGTAGGTTGAAAAGAGCATGAAATAGCCCAAGACCAGGCAGAGCGGTTGTAGCATTTGCACGTCGAGTGTCTGCAACGAAGGGTGGATGAGCATGAGGAAAAGGAAGGACGTGCTCACCAGCCGGGAACGAACTCGCAAGAGGGAGAAGCGGGTGTTCATCTCCATGAGAAGATAGGCGGTCACCGCCGTCAGCGCCAAGCCCCCCCAACGTTCGAGCGAGGAAACGTCGGGCAGCATCCAGCACACAGCCGTCAGCAGAAACATGACCGGCAGGGTGAAAGAACCGGAAACCACGGTGTTGCGAAAAGAATGACGATACAAGGCGATGAGATGGAGATGAAACGAAGAAAAACAAAAGCGAGGGTGTGTCAAAATGCAAATTTTGGGCTTCACCCTCAAAGGTGCGTCAGAATGGCTAAGATGCAAGGCGCTGAGGATGAGGGCGCAGGGAGTGTACTGAAGTACATGACCAAGCCCGAATCCGATAGCAACGCAGCAGATTGGCTTTTATGACACACCGTCGGTGAAAAGGGGGATCTTTAAAGGTCTTGACCAATGTCGCGACGGAAATATTTCTTCTCGAAATCAATGGCGGCAGCGCCGGACATGGATTTCGCAAGTGCTTCCTGTTTGTCGCGACCGTAGGAAGAAACGGCAATGACGCGACCGCCGGAGGTGACCACGTTGCCGTCTTTCAAGGCTGTGCCGGCGTGGAAGACCACACTGTCAGTCACTTTTTCCAAGCCGGAAATCGGGTAGCCCTTTCCATAGGCTTCGGGGTAGCCGCCGGAGACAAGCATGACGCAGACGGCAGCGCGTTCGTCGAACTCCACCGTGCGGCGGTCAAGGTCGCCCTTCGCCACGCCTTCGAACAAATCCACGATGTCGCTCTTGAGACGCAGCATCACGGTTTCGGTTTCCGGGTCTCCCATGCGGCAGTTATATTCAATCACCTTCGGTTGTCCGTCGCAGTTGATGAGTCCGAAGAAGATGAAGCCTTTGTAGTCGATGCCTTCCTTGCTCAGTCCCTCGACGGTCGGACGGATGATTTCGTCTTCCACTTTCTTCTTCCATTCCGCCGTGGCGAACGGGACGGGTGAAACGCTGCCCATGCCGCCCGTGTTGAGTCCCGTGTCGCCTTCTCCGATGCGTTTGTAGTCCTTTGCTTCCGGAAGGATGGCATAGTGTTCTCCGTCGGTCAGGACAAACATGGAGCATTCGATTCCGCTGAGGAATTCTTCGATGACCACTCGGGCTGAGGCGTTTCCAAACTTACCGCCCAGCATGGAGCGCAGTTCCGTTTGTGCCTCTTCAAGTGAGGGAAGAATCAACACCCCTTTCCCAGCGCAGAGTCCGTCCGCTTTCAAGACGTAGGGCGGCTGGAGTGAGGCGAGGAAGCGGCAGCCTTCTTCCACCTGGGTGCCGTTGAAGGTGGCGTAGGCAGCGGTGGGAATACCGTGGCGTTGCATGAACTGCTTGGCAAAGTCTTTGGAGCCTTCCAGTTGAGCGCCCGCTGCGGAGGGACCGATGACGGGAATTCGGCTCAAGTCGGCGCGAGAGCGGAAGAAGTCGGCGATGCCTCCCACAAGCGGGTCTTCCGGTCCGACAACGACCATGTCAACGTTCTGTTCCAGTACGAAATCTGCGATGAAATCGAAGTTTTTTGCAGGAATGGGCACGTTTTCCGCCACTTCTGCCGTGCCGGCGTTTCCGGGTGCCACGAAGAGTTTTTCGACTTTCGGACTTTGAGCGATTTTCCAAGCGAGGGCATGTTCACGCCCTCCGCTGCCAAGGAGCAAGATTTTCATTGTGAACGATTTTTGATTTGTTGTGCAAAAGTAGTGGAAAGCGCACAGAGTGCAAAGAGTTGTCACGTTTTTTCGCCGACTCGTCACTCCTTCCTGTCGCTTCGTCACTTCCCGCCGTGCACTGGCGGTGTGTCATAATAGCCAATCTGCTTCGTTGCTATCGGATTCGGGCTTGGTCATGTACTTCAGTACACTCCCTGCGCCCTCATCCTCAGCGCCTTGCATCTTAGCCATTCTGACGCACCTTCGAGGGTGAAGCCAAAATGTGCATTTTGACACACCCTCAACGGCTTTCAGAAGTGCCGAGCCCTAAGGAAAGAGTGAGAAAGTCCGGGGAAAAAGTGATGTTTCAAGAAGCCGTTTGACGGTCTTTTCTGCTGTCGTGTGCAGTTCAAGAGACAAGAAGAGGAGCAATCTGAGATTTTATCCCTACTTTTGCACGTTGAAGCGCAGTTTCGCACGCTGTGTCTTCCGAGTCAGCATGAAAATCATAATCAAAAATCATTTGATACTTTAGCCCTATGAAAAAGTACAATCTAATCAACAACTTGCTGGGCTGGTTCTCTTTTGCCGTGGCAGCCGTGACCTACTGCCTGACGGTGGAACCGACCGCAAGTTTTTGGGACTGTCCGGAGTTCATCACCACAGCCTATAAACTTGAAGTGGGTCACCCTCCCGGCGCACCGTTCTTCATGCTGACCGGCAACTTCTTCACTCAGTTCACAGACGACCCGACCAAGGTGGCGTTCTGCGTGAACATCATGTCGGCACTGCTTTCCGCCCTTTGCATTCTCTTCCTCTTCTGGAGCATCACACACCTGGCGCGGAAACTCATTTGCAAAGACGGCGTCGTCACCTCCCTCTCCCAACTGATTGTCATCATGGGTAGCGGTCTGACCGGTGCGCTCGCCTACACTTGGAGCGACACATTCTGGTTCTCTGCCGTGGAAGGTGAGGTCTATGCCTACTCCTCCATGTTCACTGCTTTGGTCTTCTGGCTTATTCTCAAATGGGAAGACCATGCCGATGAGCCTCACTCCGATCGCTGGTTGGTGCTCATCTTCTATCTCACCGGACTTTCCATTGGCGTTCACCTTCTGAACCTGCTTTGTCTGCCGGCGATTACCCTCGTGTATTATTATAAGCGTTATCCCTCCGCCAACTTGAAGGGTTCTCTCGTGGCTTTAGGTGTTTCCATGCTTTTGGTGGCAGCCGTGCTCTACGGCGTCGTGCCCGGCATCGTGAAAGTCGGAGGCTGGTTTGAACTCTTCTTCGTGAACAGCCTCGGCATGCCGTTCAACACGGGTGTTGTGATATATCTCATCGTGCTCATCGGCGTGGTGCTTGCCGCCATTTGGAGCACCACGCAGAAGAACCGCGTTCGCACGCAGATTCTCTATGTCGCCAGCATCGCGCTGCTCGGCATCCCCTTCATGGGTCATGGTGCGCTCTCCGTGGTTTGCGGCTTGCTCGTGCTCGGCGCTCTCTATTTCGTACTGACGCTGAAAAACAAGGACGGAAACTTCATCCTGCGCAAACGCTTCCTCAACACCTCCCTGCTCTGCATGCTGATGCTGATGATTGGCTACTCTTCCTACGCCATCATCGTCATCCGCTCCACGCAGAACACGCCGATGGACCAGAACTCTCCCGAAGACATCTTCACCCTCGGCACCTACATGGGACGTGAACAATATGGTTCCTATCCGCTCTTCAAGGGCGAGGCATACTGCTCGCAAGGGCAGGCTTACGCCGCTGGTGCCATCGAATACGAAAAGCGCATGCGCACTCAGCGCAAAGAAAAGGCAACGCCCGATGAACCCGACCAATATGAAGAAATTGAAGAAACCGTTGGCGTGAACTATCCTTCCGAACTCACCATGCTCTTCCCGAGAATGTGGAGCGCAGGTCACACTGCTCAATATCAGGAGTGGATGGGCGACATTGAAATGAATGAAGGCTACATGCAAACGCCCGACGGCTACGAAGTGCCCGTTTCCATGCCGACGCAGTTGGAAAACATCCGCTTCTTCTTGTCCTATCAGGTGAATTTCATGTACTGGCGCTACTTCATGTGGAACTTCGCAGGACGCCAGAACGACATTCAGAGCAAGGGCTTCGAACTTGAACACGGCAACTGGATTTCCGGCATTCCGTTCATCGACAATGCGCTCTATGGCGACCAGAGCCTGCTGCCCGACGCCCTGTCAAAGGACAACAAAGGTCACAACGTCTTCTACTGCCTCCCGCTCTTGCTTGGTCTCATCGGTCTTTTCTGGCAGTCCTATCGTGGCGAGAAAGGCGTTCGCCAGTTCTGGGTGGTCTTCTTCCTGTTCTTCATGACGGGACTTGCCATTGTGCTATATCTGAACCAGACCCCCAGCCAGCCTCGCGAACGTGACTATGCTTACGCCGGTTCGTTCTACGCTTTCGCCATCTGGATTGGTCTCGGCGTGGCAGCCCTCGCTTCGCTGTTTGAGAAACTGCTGAAGAAGCCCGTTCTCGCCGCAGCCGTTGCCTCGCTCGCCGGCATCTGCGTGCCCTTGCAAATGGTCAGTCAGACTTGGGATGACCACGACCGCTCCGGACGCTATGCCTGCCGCGACTTCGGATTGAACTATCTGAACACCCTGCCCGAGAAAGGCAATCCCATCATCTTCACCAACGGCGACAACGACACCTTCCCGCTCTGGTACAACCAAGAAGTGGAAGGACAGCGCACCGACGCCCGTGTCTGCAACCTCTCCTATCTCCAAACGGACTGGTACACCGACCAGATGAAGCGTCCCGCCTACGACTCTCCCGCGCTGCCCATCACCTGGGAAAGAATCTGCTATGTCGATAACGGCAAGCACGCCTACTATCCCATCCGTGCTGAGGAGAAAGTGCAGTTGGACGCTCTGAAGAAGACGAACCCCGAAGTTGACCCCTACGAACTGTCCTATATTCTCAAGAACTATGTCTGCAAAGAATCGGGCGGCTACTTCCCCACCGACTCCGTGGTGGTTTCTGTGAACAAGGAGGCTGTCAGAGAAAGCGGCATGTATCTCCCGTTTGGTCCCGACTCCATCCCCGACAAGATGATTATCTCCCTGAAGAATGTGAACGAACGCCAGGGCGGACTCTATCGTGCCGACGTCATGGTCTATGAGATGCTCGCCCATGCCGATTGGAAACGTCCGATGTACATGAGCGTCACCCTTGGTTCCGAGAACTACGCTTCGCTGGAGAACTTCTGTGTGTTGGAAGGCTTGGCTTATCGCATCACGCCGTTCAACTTCGGCGGCAGAGGCGTGGTGGACGAGAAACTCATGATGCACAACTTCATGGAGCGCTTCAAATATGGCAACATGTCGCAGCCCGGTCTCTACATTGACGAGACCGTCAGCAGAATGTGCCGCACGCATCGCCGAATGTTTGTAATGCTCGCCGACAGACTCGTGCGCAGCGGAAAGAAGGACGATGCCGCCAAAGTGCTGGCACGTTGCGAGAAGGAACTGCCCGCCTGCAACATCCCCTACACCGACGACGATTCACAACTCGCCTCCCTCTGGGCAGAAGTGGGCAACGCCAAGGAAGCAGAAAGAGTGGCAAAGGCTGTGCTGACCTATAACCTTCAGTATTTCAACTACCTCAACTCTCTTTCCGCCTCCACCATCGAAAGCTATCGCAGCACCAACTACTATCTCTTCGCTTCCACCATCGAGGCACTCCAAGCCCTCGGCGCGGCGAAATCGAAAGAGGAGAAGGCGTTCAGAAACAAGGTTGAAAAACTCTATGACACGCCGGCTTTCAACAGTGGAATGTCCACCTACTATCAGCAGATGGGGGGATAACCTTTTTAGGGGTGTTCTATAAATTAGGTTGAGTTGTTTCACGCTTTCTCAGAGATGAACTTTTGTCAGTGGAGAAAGGAGCATAGCAGGTTATGTGACTGACGAAACTTGCAAAAGGGCGCACTAAGAATCAAATTACTCAGAAAGACTCTGCGACCAAAACGTAAGCACTTTCTTTTGAACGTTCCTTATCCCGTAATTTATAGGGGTGTTCTAAAAATTAGGTTGAGTTGATTTTTGATTTCTTAGAGATGAACTTTTGTCAGTTGAGGAAGGAGCATAGCGGGCTATGTGACTGACGAAACTTACAAAAGGGCGCGCTAAGAAGCGAAAAGCGACCAAAACGTAAGCACTTTCTCTTGAACCTTCCTTATCCCGTAATTTATAGAACACCCCTATAAAACACCTCCTTTAAACCTACCGCATGATTATCGAGCAACCCGCAGTTTTCTTGCGTTGGCTTTATCCACACGCCCTGTGGCGCATGAACCGAAAGGAAAAGGCTGTCTATCTCACGTTTGACGACGGTCCCATTCCCGAGGTCACGCCATGGGTGTTGGACGTGCTCGACAAATATGGCATCAAAGCCACCTTCTTCATGGTCGGCGACAACATTCGGAAGCACCCCGAGGTCTTTGAGATGGTCAAAGCCCGAGGACACCGCCTCGGCAACCACACGTTTAACCACATCGGCGGACTTCGCCACGGCATCACCTCCTATCTCAACAACGTGGACAAAGCGAATGAGTATTTGCATACCGACCTCTTCCGACCTCCTCACGGATGGATGAAGTGGGACCAGTATGTCTTTGTCAAGCGGCGCTACAAGGTCGTGATGTGGGACCTCGTCACCCGTGACTACTCCACCCGCCTGAACGGGCGTGACGTCTTGTTGAACGTGCGCCGCTTTGCCCGCCCCGGTAGCATCATCACTTTCCACGATTCCGTGAAAAGCCACGACAAACTGCTCTACGCACTGCCACGTGCCATCGAGTGGCTGCTCAGTCAGGGCTATTCCTTCAAAGTCTTTGAGTGAACCGCCACCGCACCCGACGGAGCGAGCAGCGCTATATAAGGTATATACGAAACGTCTCCGCGCTGGCTTTGCGCTATGCTTCGAGCGCTATATATAATAAGGTATATTTCCTCAACTCTTCATGCTATGAAACGACACGTCTTTCTCCTTTTGCTTTCTTTTTTCGGACTCCACGTCGGCGCCCAGCAGGTGGTGCGCTTTGACCGCCCCACTTCGCTGCAAGGACGCGAAATCTGGTGGAAGGGAAACGAAGACAAAAAAGGAACCGGCTTCAAACCCATCAGTGCAGGAGAGGGGCACGCCAATCCCGACCGCGAATGGGAAAATGCCTCGCTGCCCCTTGGCAACGGCAGCCTAGGCTGCAACGTCATGGGTTCTGTCGCCGTGGAACGCTACACGCTCAACGAGAAGACGCTCTGGCGCGGCGGTCCCAACACGGCGAAAGGACCGGCAGACTATTGGAATCAGAACAAAAAGTCGGCACATCTGCTGCCCGAAATTCGCGAAGCCTTCGCCCGTGGAGACTGGGACAAGGCTGCCGCACTCACACAGGCAAACTTCAACAGCGAAGTGCCCTACGAATCCTGGCGAGAACCGCAGTTCCGCTTTGGCTCTTTCACCACCCTCGGCGAACTTTGCATCGCCACGGGACACGATGAAAACACCGTTTCTGACTATCGCCGCGAACTTTCCGTCGATTCAGCCTTTGCCACCGTGGCATACAAAACGCCTGAAGGCGTAACCCACGAACGCCGCACCTTTGTCTCCTATCCCGCCAATGTCATCGCCATCCGCTTTAAGGCATCGGAGAAAGGAAACCAGAATCTCCGCATCACCTACTGTCCCAACCCGCTCGGCGAAGGAACGTTCTCCGTGGACGGAAAGAACGGCGTCCTCTACCTCGGTCGCCTGGACAACAACGGCATGCAATATGCCGTGCGTTTGCAAGTGAAAACCGTGGGCGGGAAGGTGACTTGCCAAGACAGTCTGCTGACGGTGGAGCGTGCCGATGAGGCTGTCATTCTTCTCACAGCCGACACGGACTACGCTCCGAACTATGACCCTGACTTCTCCGACCCCCTTGCTTATGTCGGAGTGAATCCCGCTGCCACCACGAAGAAATGGATGAACAAGGCTTCGAAGAAAGGGTTTGACCGTTTGTTTGCAGAACACCATGCCGACTATGCCGCCCTCTTCAACCGCGTCACCTTCCGACTCGGAGAGGAAAATGCGAGCCTTGAAGCGGAAAAAATGACCACGCCGGCGCGTCTGGCTGCCTATCGACAAGGAAAAGCCGACCCCTCGCTCGAAACGCTCTACTTTGCTTTCGGCCGCTATCTCCTCATCTCCTCTTCCCGCCCCGGCAACCTGCCTGCCAATCTGCAAGGAATCTGGCACAACAATGTGGACGGACCTTGGCGTGTGGACTATCACAACAACATCAACCTCCAAATGAACTATTGGCCCGCGCTGACCACGAACCTTGCCGAATGCGCCGAGCCGTTGACGGACTTCATCCGCCTGTTGGAAAAGCCGGGAGAGAAAACGGCGAAAGACTATTGGGGGGCCAGAGGCTGGGCAGCCGGAATCTCCGCCAACATCTTCGGTTTCACCGCGCCGCTGGAAGGGGCTGACATGTCTTGGAACTATAATCCCATGGCGGCTTCGTGGCTGGCGACGCACTTGTGGGAATACTATGACTTCACTCGCGACCTCCGTTTCTTGAAAGAGACGGCGTGGCCTCTGATGAAACCCTGTGCCCTCTTCTGCGAGGACTTCCTCTGGCGCAAGTCGGATGGCACGCTGACCGCTGCGCCTTCCACCTCGCCGGAGCACGGTCCCATCGATGAGGGAACGACCTTCACCCACGCCGTCATCCGCGAAATCCTCCTTGACTGCATTGAAGCCGCCCGCGTCTTGAAATGCGACACGGTGGACGTGGCACGCTGGGAAAAGGTGCTGCGAGATTTGGCTCCCTACCGCGTTGGACGCTACGGACAACTGCTTGAATGGAGCCGCGACATCGACGACCCGAACGACCAACACCGCCACGTGAATCATCTCTTTGGTCTGCATCCCGGTCACACCATCTCTCCGCTGACCACACCGGAACTGGCGACAGCCTCCCGCATCGTTTTGGAGCACAGAGGCGACGGAGCCACCGGCTGGAGCATGGGGTGGAAACTGAATCTTTGGGCACGTCTTCACGACGGCAACCATTCCTACGTGCTCTATCAGAATCTCCTCAAACACGGAACGAACGACAATCTCTGGGACAGCCATCCGCCCTTCCAAATTGACGGAAACTTCGGCGGCGTCGCAGGTGTGACGGAAATGCTGTTGCAAAGTCACGCCGGCGTCATTGACCTCCTGCCCGCTCTTCCCGATGCTTGGGCAGACGGCAAAATCACAGGTCTTCGTGCCCGAGGAAATTTTGAAGTAGATGTGGAATGGCACGGCGGACGTCTCACCCGCGCCGTCATTCGCTCTCTTGGTGGTAACACCTGTGCCGTGCGCTACGCTTCTCACACCCTCCGTTTCCCCACGGAAAAGGGAAAAACGGTGGACATCGTTTTTGACGGTGAAACGCTGCAGGCAATCTTCGATGGCACTCACTCCGCTCACTTCGTTTCGCGGGCGACGGGAAGCAATTGAAAGCAGGTCTCCAATCCCTCGTTTCCCGCCCGTTTTAATCCCGAAAAACGTTAGAATATCTCTTGCCTCTCCTTATTTTCGCGTCGTAAATACATCGAAACCAAGAGTTTAAGTAGTGTTATAAAAATAAGCGCGCTCGAGCGCGCTTATTTTTATATGTGTAGAAATTTGCGGAAAGAGCGGCGTTCCGTTCTCTTTTTCCGGCATCACAAACCGTAGAAACTCTTGGCGTGGTTCAGCGTGTTCTCGCCGACCGCGTAGGCGTAGCACGCCACGGGAACAAACTGCAAGGCGAGGTCTCCCAGTGCAATACGTCCGGTTTTGTGGATGCTGGTTACAATCGCTTCGCTCATGTCGTTCTTTTCCAAGAAATATTTCAGAGAGTTCAACTCTTGAGGGTGTTCAAAGTAGCGGTCAGTCCATTTCACCTCCACTGCCCAGTCCGGTTTCTGGCGTGCGATGTTCAGTCCGACAATGTCCACCTCGCCCTGCTGCTGTCCCATCTTCCAGTTAGCATAGCGAATGGAGACTTCCTGCCGCGGGAACCACTGCGCAAAGACTGCTGTTTCGACCATGTCTCCGATTTCGCTGTCCTGCAGACTGATGGGTTGGAACAAGGCGCAGCGGAGCGAGGGGTTCGTCAGATAAATTTTGAACTGCGTCTCGCGCTGATAGTGTTTTGCCGTGTCGTCCGTTCTGCGCACGACCTTGATGAGGAAAGCCGCTTCCAAATAATTAATGTATTTTCTCAGCGTCTCTTTTCTGACGCCGGATTCTTTGGAAAGTGCCTCATAGGTGAACTGTGCGCCGGAGTGGTAGGCAATCATCGTGAACAAGGAGTTGAGTTCCTGCACATCGTTGATGCCGTAGAGGCTGGGAAGGTCGCGTAGCAAGACTTTGTCGATGATGTCGTGGCGAATGAACTGTCCCGGGTTTTCTTGAATTTTCTCGGAGAAAACGACTTCCGGATAGCCACCGTAGTTGATGTAGTCAATGAAAAGGCGGTTGAGAAGTTCTTGGTCGAGTGCTTGGCAGAATCTCACCTTTTGACCGTGCCACTCCAGAAAGTTGGGGAAGATGATGTTCGAGTAGCCTTTCAGATGAATGTATTCATAGAACGTCAGCGGCGGCAGGCTGAAATCGGTGAAGCGTCCGGCGCCGCTCTCATCGCTTTTCAGTTTGAGCTCGGCGGCGGCAGATCCGGAAGCAACGAAACGCACGTTGCGGTAAGTGTCCACCAGTGATTTGAGGTTCACCTCCCATTCTTTGAGATATTGAATCTCGTCGTAGAAGACAAACATTTGTTCTTGCGTCGCGCTCTTTCCGAGCGTTTGACACGCCAGCGAGAAAAGTTGCTCAAGGAAGATTTTGTTGTAAATCGGTGTTTCCACCGATATATATATTATGTTCTGGGCAGGAACGCCGCTGTCAATCAGTTTTTGTATGGCGTGGAGCATCATCACGGTTTTGCCCACTCTTCGGGGTCCCATGAGAATCAGCGCGCGCCTCAGTTCCAAGTCCTGCAGCAAAGGCATGAAGATGTTCAGATAGAGGCGTGGTGACATCTGACGGTAGAAGTCAGGAATTTTGCCTTCCGTCCACCAAGGGTTGTCCACCTTCAGTCTGCCGATGATTTGCTTTTCCAATAGTTCAGTGTATTCCATACGCTCCAAACGGGTTATTGTTGATGCCGCAAAAGTAATCACTAAAATTCAAATAAGACTGATTGAGCGTGCTTATTTAAATAGATTTCGTAGAAATAAGACTGATTGAGCGTGCTTATTCTTCAGTTTTTGCTATAAATAAGCGAAAAACGCGTTTTCTGAATGCTTATTTGCTTCTTTCAAAAAACACCCGTTCGCGGACAGGAATGAGATGTCCTTAGGAAATAATGAGAAATCCTAAGAAAATAATGAGATTTCGGGGCTGAAGCGATTTCCTCAGAGTGGTGAGAGCGACGGATTTTCTTGTGTTTTCGTTGTTGGCAACACTAACTTCGTGCTTTGCTGCACTCAGAAAGAAAAAGTTAGTAACTTTGACGCGGTGAAAGCATTTTGGAACTGGCGAATGCCTTTCCCTGCTTTCATTTCAGACGAATATCAACTTATCTTCATAAAACAATCTTTATCATGAAAAACACAATGAAATGGGCTCTTCTGGCTTTCAGCGTGTTGCCCGGCGTACTCTGCGCACAAACCGTGGACAGGAAAAAATATCCTGACTACAACCCCGAAGTTCGCTGCGACTGGACACTGCTCACTCCCGCCAAGAAAGTCGGCACAAAAGAAGTGCAGACCCGCCCGGACCACTACAACAACGCGGAGACGCGCTTCTTCCCGCCCGTCTTCAACCAATCCGGCGGCTCCTGCGGCTCGGCATCCCGCATCTGCTACATGTTCTCCCATGAAATGAACTCCTTCCGCAATCTGGACGGAAAAGATCCGAAAAACTACTATCCCTCTCACTTTGTCTGGCTCTTGACCAACGGAAACTCCGGAAAGGATGAGTTCGTGCAGTATGTCGGCGTCCCCTCCGCGCAGACCTATGGCGGACAAACCTATTCTGCCCTCTTCGGCTATCAAGAAGAGACGAACAACGACTTCGGCTGGATGACGGGCTACGAGAAATGGTATGAAGCCATGCACAACCGTATGCTCAAACCCGTGAACTTCCCCGTCAGCGTGCAAACAGAGGAAGGACGTGAGGCGGTCAAAAACTGGCTCTGGAACCACAACGGCGACACGGACTTTCATTCGGGCGGCATTGTCGGCATTGGCGTGGCAAGCAGCCTGACCTCGGGAACAATTGCTTCAACGCCCGCCAACTCGGAAGCCGGAGTGGTCGGAAAGAAATACGTGAAGAAATGGGGCACCAGTGTGGACCACGCACTGACCGTCGTGGGCTACGATGACCGCATCGAGTTTGACTTGAACGGCAACGGCATCTACGGCGAAGCCTCCGCCGATGAAAAAGGCGCATGGATTATCGTGAACTCCTGGGGACCCTACTGGGCAAACAGTGGCTTTATCTACTGCCCCTACGCTCACGCCGGAGCCTGGTTCAACGCTGACGGAACGATGGGCAACAGTTGGTGGATGCCCGAGGTGTATAAGGTGAGAAAGAACTATCGTCCGCTGCGCACCATCAAACTGAAGATGGACTATTCCCGCCGCTCCGAACTTTACCTCACCGCCGGCGTTTCCGACAACCTCAACGCCACAGAACCTGATGGCGTCATCGCCTTTGAGCATTTCAAATATGCCGGAGACGGAAAAGGAGGAAACACAGTGCCTGCCCCAGAAGTCCCGATGCTCGGAAGATGGGCGGACGGAAACCTGCACACCGAACCCATGGAGTTTGGCTATGACCTGACTGACCTCAGCGCAAACTACGACCAAAGCAAACCGCTGAAATACTTCTTCACCATCAACACCAAAAGCACGGCTGTCGGCGAAGGACACATCTACGAGGCTTCCATCATTGACTATGACATTGACCCGGAAGGCATCGAAACGCCGTTCGTCGTCGCAGAAACCACCGGTACGCTCATCAACAACGCCGGTAAATCGACCACCATCTCCGTCATCGTGCCCGGTCGCGGCATCTATGCTCCGCAGAATGCACGCATCGCCGACGGAATCCTCCTTTGGGAAGCACCCGTGAAGTCAGCAAGCCCCGTGACGGCGTATAAAATCTACAAAGACAACAAGGTGCTCGCGGAACTGAGCGCCGACAAGAAAACCTATACGCTCTCTTCCGATGCAGAGGGAACCTTTGAAGTCACCGCCGTCTATGGCGCGGCGGAATCTGCCAAAGTCTCCGCCGAAGTGCCCTACGTCGCCGCAGAGAACCAGGCAATTGACCTGCGCCACTCCGGCTTCACCATTCCCGGCGTCTTCGGACCCATCCGCAAAAACGTCACCATCGAATTCTGGATGAAGTGTCACTCGCTCGCCGACTGGAATCAGAGTGCCGGTCCCGGCTGGGGACAGTTCATGTTCCACGCCAACGCCAACGGAACACTGACCGCAGGTTGGGACATCAGTGCTCGCTGCAACGCTACCGGAGCACTGAAATTGGAAAAATGGCAACACATCGCCATCGTCGTGGAACGCGGGAAAATGTCGGTCTATGTCGATGGAGCGAAAAAGGCAAGTTGCAATTCTTCCTACACCGGTGTGGGTGGCTTCGGCGACCTCACCTTCTCCGCTTCTGCAAGCGGCGGCTTCGACGCGGAAATTGACGAACTCCGCATTTGGGACAAGACCTTCGATGACTTTGACGTCTATGGAAGAAGTGTCGAAGTCGGCAGCGCCGGACTTATGGACAAATTGCTGGTATATTATAAAGGTGACGTCATACGCTCCGGCGGAGAGTATAAACTCCGCGACTACGGACCGAATCGCACACACGCTTCGCTCCTGAACGCCAACTTCAGCGTCATCCCGGCAACAGACTTGACACTGTCTTCCAGCTCACTCCTCGCTCCGCAAGTGGTGGCACCCACGGAAGACATCTATGTCGGCGTTCCTGTGAAACTCACCGCCATTGCCAAACGCGGAGCCGAAACCGTCAAGTGGACTGTGCCTGACGCTGGTCTGACGGACGTCGCCGTGATTAGCCCCGAAGTGACCTTCCGCCACACCGGCGAGCAGACCGTCAAAGTCGTGGTGGCTGACAAAAACGGAAAAACGGAAGAAAATGAAATCACCGTGACCGTCCTCTCCTCTCCCGCTCCCGCAGCAGACTTCACCGTCAGCAAATCCAACGTCGCCGCCGGCGAACGCATCAGCTTCATTCCTTCCTCTTCTCTCACAGGATACACCTACGAATGGAGCATGCCCGGAGCAGACAAAGAGAAGGTGACCACACCCATGGCTGCTGCCATCTATCAAAGAGAAGGAACCTACGACGTCACCCTCACCGTGACTTCACCTGACGGACAAAAAGCATCCACCACCCAACAAGTCAGCGTGACGGCTGTGGCACCGCAGGCTAACTTCCGAGTGGACAACCCCATCTTGGTGAAAGGCGAGGCTGTCGGACTCCACGACCTCACGAAGTTCGGACCGACCGCCTGGAAATGGGACATCGTCAGTGAAAAATTCGCACTCACGAGCAACGAACAGAATCCCATTTTCATTCCCGAACATTCGGGCATCTACAACATCTCACTCACCACAACCAATGAAGTCGGCAGCAGCAGTGCAGTCCAAGCCAAGGCGCTCACCGTTTGCAACGCCGAAAGTGGCAACGGACTGACCTTCTCCAACGGTACATCCTACGTGAAAACCACGACTGTCCCCATGACCACAGGGTTGAAAACACTCACCGTCGAATGGTGGATGCGTCCGAGTGCGTTGGCAGCCGTCGGAAACGGAATCGGAGAAAACGCTTCTACTTTCCTCCTTAAGACCAACTCCAACGCCGCTATGAGCATCTCCACCAAGAACCTCACCTCCACCACAGATGACGGTTATGTCATTCCGAACGAGTGGCACCACTACGCCGTGACCTTCAACAGTGGCACGGTCAAGTTCTATCGCGATGGAGAACTTTTCCAGAGTAAAGCCATGAGCACCACTACGCTGTCTGCACCCTCCGTCTTCTATGTTGGTCCAAGCGCTGCTCCCATGGCGGGTACCATCGATGAACTCAGAGTTTGGAACAAAACGCTCACCGAGGAGCAGATTCAAACTTTCTGCAACCAACCCATCGCCGACAAGGACGTTTCTGCTGCTGAGGCTGACTATGGACTGAAACTCTACTACCGCTTTGACCAAAGTTCCGGAAACGCGTTGGACGCCACCTCCAACGGCAACACTGGAACGCGCATCGGCTTCGGACCTGACGGCGATGCTTGGAGTGACTCAAAGGGTGTCTTCTGTCTCAACTTCGAAGAAAGTGTGGCGCAGGACATCACCTCTGCCTATCTTGTCAACTACAAGGCATCCTTCAAAGACACCGGAAAGTGCATCAGTGCCTATAACAACCGTTTCATGGAACTTGCTTCCTGGACCAAGGTGAATCCCGTGGCACAGTCCACCTACACCGGAGCACACGTCGATTACGGCAAGCACGGAGACTTCACCATCACCACCCAATGGGACGGCTTCGAGAAGGAACTGAAGGACCATCAAGTCTATCAGACAGTTCACCTCCCCGCCGGCACCTATAAGTTTACGGCGGTTTATGACACAGAATACGAAGGCGAATCTTCCGGTTGCTATCTCGTGGCAACTCTCGGCAATTCCTTCCCGCTCACATCGGAACTCTCCACCACGGCATTGGCATACGCTGCCATGCAGCCGAAGTCCTCAACCATTTCAGAGAACAGCGTGACGTTCAGTGTCCGGGAGGCTGCCGATGTCAGTCTTGGCATTCTCGCCAACATGTCGGGACAGCAGTGCATGGCAATCAGCAGTTTCAGCCTGCAGAAGATGCCCATCACCATCATCGAGGGCGTGCCCGAAGGAATCACCGCTCCCACCACCGTCGGAAATAAATCCGGAAAGAAATACACCATAGACGGTCGCCGCATCACGCGTCCCATTTCCGGACAACCCTACATTGAGGATGGCAGCAAACGCATCGCTCGCTGATTCCGCTCCCTGTTCTCTCAAGAATCACTCTTGACGGCATCTCCTCACAAATTCGCCCCGCCTGCCGGAAGCAGACGGGGCGAATTTCAAAAACACCTGCAAAAATTTGGGAAGAAGGCGGAAAAGCCCTAATTTTGCCCCCGCAAACACCATTTTGCACAATTGGACTTGTAGCTCAGTTGGTTAGAGCAACAGACTCATAATCTGGAGGTCCTTGGTTCAAGCCCAAGCTGGTCCACTTCATTCTTGGATTCCTTGTGTCAGGTATTCGAGAAAGTAAACTTCTAATCATTAAGTGATTATCATAGGGTAATGGCAGAAAGTTCTGCCATTACTCGTATTTAGTGATACTGAAGCTTTCAAATTCTTGACTGGGGGTATTGTTTATGAATAGAAAAGAACTCTTTGTTATTGTGGAATATGGTGATGACAAGAACCTTATATCAAGGCTCTATGATCGTTTCCTATTGGCAATGATCTTTGTCAGTTTGGTTCCTTTAACAATTAGAGAACAGCATGTGTGGACACGATGGATTGAAATCATATCCTGTCTTGTGTTCTTGATTGATTATATCCTTCGTTGGTTTACTGCAGATTATCGTTTGAAGAAGAAAGGTGTATTACCTTTTATAATATACCCATTCACATTAGAGGCGATATTTGACCTGTTGTCAATACTTCCAGGATTAGGCTATTTCAATTCTTCGTTAAAGATATTCAGAATATACAGACTTTTCAGGATCGTTAGAGTTGTTAGAATATTCAGGTTATACGAACCACTACAGATAATGATTTCCGTTTTCCGAAAGGAGGCAAGAATACTTCTAACAGTAGTTGGTTTTGCATTATTCTATATTCTTATAACTGCAATGTTCATGTTCAATGTTGAACAAATAAATCCGGCTACGGGAGATTATCTATTTGACAACTTCTTTGAGGCTGTATATTGGGCGACATGTACTTTGACTACTGTTGGGTACGGTGACATTTATCCTGTGTCAGAATGGGGAAGACTTGTCAGTATGGTATCAGCCTTGGTAGGTATTGCGATAATAGCCCTTCCTTCTGGCATAATAACAGCTGGCTACATGGAAGAAACAAGAATAAGAAAAGCTAAGAAACACTCCAGAAACAATAGAGCAAAAGAGAATAACGTAGGATAAGTTCACTTATCAATAATTCCTTGAAATTTGGCTAATCACGCAGCGTCCGAGACACCGTAAAATAAGAGTTCTTTGAAATCGTTGGTATTTAATAGCCTGTGTGGGCGCTTTCCAGACATGCGAATAAATCTC